>JAFYFJ010000037.1 GCA_017543835.1 Alphaproteobacteria bacterium | reverse complement strand
GGTGCACGAAGCACTTGCCGGCTATGATTTGAGCGGCATCACGATTATTGCGATTTCCAAAGGACCGGAGCGCAACGCCGGTAAGGAGTTTTATCATATTTTGGGACGGATGAGTTTCGATTTGCCTTTTCAGTCACCGATAGCTTTTTATATGCAAAATATTCGTGATGAGGCGCACCGTTTCGCTATCGGCACCCATCGCAAAAAGCGCGGTAAATCGATGTTTAAGTCGGCGGTTGATGAAATTGAGGGTATCGGTGCCAAGCGCAAACGCGATTTGCTGAATTTTTTCGGCTCGGTCGAACAAATTAAAGCGGCGAGTGTGACCGATTTGCAAAAAGTCGGCGGAATCAGCAAAAAAACGGCGGAAAAAATATATAAATACTTTCATAATTGAAAAATTTGTTTATAGTTAAAAGCATAATTAACGTTAATTTTTGGATTTTTTAGTGGGAGACTCTCGTGTATAATTTACCGAATATGTTGACGATTTCGCGGATTTTGGTAATACCGCTGATTTTCGTATCCGTGTTTAATTTTGCGCCGTTTAATACTTTTGCGTGGGCGATGTTTGCGGGCGCTTTGTTTATAGCGGCCTCGATTACGGATTATCTCGACGGTTATTTGGCACGCGCGTGGAATCAAACATCGGCGTTCGGTCGTTTGTTGGACCCGATTGCCGATAAATTGTTGGTGGCAACCGCGTTGGTGGTGATTTTGGTCAAGCCGGATATGTATTCTTGGAATTATACGGTTATCGCCGTGTTTGTAATTTTATGCCGCGAAATTTTGGTATCGGGTTTGCGCGAATTTTTGCGCGAGGTTAATGTCGGTTTGCCGGTCACAAAGTTGGCAAAATGGAAAACCACTTTTCAGATGACGGCGCTCGCGATGATGCTGTTCAAAGATTTGTGGATTTGGTGGGGCTTTGTCGGCGAGGTTCTGTTGTGGGTTGCTGCCGTGCTGACCTTTATTACCGGCTATCAATACTATCAGAGAAGCTTGGATTATGTGAAAGAGGAAGAAGAACGCAGGCGAAATCCGATTAAAAAAATGGCATCGGCGGTGAAGGCGGTTGCCGAAAAAATGACGGGTAAATCGGCTAAATCCCAAGCGGCGAAAAAAACAAAAGAGGCCCGCGGCAAAAAATAAGGATAAACGCCGATGATGAGTGATTGTCCGCATATTTTGGTGATTGATGACGATGCGCGTTTGCGCAGTTTGTTGCAACGCTATTTGCAAGAAAACGGTTTTGCCGTGACCGGTGCCAAAGATGCCGAAAATGCGCGGATGTTTCTCAAGCAGTATTGTTTCAATTTGCTGATTGTTGATGTGATGATGCCGAACGAAACCGGTATCGAGTTTTTGCAAAAGTTCAGAAAAGAAAGCGATGTGCCGGCGATTGTGCTGACGGCTATGGGCGAAACGGAAGACCGAATTGTCGGGCTTGAAGCCGGCGCCGACGATTATTTGCCGAAGCCGTTTGAGCCGAAAGAGTTGGTGCTGCGCATCAATAATATTCTGCGGCGCGTGCCTGCCAAACAAAAAGAAAATGTGCAGGTTTTGAAGTTTGGCGAGTGCAGTTATGATTTGCTCACAAAGGAGTTCAGTCGGCGCGATGTCGGCACGATTCACATTACGCCGGTCGAACAGTCGATTTTGAGTATTTTGGGGCAGAAAAGCGGACAGATTTTTACGCGTGAGCGGTTGGCGGAATTGCTCGGGGTCGGACAAAGCCCGCGCTCGATAGATGTGCAGATTACGCGACTTCGCAAAAAAATCGAAACAGATTCAAAAAATCCGCGCTATTTACAGACCGTGCGCGGTAAGGGGTATATGTTGTTAACGGAATAGGAGAGGAAAATGCATATTAGATTTCCGAAAAAAATCGATAACTTTTTAACTTGGATGAAACGTAAGTTTATGCCGAAAACCATGTTTTTCAGAACAATGTTGCTGATTTTTGTGCCGCTGATTGTGGTGCAGGTGGTGTCGATTTATACATTTTTGAACAGCAGTTGGACGCGCGTCGGGCGCAAACTTTCCGATAATATGGCGGAAAATATGGCGTTTATTATTCAGTTGCATCAGGAAGATTTTGACTTTGAACGCATTAAGACAATGGCGGCAACGCAATACGGGCTCGAGGTCAGCTTTTTTGATAACGACAGCAAGCATACGGTTTGGCGCGAAAACAAAAAGCACGACCAGTTTGCTACCCGCTATTTGAACGCTGCGCTGGATAAAAAGTTTCCGCTGGCAAATACGGAAGTTTTCTTAACAGCGCATCACTCGAATCTTAATGTTTTAATCGATACCGACCGCGGATTATATGTGTTCGATACGCCGGCGAAAAATATTTTCAGCACGTCTATTTTCGGCTTTGTGTTATGGATGATTGGCAGTGGGTTGTTACTGTTTGTGGTCGCGGCTCTGTTCTTGCGGGTGCAAGTGCGCTCGATTGCACAACTGGCTGACGCGGCGGAAGATTTCGGTAAAGGTATCAACACCAAGTTTAAGCCGTATGGTTCGATTGAAGTGCGTCGTGCCGGTCTGGCGTTTACGAAGATGAAAGAGCGCATCTTGCGCCAGATTTCCGAACGCACACAGATGCTTGCCGGCGTTTCGCACGATTTGCGCACACCGTTGACGCGGATGAAACTGCAAATGGCAATGTTGCCGGATAGCAAAGAAAATCAAGAGTTTGTGCAGGATATTAACGAGATGGAGAAGATGCTCGACGGTTATTTGGCGTTTGTGAGCGGTGAGGGCGGTGAAAAGCCGACCTTTATCGACCTTAACGAGATGGTTTCGAGCATTATCGGCAAATATCGCAAAAATTCAAACGCAATGATTCGGTTTGCGACCAATTATGACGTGAGTGCGGTGCAAGGACGTGAGCAAGCGTTGCGTCGTGCGATTACGAACGTTATCGAAAATGCGTTCCATTACGGCAAAACAATCGCGGTGCATCTCGACAGCGACGCGAAACACGTTCAGCTCAGTATTGACGACGACGGACCGGGTATTCCGGCAGATAAGCGCGAAGATGTGTTTAAGGCGTTTTATCGCGTTGACGGCTCGCGTAACAAAGAAACCGGCGGCGTCGGTTTGGGGCTTTCTATTGCCAAAGATGTGGTGGTATCTCACGGCGGTTCAATCGAATTGTCCGACAGCGAATTAGGAGGCTTGAGGGTTCTCATTACCTTGCCCTTATAGGAGGTTGAGTCGCTATATTCGCCGCACCACATACTCGTGGTAGGTTAAAAAATCGTATAATTGATTATTACTTGGAAGATTTCTCCTCGTGTACTATTTTGTGTACACGTCGTTGAAATCTTCCTGCGTACTAACCTAATTCTCCGATTTTTTGCGTTTTACGTACGTTCTGCGCATTTTACGGCTCGATGGCTGAGGTTTAAACGGCGCGCAAAGGGTAACTGCGTATCTGCCTCATTATCCGAAACCATTGCCGTATTTTATTTACGGCGAGAAAATCTTTCTTTGTAAATAATGTCATACCTTGCACGGTGCTGTGCATCCGTGCATCAAGGTATCTTATCTTTGCGATAGCGCTTATTTTAATCGGAAGACCCCTTGACGCATTCGCCTGTCGGCTCAGCGAGGGGTGACTGTAATATTATTATATTAAAAAATCCCTCAACATTGGCTGAGGGATTTTTGTGTCGGAGTAATCTGTTTTACGATTTTTTGCCGCCGCGGCCGCCACTCTTTTGTTCAAGCAGAGCATTGATGATAAACGCGTCTTTGCTGATAGAACCCTTCGGCGGCTCTTTCTTTTCAGGTCTGTCCTGCTTGGCGGAAACTTGTTCTTCAACTTGTTCTTCAACTTGTTTTTTAGAATTATCCTTGGTTGAATTCGGCGTTACGTAGTCGAAATGAACTACATCAAATTCATCTTTATATGGCACGCCTACGTGACGGAGAGTATATTCCGGGTTGATTCTCTTTCTCATTTCTTCCAGCTTGTTTTTTAATACTTTCGGATTATCGACCGGACCATCAAATCCGTAAATCAAGCCTGTGCTCATATTGTCGATGGCTTCATGCCAGAGCTTGACAAGCATTTCTTTCTCTTTGGCCTTTGTGTTGTTATCTTGATTTTCATTTTTGTTTTCGCAAGAAGTTATGCCGACAATGCCACCGATGGCGATAACAGCCCCCATGCACAGAGTTTTCCAATCTTTCTTTTCCATCGTTTTTCTCCCGAATGATTACTTTATATTTTATCATACTCTAATTTTTAGACAAAAGTCAAGCGTTTTTTTGTAAAATATTAAAAAAAGACCGAAAGATATTCGGTCTTTAAGATTTGTTGATGATATTTTGACTTTTAGAGCCGAATAACTGCGCCGCCCCAAGTGAATCCGGCGCCCATTGCCGTCATCACAATCACATCGCCTTTATGAAAACGTCCGGCTTCCATATTTTCGGAAAGTGCCAACGGAATCGAGGCCGCCGAGGTGTTGCCGTGATGGTCAACCGATACGATAACTTTTTCTTTTGGCAATTCCAAACGTTCGCCCACGCTTTCAATAATGCGGATGTTTGCTTGATGCGGAATGAGCCAGTCAATTTCTTTTTTGCTGATTTTGGCGCGTTGCAGAGCAGTTTCTGCGGCTTCCGATAAGCTGACAACCGCGTGCTTAAATACTTCTTTGCCGTCCATTTGCACAAAGCCGGCCGTTTGAGTAGAGGAAACGCCGCCGGTAGATTTGAGGTGGTCGTATTGTGCGCCGTCGGCATAGAGGCAAGTGCTCAACACGCCCGTGTCTTTCGATGTCCCTGTGCCTTTGGTTGCGCGCAAAATTGCCGCACCGGCACCGTCACCGAACAAAACGCAAGTGTTGCGGTCGGTCCAATCGATAATTTTAGAAACACACTCGGCACCGACAATGGCTGCCGTTTTGATTTGTCCCAAACGAATCATATTATCCGCCATAGTCAGCGCATACACAAAGCCGGAGCAAGCGGCCGAAATATCAAACGCGATTGCGCCGGCTCTGAATCCAAGCATACCCGCAACCTTGGTCGCGGTTGACGGCGTAGTGTTGTCCGGTGTTACGGTGGCAACAATCAACAAATCGATATCTTGGGGCAATAAGCCGGAGTTTTTGATGGCTTTTTCAACGGCTTTTGAGACCAAAACTGAGGTTGTTTCGTCGTCGGCCGCAATATGACGCAAGCATATACCGGTGCGCGTGCGAATCCATTCATCATTGGTTTCGACCATTTGTGATAAATCATCATTGGTTAAAATTTTGTTCGGCAAATAGTGCCCGAAGCCGATAAGTTCGCTTCTAATATACATCGTATAAAATATCCTGAGATAATTCGTCTAAATCAACGTGTTCAACTTCATCACGAATCGTTTGCACAAAGTGCTGACGCACCAACTTTGAAGCATTGTCGATGGCATACGAAAAGCCGAGCGAATCGGTTCCGCCGTGACTCTTGACCGACAAACCGTTCAAGCCGACAAACATTGCGCCGTTATATTTGCGCGGGTCCATCCGTTTTTTTAGGGTAAAAATAACCGGCAACAAAAACGGTAAGCCGATTTTTGCCCATATCGATTTTTTGATGGTGCCTTTAAGTAAGCCGGAAATAAGTTTGGCCGTGCCTTCCATTGTTTTGAGCGCGATATTGCCGGTAAAGCCGTCAGATACGATAACATCGGCATAGCCCTCGCCGATTTGGTGCGGCTCGATGTAGCCGATGAAGTTCAAATCGAGGTGTGTGCTTTTTATCATTTTCGCCGCCTGATGAATCTCTTCACGACCTTTCATTTCTTCTGCCCCGATATTCAGCAAAGCAATACGCGGCCGCTCGATTTCCAAAGTGTGACGCGCTAAAATGTTGCCGATAATTGCAAATTCCGCCAAATTGACGGCACTGCATTCGGTGTTGGCGCCCAAGTCGAGCATAACGCACATACCGCTCTTATGCGGAATATTGGTGCAAATTGCCGGACGATGAATGCGTTGAATTGTTTTTAATAACATTTTGGAGATAGCCATCAGGGCACCGGTATTTCCGGCGGAGATAACGGCTTCGGCTTCGCCTCGGCGAACAGCATCAATTGCCATATACATACTGGTATTTTTGTTGCGGATAACTTGCGACGGTTTATCTTCGTTGCGAACAAACTCCGGCGTATGAATAATTTTGCAATAATTCTTCATTTGCGGAAAACGTTTGAAATCGGCGCTGATTTTTTCTTCATCGCCAAACAACAAAAAATGTATGTCGGGATTATTTTTATGTGCTAAATTTATCCCTTCTACTACGATGCGAGGGGAATTATCTCCCCCCATCGCATCTACAGATATGACCAGATTATTCTCAGACAAAACCTGCTCCATATTTTATAAGTTCAAAAAGATTATTTTGCCGCCTTTTGAGCAACAACATCTTTACCATCATATTGGCCGCATTTCGGGCAAACATGGTGTGGTCTTTTCAGTTCGCCGCAATTCGGGCATTCCTGATACGCATTCGGCGTCAAGGCATCATGCGAACGGCGCATATCGCGACGAGATTTAGATACTTTTTTCTTTGGTGTAGCCATTTTTCTTCTCTTTAGTTAATTACATTACACAAACATTCGGCGCTATAAATAGCACAGCTTTATTTAAAAAGCAAGCAAAATATCGCAACCGAACAATTATGCTCTCTTGTATATACTTTTTTTGCGCTTTGCAAGCATTTTTTTGCATTTTATTTCAATTTTCGGTGCAAACGGGAAAAATAAAAAAAAAGAAGGCGGATTTTGTGCCTTCTTTTCGGTTGTTTTTCGTGCCAAAGAGCAAATTAAAGCGCCGGTATGTTGATGGCGGCAATTTGCCCCGGTTTAATGCGTTGTTGACCGTAGTGCATATTGTTGATTTCAATCATATAGGCCTCTCGTCCGGTCCATTTGGCCGCGGTGGCATAAAAATCTTTGCCCGATACTTCTTGCGTTTTCGGGTTAACAATATACAAAACGCACGGTTGCTGATATTCAACCAAACCGCAACGGCTGCGTCCTTTCGGGACGTCCGAGTTAAAGACAACGCCTTCCAAGCCGTGACCGGCAACGGTGCGTGAACGCGGCGCCGCAATATATCCGAGCAAAGCACCGATTAAGCAGGCAATAAGCATCAGCAACTGAACATTTTTGTTCATCAAAATATCTTTAATCGACTCGGTGTGTTCGTTATACAATTCCGCGTCGGTAATGAAGTGAATGCTCTCCGCTTCGCCGTTGTTGTCATAAATCACATTATCTCCGTTATCCGCAAAAAATGAATCCGGAGATTGCACCGACGACTGTTCCGACTGCGTGTAGTTGACTTTTGTCGGTGTGCCGAAACTGGTCGGCTGATTGGTCGGCTGAACTTTCACCCGTTTGATTTTTCTTAATTTTCTCGGTTGATTTGAATTTGGTGCCTCTACCATAATAAAACCTCGTCAAAGTTAAAGATTGTTTTTTACTTTTTCATTTGTTTTCAGGGTGCGAATCAAACGCGGAACCATAAAGATGATTGTTTCCGATTTCGGCGAATCGATGCCGAACAATTCATTCGGTAAGCCAATCATCAAGAAGTTTTCGCCGAGTTTGCTGCGAATATTGAATTTTGTGACCTGACCGTCGGTAACTTCAACTGTTGCATCCGTAAAGATTTGGTTGCCTTTTTCAACCGAAGCCTTAGCCAAGATAGACATTCCGTAAGGGTCAGCGCCAGGAGCGCTGCATTTACCGATATCAAACCGCGCTAACCACAAGTTCGGCACAACAAATTTGCCCTCAGAAACTGCTTCAATTCTGGCTTGATTGCCGAGAAATTGTTGCAACTTTTCAACCGAAATATCGTTGGTGGTGGTCAAAATGCGGCCGATGACACCGGCCTGCGCCGTGGTAATCGAGCCGAAATCAAACGCGTTCAGCATCTCTTTCCACTCAATATCTTTCGACTGGTCAAACGGATAAAGGCGGAATACGCTGACATCATACGCAACGAGCGTCGGGCTGCTTTCAAAAAATTTAATCAGCTCGGTCATCTTCTTTTGCGTATCGACATCGGCATCAAAAGTTATCGAATAATCCGACCAGTTGGCCACAATGTTGGTAATGCCGGCACCGCGAATCACATCAAGCAAACCGAGCATAATCGGGCGCGAATGCGGCATATACAACGTCATATTGGCATGGCGGCTCATAGTCAGAATCTTATCTTTGGCATTGTAGGAGTAATAAACACCGGCAGATTCGGCAATCATCTTAATGACTTCGGAAAATTCGCCTTGCAAATCTTGCGCCGAAATACTGGTATATGGACCGTCAGCCGACGAAATGCGAATTCCCGCTTCTTTGGTCAGGCGGACCATTGCCTGCTCAGCCGGCATCATATCAAACGTAAAGCCGTTGACCTTAAAGCGCGGCAACGGGTCGTTTTGACCGTTACGCTCCAGTTTGAAAGCAGATTTGGCATACGGCAGGGTTAAAATCATTTGCTGGTCTTCCCAGTTGACATTACAACGAAGCGGTGTTTCCAAATCGAGCGCATTGGCACCTTCCGGTGTGCGAACCATATACGGATTTTGCTTTTCTGATTTTTGCGGCTCGACTTTTAAGCTTTCTTGATACGCTTCTTCAAACTCTTTTTGGATAATCTCCTGATTTTCCACACACGCCGCCATAACGATGGCCAAAGTCGTCAGAAAAATATAGAAACTTATTTGATAAAACTTTTTCATGCGTTTGCTTTCCGTTGAGTTATGATTGGTCCTGTTTATTTTCGCTGTCGTTTTGAGCGTTTTCAGACATCAATTTGTTCATCAAATCATCAATATTCATCCCTGCACCGACCGTCGGATCGACTGCCTTATCGAAATTGCTCATGACTTCGTTTAATTTTTGCGTTTCGTTCGGGTCTGCGCGCAACATCTCCGGCGATTGATTGTTGGTCAGTTCGTCTTGATAAAGGGACAAGTTCTTTTTTAAGGCGGCAACACCGCCGGCGATTTTCTTTTCGACATAAGGATGTAATTCTTTATGCTCCAAAATATAGTTGCCGGTATCGCAAATTTCTTCCAACACATCTAAAATATACGGATAAAACTTGTATTCTTCCAAGGCAATATTGCCCATACGCACACAACGTGCGGCAATTCGGGATATCGTGCGGTCGTAATAATCTATCAGCACAATGTAGTTGTGCACATACCACAAGCTGTCTTTAGATACGGCCGGTCCGGTGTTTTGCGGTGTGTTTATATTTGCTTCTGCCATACTTTGTCCCTCTATAATATCCTCAGTTTAACCGTATCCGTTTTATTTGTAAATATATTTTTGCGGATATGCGCTAACCATTGTTAATCGGGTTGCCGTTTTCATCAACATATTCATATTCCCATTCTTCGTCATCCGACGGGTCTATCGGGTTGCCGTCCTCATCGACATACTCGTATTCCGCATCGTCCGACGGGTTAATTGGGTTGCCGTTTTCATCGACATATTCGTATTCCACATCGTCCGACGGGTTAATCGGGTTGCCGTTTTCATCAACATATTCGTATTCGGCTCCGTCATCCGCTTGGTTAATCGGATTGCCGTTTTCATCGACATATTCGTATTCCCAGTCGCCGTCATCCGAAGTTTCGTTCGGTGCGGTGTTTCCGCCGATATATTCCCAACTGTTGTCGGCAAAAGACGAAGCGGTATCGGCGGCCGGCGTATTGTTTTGATTATCTTGCGCGGCAAAGGCATCATCTGCGGAAAAGGCGCTTTGCAAATCATCTTCCGGTGAGAGTGAAATCGGCGAAACATCGTCATCAAAGTTGTCGAGCGAAACCGCGGCGGAAGAATTAAGCGCGTCGCGTATCTGCGCCATCGGGTCAAAATTCTTTGTATTCTGCTTAGGAGTCGGTGTCGCGGCATTGTCTTTTGCCTTCGGCGAATCCGAAAAATCGGTATCGAAAGCTTGCGACAAATTATCGGACGCGCTGTCGGTTGTTTCGGACTGCAACGAGGCCGCAACTTGCGCAAAAGCATCGTTGATATCGATTTCGTTTTCATTTAAATCAAAGTCATTAACTGGCGAATCCGGCTCGGAAACGGTGTCGAGATTCATTAAGTTGAGGTCAACAATATCTTCTTTCGGCTTTTTAGGGGTTATATTTTCCGCTTTGGCAACATTCTTATCCTTGTTTGCATCCTTTGGCTGATTTTCGGACTTTTTGCCGTTTTCTTGGGTGGATTTTTTAGCCGGCTCGGTTTTGACTTCGTTTTTCGAATCGAGTTTTTCTTCTTTTTTATGTTCTTTTTGCGGCTCCGGTTTTTGCTCTTTCTTTGGCTCCGGCTCTTTCTTTTGTTCCGGTTTCTGTTCTTTCTTTTGCTCCGGCTTTTGCTCCTTTTTCGGTTCCGGCTTCGGTTCTTGTTGCTTTTGAGCTTTCGGCGTTGCGGCAACCGGTGCTTCAACCGTTTGCTTATCGTCGACCGTTCGAATATTGCCGACATTCTCGGCCGCGGAGGCACTCAAAATACTGACTTCCGGCTCTTGCTCGATAACCTGAAAATCTTTGCCCTTGGAATAGGAAATTGCGCTGTTTTGCTCGTTGTCGGCTTTGTCGACCGGAACTTCCATAAATTTGCCGAGAATCATCGAACTGCGGTTTGAGCTCTTAATCGAAGAAACCAGCTCACGTTGCGAATCGGCAATTGTTTTGGAAAGCATTTCGCCGAAGGATTTCAACACATCCATTTGTTGTTGCGCATTTTCCTTTAAGACGGCGGAAATGGAATCCGTAAAATTCGGCAAAACGGTTTCGCCGGAAGCAGACGGTGCTTGTTGTCCCACATTGTTGGCGGCAATTTGCTTGATGCTTTCGGTTAAGTGTTCCAAATTGTGCGAATAGGCCTCAAACGACGCGGTAAGCGCTTTGGAAAAGTCGCCGCCGAGTTCAATGGATGTCGGGGCGGCAGGCATAACCGGTGCTTGTTGTTGGTTGGCCGCGATTTTTTTGACGCTCTCGGTTAAATCTTCCAAATTGCGCGCGTATGTATCAAACGATGAGGTCAGCGATTTTGCCACATCGCCGCCGAATTCGATGGAGGCCGGTGCGTTTGCCATCGGTGCTTGTTGGTTGGCTGCGATTTTTTTGACGCTTTCGGTTAAAACTTCCAAAT
>JAFYFJ010000036.1 GCA_017543835.1 Alphaproteobacteria bacterium | reverse complement strand
TAACTACTTGGGGTTTTTCTCCTCGTGTATTTCTTTTATACACGTCGTTGAAAAACCCCTTCGTATTTACCGCGTTCTCCGAATTTTTAGCGGCGCTTGTGTGTGTTTTGTTTTACACCGCGCAAAAGGGGTATCTGCGTTCTAACCCCACTCTCCAAACTAAAATCCGCGACAGGAAAAACTGTATAACGGGTAACTACTTGGGGTTTTTCTCCTCGTGTATTTCTTTTATACACGTCGTTGAAAAACCCCTTCGTATTTACGCGCGTTCTCCGAATTTTTAATTTTTTTGGGGTGCAAGAAAAAATTACGTCATTCTGAGGAAGCCGGAACGGCTGACGTGAGAATCTCATTCGTCGCTGTGCGGTCTTAGGCGTAAAACAAACATCCGCTTATTAAAAAAAGGCAGGAGATGTTCCTGCCTTTTTGCTTGAGTCAAACGATGTTTAATTTACAATCTGGTATTCGATATAGTTCGAATTGACGTAGATAATCTGAAATCTGACGCCGTTAATCGTAACCATTTTCTTATACATCGGAACTAACCGGGTTTGCACTTCGCCGCTGCCGTCTTTAATTACGAACGCGATTTCTTTATTTTCGACACCACCGTAGGTCACCGAGAAGTTGAAACGCGGACGGGAATATGTTTCTTTGCTGTCCGAATACGATTTGATAATGGTTCCTTCCGGCTTGATTTGAATAATATCGCGGCCGACCAAATAGAAACCGCGGCTGTCAATCTGTCCGAATTCCGGCACAATGTTTCCGTGGTCGTCAATCGTAATCACATAAGAAGTTCCCGGAACGCGCAACAGCATAAAGTATTCGCCGTTCATATATACTTCGCCGGCCGGTTTGAGCGGCATATCCGGTGTCAGCTTAATCGAGTTGCCGCGCAACAAAAATGTTGCATCACGGCTGACGCAATAACGTTCGCCGCTGCCGCGACGATAGGTGATGGTGTATGTCGTCGAATCATACATAATCTGCCCTTTGCGCGCCGAAACCGGTGTATAGGTCTTATAATCGTGCACATTGACCGTGCGTGTGTTGTCGACACCGCTGTTGGCATATAAATCCGCATCGTTGTAGAATTTTATCGGATATTTTTTATAGCCGCGGAATTTGTTCATCCAATATTTGTCGTTATCCGGTTTCCAAATATCTTCGCTCTTGAATTCTTCCCACTTATACTGCAACTGCGATACCGGACCGCCTCTGTCCGGTGGGCAATCAAGACCGATGCATTCGCTGAAAGCAGGGGTAACTTTGAAAAAGATAACAAGCGCTAAAGTCGAAATTAATATTTTTTTCATGGGTAAACTCTTTTTTTAAGGTTTAAGTATATATACTTTTGACATATTAAAACGATTTTGGTAAAAAAAGTTATAACGAAAGATAAAAAAAATGAGTCAAAGTTTGGGAAATTGCAAAACGGTTACATTTGCGGCGTGTGCGGAAATCGCGCCGGAGTTGGAAAATTTTGCCGAAGATTTTTTTGAGGTGGTCGAAATAAACTATACGGATGACGGCGAGGAGCAACTTATCGGTTATATGCGGCAAAATGTTGATGAGGCACAGATGATTGCCGCGGCAAAGGTGTGGAATATTGAGTTGCCGAGTTATCAAATTTCGGTATTGGAAGCAAAAAACTGGCTCAAAGAAAATGTGATTAAATTTGCGCCGGTCGAAACCGATGATTTTGTGATTTACGGCATTTTTGAAAAAAATATCGATACGCACGGCAAAATCGGCATTAAGATTTATGCGGCAACCGCATTCGGCTCGGAACATCAGACGACCGTCAGTTGTTTGAACGGTATTTCCGATATTAACCGCTTGTTGCCGGCGGCACCGCAAAAAGTGCTCGATGTCGGCACCGGCTCGGGTATTTTGGCGCTGGCGGCGGCAAAGTTGTGGCGCAAAGCCGAGATTGTGGCGGTGGATATTGATGACGAATCGGTCAGAGTGACGGCGCAAAATGCGCTCGATAATGATGTCAGCGGGCAGATTACGGCGGCATACAGCGACGGCTACAATTCCGAAATTGTGCGGCAAAATGCGCCATACGATGTGGTCTTTGCCAATATTTTGGCGCGGCCGCTGATAGCGATGGCGCCGGATATGGCCAAAAGTTTGCGAATCGGCGGTTATGCTGTGATTTCCGGCTTTATTGACGAGCAGGTCGAGTGGGTGGTCGGCGAACACGAAAAATATGGTCTGGCGTTGCAAAAAATTTATGCAAAAGACGGCTGGCGCGCCGCGTTGTTGAAAAGGATTAAATAAATGAAAATACAAGAAATTCGCGAAAAAATGAAGCAAAACGGCGTTGATGCGTATGTGGTGGCACACGGCAACCGCTTTATCGGGCAGGATATTTTGGAAGGCGAGCATAAACTGAAAGCATTGTGCGGTTTTTCCGGCTCGGCGGGAATCGCGGTGGTGACGGCGGATAAGGCATTTTTGTTGGTGGATGGACGCTATGAATTGCAGGCACGGCTCGAAACTAACGCCGAAGAAATCACTGTGGTCGATATGATGCCGCGTTTTAAAAATGTGTGCGATTTGTTGAACGAAGAAAAAATTGAGAAAATCGGTTATGATGCGTGGTGTCACTCGGTTGCGGAAATGGAATTTTTGAAGCGCCGCTATCGCAATTTGGTGTTTGTAGATGTCGGCGATTTTATGGGGCTTGATAATACTTTGCCGGTGCAAGCGCAGGTGCGCGATGTTAAATTTGCCGGTCTGAGTCGTGAAGAAAAATGTCGGCTGGTGACGGATGAACTGACCGAGTGCGCGGCGGATTATTATTTGCTGACTTCGGCGGACAGCGTGTCGTGGCTTTTGAATTTATACGCGCGTGATTTGCCGTATTCGCCGATTGTGCGGGCGTTTGCGCTCATCTCCAAAAGCGGCGAAGTAACCCTGTTTGCCGATAATTTGCAAGCCGATGTGCCGGTCAAATCGTGGACGGAATTTACCGCATTTATGCAAAATGCCGGCGGCAAGACCATTGCGTATGATGCGCATACGGCGCCGGAAAAAATTAAAAAGCTGGCAAATGCGGAGGCCTTGTTGTTCAAAACGCACGATGTCTGCGCGTTGCAAAAGGCCGAAAAAAATCCGACCGAGTTGCAAGGGATGATAAATTGTCATATCCGCGACGGTGCGGCGGTGGTTAAGTTTTTGGCGTGGCTCGAGGATAATCGGCAGGGCAAAACCGAACTTGATGCGGTGGCAAAATTGCATCAATTTCGCGCCGAGCAGGAATATTTTTTCAATGAGAGTTTTGCAACGATAGCCGGCAGCGGTGCCAACGGCGCGATTGTGCATTATCAGCCGACGGAAAAATCAAATGCCGCGCTCAAAGAAAATTCGTTGTTGTTGCTTGACAGCGGCGGGCAATATTTTGACGGCACGACCGATATTACGCGCACCGTTGCTTTAGGTAAGCCGACCGCGGATATGGTGGCTGATTTCACAACCGTGTTGAAGGCGCATATCGATTTGGCGATGGCGCGTTTTCCGGTCGGGACAAGCGGGGAAAAACTCGATGTGTTGGCGCGTGCAAAACTGTGGGCGTTGTGTGCGGATTATAAACACGGCACCGGTCACGGCGTGGCCTGTTTCGGCAATGTGCATGAGGGACCGATAAGCATTTCGGCAAACGGTAGCTACGGATTTAAGCCGAATATGGTGACTTCAGACGAGCCGGGGATTTATAAAGAAGGCAAATACGGTATTCGTATCGAGAACTTACAATATACGGCGACGGTTGAAGAAAACGACGGATTTTTGGAATTTATACCGCTGACCAAAGTGCCTATTGATAAACGGCTGATAGATAAATATATGCTCAGTAGCGATGAGCGGGCTTGGCTGAATACGTATCATCAAACGGTTTATGCCGATGTGGCGCCGTATTTGAACGAGCACGAACGTCAGTGGTTGGAAAATGCCTGCGCACCGCTTTAATCGGCGGAGGGTAATATGTTTCAATTTTTCGGGACGTTGGCAACGGTTTTGTTGCTGAGCGGACAGGCATCGGCACAATATATCAATTCGTCGGGCGATAATCCGGCAATCAGAGAATACGAAGAAGAAATGCGTGAGATGTATCCGAATGACCCGGCAATGCTCAATCGCGGCATTATGTATATTTTTTATGACGGCGAGAATTGTGCGGACTGCGCGCCGATAGTCAAGGAACTTTACGATGTGTATGCCGTCAATTATGAGGCGGATTATGCCGCGTTTGAAATAGATTATACGCAGGACTACGGTGTGAATTTTCAGAGTATTTACGATTTGACGCAACCGGTGTCGGTGGTTTTGGTGCAAATCAACAACGGTATGGCGTGGGGGTATCAAAAAATCGATAATCTGTATCAATACGCCGGTAATTTACAACAAATGCGGCAAATTTTTATGCAACAGGTAAATAATTTTACAACACCGCAAAATCTTATCTAAATTTTTACCAATTGACGATAAACTGACTGTTGCGAATAATGTTGCAACGGCAGGAAAATGACACAGAAACTGAAGTATTTGTCGCGTATCAAAGATGAATTTGACTCGGTTATTTGCGGAGTCAACGGTGTTTTTATGCGCGGTGAACAGACAGACGAAACGGCGGTGCATACGCTGATAAAGCTATATCAAAGCGGCAAAAAAGTGGCGCTCGCTTCCAATACGGGAATGCGGGTGCGCGATTTGTATTATGATTTGAAGCAAAAAGATGTGCCGATGAATATTTTTTATGCCATGATTACGGCCGGCGAAATTGCACATTTTTATTTGAAGAATACACAAGAATTAGGTCGTTCGTATTTTAATTTGGACGGCGGTGAGTCAAAAGCCGCGGCCGGTCTGGATTATAGCGTTGCCGACAGTATGGTGTTGGCGGATTTTGTTTTGGCCGAAAGCACAAATGCGGGGATTAATACGGCGGAAGTAATGCCGCTGTTGGAACAGGCGTTGCATTTGCAACTGCCGTTTTTGTGTATCGGCAACAATACCTCGTGTGTCGGCGCAAACGGTGTGACCGAGAGTATCGGCGCGATTGCCGAGCAATATGCGATGATGGGCGGAAAGGTTATCCCAATCGGTAAGCCGGACGCGCGCATTGCCGGCTATTTGGCCGAAGGTATGCAGGGCTTTTGGGCGCGACGTTGTTTGGTTGTCGGCGATGATATGGCAACCGATATGCGTATGGGCAATACCTTTGGGGCCAAAACATTGCTTGTCGGCAACGGCGTGCATCAACTTTCCGACAACATTGAAAAACGTTTGAACGATTTGTCGGCGGCTTACGGGTTAAATGTCGATTATGTGACGGAGACATTGGTATGGTAAAAGAAGAATTACGACGCAAAATGTTTTTGGTGTTGGGACTGGTTCTGATTTTTGCCGTCTGTCGCTGTCAGGTTTCGTATAATCCGTTTGAACGTTACGATAACATTATGGCGCATAAACGTGCGGCATACAGCACAAATCTGAAGGCCGCCGAAGTTAATGACTTTTTGCGGTTGTGGCCGAAGTATAAAGAACTCGGCTTTGATAAAGAGCTGGCCGTGCCGTATCTGACGGTGTTGCCTGATGCCGCGCTGAATTGGAAACAACGTTTGTGGTTCCATTATAATTATTGGGACGCCAACCGTTTCTTTTATGTGCAGCAACGGCTGACCTATTTGTTGCAAGTTTTGGAAACGCGTCGCGATGCCAAAACAACCATCGAGCTTTGCTCGGATATGGAAGATGAAATCGCCATGGATATGATTGAATTGCAAAAAAGACGACTTGATGCCGGCGATATCGCGAGTTCCGAATTGCTTTTGGTAAGCTCCAAAGAAAAAGAACTGAGAGAATTATTGAAGTAGAAATATCCGTGATTTCGGGCGATTCCGATAATTACAGATATAAATTTTTAAAGCGTATTTTTATTTAATTATTTTAATAAAATTATAACTTTATAACTTTATCTTTGTAATTAAGAAACGGATAGAACAGAATGAAAATAAACGAAGTTTTAGATAAAATAATCAATGCGGACAGCATTGAAGTAATGAATAAACTGCCGGAAAATTCGGTAGATATGATTTTTGCCGACCCGCCGTATAATATGCAACTCGGCGATACTTTGTTGCGCCCGGATAACAGCGTGGTCAACGGTGTTACGGAAGAATGGGACAGCTTTGAGAGTTTGGCGGCATACGATGAATATACAAAACAATGGCTGACCGCGGCTAAGCGTGTGTTAAAAGAAGATGGCGCGATTTGGGTTATCGGCTCGTATCACAACATTTTTCGTGTCGGCTATATTTTGCAGAATTTGGGCTTTTGGATTTTGAACGATGTGGTGTGGAATAAAACCAACCCGATGCCGAATTTTAAGGGCACGCGCTTTACCAATGCGCACGAAACGATGATTTGGGCGGTTAAAAATCCGAAGGCGAAATATACCTTTAATTATGAGGCAATGAAAGCGCTCAATGACGAAACGCAAATGCGCAGTATTTGGGAAATTCCGATTTGCACGGGCAAAGAACGTCTGAAAAACGACGACGGCGAAAAATTGCATCCGACGCAAAAACCGGAAGCGTTGCTGTATCGCGTTTTGCTCGCGTCTTCAAAGCCGAATGATGTGGTGTTGGACCCGTTTTTCGGAACCGGAACAACCGGTGCGGTGGCTAAAAAACTCGGCCGTCATTTTATCGGTATCGAGCGTGATGCCAACTATGTCGCCGGTGCGCAAAAGCGTATCGACCAAGTGGTGCCGATGCCGGATTGCGCGATGGAATACACCGTCAAAAAGAAAATGCCGCGGATTCCGTTTGGTGCGGTTATTGAGCGCGGTATGCTTAAGCCGGGAGACAAATTGAGCGATGCAAGCGGCAAAAAGTTTGCAACTATTCGTTCCGACGGTTCGATAAAGAGTGATATTGCCGAG
>JAFYFJ010000035.1 GCA_017543835.1 Alphaproteobacteria bacterium | reverse complement strand
GTGTTCAAAAAATTATCGAGTGTTGTATCAATCGTGCGCCCGCGCAGTTGGTCTTTGTCGGAAAAGGCAATCGCATGAACGACAAAGTCGATTTTGCCCCATTTTTCACCAAGCTCTTTAAAGCAATTTTCAACCGATGCACTGTCGGAAACATCGCATTTAATCAGCAACGGATTATTCAGTTGTTCGGCCAGCGGACGCACGCGTTTTTCAAGCATTTCATTTTGATATGAAATCGCAATTTGCGCGCCGTGTTCGTTCAATGCCTGCGCCACGCCCCAAGCAATCGACTTATCATTAGCCAATCCCATTATGATGCCTTTTTTACCGGCCATAAGCAGTTCTGCCATAGTTCTTATCCTTTTTTTAAGTTATTTGGTTCTATATTAAGTTACCGTTGAGATACTTATACAGAAATTATCTCATTTGTAAATCTTTTTTTGAGAGTTGTGCGATGTTCAAATGGCAAATCTTTGAAAAACGTAAAAAAATTGTATGGTTATTTGCAAAATATCTGTTTAACCGCGTGCAAAATGCCATGATTTTGCGCTCGGCGGCGGCGTTGAGTTATACCACACTTTTGGCGGTTGTGCCGTTTATGGCCGTGGTGTTGGCTGTGTTTGCATTTTTTCCGATGTTTGCCGATATGCGCGCGCAAGTGCAAGAGATGCTTATTCGCTATGTTATGCCGGATATGATTCAAAATGTGCAAAATTATGTGACCGAGTTTATCGGTGCGGCGGGCAAGCTGACAACCATCGGCTTAGGCGGTATTGCACTAACCGCGGTGTTTATGCTCTCCACCATTGAAGACAGTTTTAATTTTATTTTTCAAATTCGGCGCGGGCGCAAACTCACCACCAAAATCTACGGCTATGCATTTATCATCATTGTGTGTCCGCTCTTAATCGGTTCGGCGCTGTATCTCAAAGGTTATTTGTTCACTATCCGCTATCTCAATCCGGAAAATATTATCGGCTACAACTGGTTTGCGGCATATATTTTGCCGCACTTGCCGACGCTGTTGTGTCTGATGTTTGCGTATGTTTTGGTGCCGAATAAAAAAGTGCGGTATAAGAGCGCATTTTCCGGCGCGCTGTTTGCATCGGTGGCAATGTTTATCTTGCGTATCGGCTTTGAATGCTTTTTGGCGCTGAACGTTACATACAAAACAATTTACGGGGCGTTGGCGGCAGTTCCGATTTTGCTGGTATGGATGTATTTGTGGTGGACCGTCGTGCTTTCGGGCGCAATTTTGACCGCCGCGCTTGAAGATTTCAGCCACAAACGCAAAATGTGGCGCAAAGCCATAGCGGAAGACAAATAAAGACAGAACACCGAAGTGCTCAAAAAACGCACGGTTGCCTATTACAGAAAATATTAAAGATATAAAGTGATTGTTAAGTCTTTTGCCTATTTTATTGCATCACTATTTGTTTGTAAATATTGCCGCACATAATCGTTCCAAACCTCGTAATATTTATCCGATAAATCCTTTAGCGGAGCATAATCTGCAACATAATGCCACAAATCGTTATCTCCGCCGTAAAGGTCACATTCGTATACCGCCTTATGTTCGTCTGCTATGCAAAAATCAAACAAAATATTCGATTTTTTGGAATGCCACATTCCTTTTTCTTTAACCATGATATTAACAGAGCACCCCGATGTGCCGCAATCGGTATAAAATCCCGTCAGATAAATATTATCCCCGACTTTTGCCACTAATTGAGCCGTATCTGCTATTGTATAAAAACCTTCTTGTTCCAGTTGTTGTATGGTCATATTCATGTGCCATTCTTGAACCATTTCATCGATCACAATCAAATTCAAATCCCTGATATCTTGTAGCGACAATCCCAATCTCAGCAAATTATCTTTATATACTGCATTATAAAATTGGACTTTAGGTTGTGGTGAATAAAAACCCTCATATTGCTCCGGCGGAATCATATCTCGTTCCAATAGAGCAATAAATTCTTCAACCTCATACTGTGCAAGTTCGACATTATCTTTATAGCGCTCGCGATATATTTCCATCAACGCGCGCCGACATTCTTTTACATCAAAAGAAGCCGGCATAAGAGTGTTGTTTGCAATATGATGCTTGGTATAAAATTCTGCTTTGGTCGGCATTTTGCGATTGTTAAAAACCGACACAAACGCTATGCCGCCAAGCACAACGCATAAAAGAGGTAGAATATACTTAAAATATTGATTCATGTTAATCTCTTAATGATTGATATTTTTTATATACTCTACCTTATGCAACGGCATTATTCAAGTATTATTTTTTGCTTGACTTTTTATGCGCTAATTTTATTCTTAAAACAATCAAAAGGGGTATAAAATGAAAAAAATTGCTTTGATTTTGGGACTATTTTTAGCATTTGCCGCGAAAGCACAGGCAGGATATTCTCAAACATTTACACCTGAAAAAATTGACGAGATGTATGGCAAATGTGAAGATATGATTATGCCAATGGAAAGGTTTGAAAGAACATTGGGGGAAGTTTTTGCCGACCAACATAATGCCGGTAGGGTTATATGGTGTTTTTCCGATAAAATCAAACAACACAGCACGCCGCAACAATTTGAATTATACGAAAAAGCTAAAACCCAAGCGGAAGAATTCTTGGATGCCTTGCTTTATTATAAAGGATATTGGACTATTTATACAGAGCAATCTGAATTAATGTATCGATACCAAAGTTTTATCTATTATGCGCTGACCGAAAACAAAGATTTTGCACTTCCTGAGCCGGATAAGATTAACTGCCCGCTTAATGATAAAATAACCGATGTTCCGATATGCTTAAAGCAAGATATTTTAAAAATTTGCAATATTGAAAGCCGCAGAAATGTTATTTATCATCTTAATAATTTAACGCAAACAACCTTAGAATTTTTAAAAACAATAACCGATGATGAGAAGAAATTAAAAAAGCAAATGCAGCAATACTATAATATGATTTTTCATTTTGTGGTTTTAATTCGCGAGAGTTATTTAATGAATCCGCTTGATTCGTGGATGTATATGGGTGATGTATATTTATATGAGGAGATGAACGGTCTGGAACACAAGGAAGCGGAAGAGATGAAAGAACCCTATCCGCTTCCTTTTCCATAAAAATTATTTAATCGGGTAACGCCTGAAACGGCTTGCCGATTAAACTTTCAGTGTTGACCGTGTAGTCGGAATTTGCAAAGACTTGCCCGTTATTTGCGTTATTATTCAACTGATTTGTAACATTTTCAATATTGCCACTTATGTATGAAGTGCCGAAGCCGTAATTGTTTTCCGGCGAGCCGCCCCAAAAGTTAGTGCCGAGTTGTTTATAAAACATATTAAATTATGACATAAGCATAATTTCATCGTAATAGTAAATTATTACAACTAGTTCCATTATTAAACTTGGTATTAAAATATATTTTAATGCTAAATAGTCGTCTTTTGCGCATTCATACCATTTTTGTTTTAAGACGAGCTTTACAAACATCGGATGCCCCAACCAAAAACAGAAATTAAATAAGAATAGAATAGGAAAAAAGGGGACAACCAAATGTAAATTTAAAATAATCATAGCATTAAAAAAAATTAACAAAGATACACTCCAGTATACAATTTTTAATAATGTTTTCTTTATCCAAGTGATTATCACCCTCTTTCCCATATCTTATTCCTTTTAATATTTGCTTCTTTTAGTAGTATTTTTTTTCATCCTCATCTTCCTTATAATACACATTTTTCAATTTGTCAGCAGAAGAATTTATTCCCTGCTTAATAAATTTAGAACCATTCTTAGCCATCCATCTACCTAGATTACTACCGATAGCTCTAAACATAGGTAATTGTTCAGCTTTTAAGCCTATTCCATTAGCAATTCCATTTACCGCTAGATTGGTTATAAAATCATTCCAGTTTTCGGCATATCCGGCTGAGGCACTCAATGTATCTGTAAAAGCATTAAGGGCTTTATTGGCAAAAGAGGTCTCTTTTGCCAAATGCATCGGAGTAGTCATTGTGCCGATAAATTCGGCACCATCGTAAATATACGGATGGCGCTGTTTCAATTCTTTTTGTAATTGTCTCGTTGCATCTCGCCCTATAGTATAGTTATTTGAGTTTAAGGTTACCGCTTCCGTAGCTAACCCCATCCCTTCGTCAAAATTACCTAATGTTGCGCCAGTGGTATAACCTACGGCCCCAGCTTGCATTGCGTCTCCGGTATTTTCTGCCCAATCCTTAAACTTATCCCAAGTTGTCGGCTGTTGCGGTTTTGGCATAGTTATTTGTTGTTCCGAACCTTTCGGCATCCGTAATTGTTGCTGACTGTTATTCGGTAGTTGTGCAGATGTTTGATTTTGGAGTGCCGGTGTTGCGTTCGAACTCTGATTTATTCCAAAAGCATTGCTTGTGTTGTTATTCTGAAAATAACTGCTGGGTTTGCCGACCAAACTTTCGGTGTTGACCGTATAGTCGGAATTTGTAGTGACTTGCCCGTTATTTGCGCCGGTATTATTCAGCCCATTCGTCATATTTTCAATATTTTGCTTAATGTTTGAGGTGCCGAAGCCGTAGTTGTTTTCCGGCGTTCCGCCCCAAAAGTTTGTGCCGAGTTGCGGATAATTTTCTTCCGCAATTCCTTGTTTGCTGAAATTCTCCGCCAGTAAATTTTCTCTTGCCAGCCGTGCGCTTTGATACTCCAATTCATCACGGGTGCTGAAACCGCTATGGTCAACGCCATAACTGTCCACCCTGCCGTTGCCGGATTGATAGCCCTGCAACTTTTTTATTTCATCCCATAAGTCCATATTTTCCTCCTTTGTGATTATTTGTCGTGTTCATTTTCTTTTCCTTTGCAAAATGTTATAAAAAAAGCAACCGCACGTTTTTTGTCGTGCGGCTGCCGGTTTACAGAAAATATTAAAGATATAAAGAGATTGGTTGTATCAAAACATAAAACACGAACAAACTGACAATCAGCAATAATAAGTATTTGATTATTATGCCTAAATATTTCTTCATTTTTTTCTCCACTTATTAGTATCAATATCTAAATTCTTTACAATATGCATGGATTTGTTATTTTTTGAAATGGATTAAGGTAAAAAATAATGATTAACTATTAAGGTTAAAGCAATTGCTAATCCTACACATATTACCATGTATAACAGTGGATACTTCAATAACGGACTACGCAATTTCATATCCGGCTCAGATTTGCTCGGTATAAAAAATAAAAATAACAAAATTATTGTTAATATACCATCTGCTTTAGCAAAATATGACCAAAACTCATCTGTATTGGCATTAACAATAAAATACCTTGCATAATTCAGAAACATTATAACGGTTAAAATCAATATCCATAATGTCCCCTTACTTCCAAAATCCCGACAGCGTTTTTGTATTGTCGTTAATAAGCCTAAAAACAATAACAAACCTGCACAGTATGTAACTAAAGGAAAGTTAAGCCATCTGACACACCTAAACAGTGTTGATAAAAGTAAGACCACAATCAGAAATTCCCCGCGGCTGAGTGTTCCTTGAGTTGAATATATCGGCGTTACTTTTTCCGATCCGAATACTAGGCGATAGCAAATTTTTCCTATTAAGACAAGCGGCTTTCCGATTTCTTCTTTAGTGTAACTTATGGCATCATTATACCATTTTTTTAACTTACTCATTAAAAATATCCTCAACTTTTACTGAATATATATTTTATAATACACTCAGTAAAAGTCAAGAATTTTTCAAAAATTATTTTAGAACTTTCTTCGCTATTTTTCCCCCATATTTTATTCCGAGTAAATCTCTTAAAGCAATTGTACTTATATCAATAGCAGAATTTGCTATTCTATTTG
The DNA here is from genome assembly GCA_017543835.1 of Alphaproteobacteria bacterium. Taxonomy (GTDB): domain Bacteria; phylum Pseudomonadota; class Alphaproteobacteria; order RF32; family CAG-239; genus RUG410. Next base: position 18,415 of record JAFYFJ010000035.1, on the reverse strand, counting down.
CATATCCAACTCCTGCTTGATTTGCTTGGTTTTGAAGCATATTTTGCCGATTAGTATAAGAGTTAGATGTTAGATTATCAATAAGATTACCATACGCTCCATCTGTTAGATTATTTAATCCCCGTTCTACTCCAACAACAACACCTCCTAAAGAACCTGTTGCTAATGCTGTTGGAACACCATCCCATATAGAATGTTTTGATTGTTGTTCCAAGCCCATATAATTTTGTCGCGGTGCTTCCCATGCATAGTTTTTATCATCTTGAATACTATATTCTGTCGTATGTGGCGGTATTAAATTTTTATTATTTTGTGTATTTTCAATAAATTGCGCAAGTTCTGTGTAATCCATCTGCAATTTTGGTTCTACATATTTATAATAGTTGCGCTCGACTGTCTGACGTGTCGTTTCATTCGGAACGCGGTGATACAAATATTCTTTATCATTATTATCTTTATTAAAATTAGTCATTTTCTTTTCCTTTGCAAAATGTTATAAAAAAAAGCAACCGCACGTTTTTTGTCGTGCGGTTGCCGGTTATAAGTATTATGAATTTTGTTTATTTTTTAATTGCGAAGCTAAATAGTATGGAGCATATGCACTTGCCGCCTTACTTCCTAGATTTGCTCCTGCATTTATAAGACCGAGCATATTATTCCAGCCCGACTGTTGAGCTTCGGCCTGACGGGCGGCAATTCCGCGTTGTGTATCATACAAATTCGCCTGATTGTTGTAGCCGGAAACAGAGCCCGTCAACAACGACAGAATCTGGTCGATATAACTCTGTTGCGCCGTATTGTTAAATTGCGCCGTATTAATACTGTCGGCAAGCGATTGCGAATATGCGTTTTGCCCGTTCAACACACTTTGATATGCCGCCTGATTCAGCGCCGCATTTTGCGCACTTTGCAAATCGCCCATCGCGCGCTCGTAGGCCTCGCTACCGACCGGTATGCCCTGATTGATGAGCCGCGTTTGCATATCTGCCGTTTGCTGTTGATATTGCGGCGTCAGACGGTCAACATACGACTGAAAAGTCGCAGATTCTGCCTCTTGACGTGCCGTATCCGAAGGCATTACGCTAAACTGATACGCCGGCAACGTTCCGAGATTTTGGCTCATATTGAGCGCCGCCGATGTCATATTGTTCAACGTATTGTCGTAATTTGCCGTGTTGTAATTTTGCAAATAATTTGTGTAATTGTTTTCATATCCGTATGTTCCGGTTGAACCGGTGCCGAATATTTTTCCGATGGATTTACTCATTTATATTCTCCTTTTTGTTTGTTTAACCACGGACACTCCTCGCGGAGCATCCCTAAAAAATAACAATCTTCGCCGTTGTCGTCGTAGCGACGGAGCAAACCCTCTTGCACAAAGCCGAGCCGCCGCACAAAATCAAAACTGCGCCGATTGCTTTTGTTCACTAAAATATTGATGCGTTTGCAGTCCATGGTGACAAATGCCATTTGAAACACTTGCCGCAACATGGTGCGATTACACCAATGCTTGTCGGTGGAATAAACCGTCCACCACACTTCTTTATGCCGTTGCAAATCATGAAAAATCAGCCCGCCGACCAGCTTGCCGTCATAAACAAAGCCATAGGTCAAATTGTTGCCGTGCCAAACATTGACAAAGCCCAGTCCCCGACATACCCACTCGGCAACCCTGTCACTCAAGTCCGGCAGAATTTCATAACTCATAAAACGCCGTCCCCCGTTTCAAAACGCACGGCGGTTTCATACCACTCAATTGCATTGCCGGCGGTTTTGGTTTTGAACACAATGCCGGCTTTGTAACCGGTGGCGGAATTGGCTATCCATTGACTGCGCAATGCCGATTTTCCGGCGTTGCCCCAACAGGTGCCGACGGATATGCCGGTGCACGACCATTGCGCAACACCCCACAATGTTTGACCGATAAAACCGATGCTTTCCTCATAATCGATATTTTGTTCTTCCATATCCATATTGGTGTAAATCACCAAATTATACGGCGATACCGATTTTGTGCGCGGGTTTAAGAGTTGAATACGTTTCAAACGCTCGGTGCCCAAATTGTTGTAGGCCTGTTCCACCACGCCGGAAATTGCCGCGCCGGCATCGGAATGCCCTTCGTCAAACAAATAAACGCCGTCGTCAGAGCCGAAATACAGCCGCTTATCAAACTGCTCCCAACAAAATGCGCGGATTCCGGTAAATCGGCACCATGCGCCCGTGTTTAAGTTTATGACGTGTTGCTCAAAATTGTTGGCAACCGGAACATTAAACAGCGCAAAGCCGCCGCGGCTGTAAATAATGCCCTGCCAACCGAAATATGAGGCGTAGCTTTGCGTGCGACTCAAGACCAAGCCGCGTATCGCATCGCTGAACGCAACCTGTGCCACATTGGCTTTATCGAGCGGCAAGGCCTTTGAAAGCGGCAAATAACCGTCTTCGGTAATGACCACCAAATCGCCCTGATATTGCAATAAACAGCGCCATCCTATCGGCCGGCTGATTTTATACGAACCGCGCAAACTCCAGCTGTCCGCATCTTCAATATCGGAGCCGGAATATACCAAAACTTCGCCTTCCGAAGTAATGAACACCGTCAAGTCATCAATTCCCTGCCCGCCGTCTTGAGTCCACGCCGCCACCGCCACCAAATGCCCGCCGTAACGGCAAATTTGCGCAAAATCAAAACTTTTGAGTGTGCCGGAAACATTGCCCGCCGTCTGCGGATACCACACTTTAAGCGAATTTTTTTCAACAAACCACAGACGTTGTTTGGAAACGCCCACATTGACAATGTGCGTTGCATCCAAGCCCGTTGCCGAAAAAGACCAGTTACCCATCGTTTCCGAACCGCCGTAGGTATATACTTTCGGCGTATCGGTTCCGTTTACAAAAAACAGCCGGTCTTTGTATTGCGCGGTGCGGAAAGCATCGTTGGTAATTCCGCTCGAAAGCACCTCATAAGCATTCGGACCTGACGAAATATTCCATACTTTATGATTTGCCACCGCCAATAATTGCACACCGGAAGTCCCGCTGTATGTCGCTAAAGTCGAAACGGCGGCATTAAGTTTTGCATGCAAAATATACCCCTTGCGCAAACAAACTTTGGTATCCGACGGCAAATAATTATCCATCGTAACGGCATATTCCGGCTCCATATCCGATATGTTGTCGCGTTGATTAAGTCCCTTAATCGGCGCCGAAACCGTCACGCAAAAAGACTTATTTACCCGATTAGCTAACTTTAACCGCATTGATTATCACTCCTTCTTCAGTATTGATATTTTGCGCCAGACAAATATCTTTCGGCGCCAATTCGGTGCCGAAGCGCTTTTTCAGCTCGCGCAGATATTCGTTGTATTCTTCGCTGTAATCCAAGCCGTTGCGTTTGAGCCAGCGCCACAAAATATCGAGTTTTACCACATACTCATCAAAAATCGGCACATCGGTATTGGCACTCAGCACGTTTTTTTCTTCAAATGTATTGAAGTCCCAAACAATATTGTTCGAGCGATATTGAAATACGATTTTCATATTACACGGCGGCTCGCTCAAAAACACAAAGCAACCATTTTGAATTTTGAATTTGATATCCGTGCCGCCGTCGCAAAAATATTTTTCCTTCATCCATTGTAGCGACGTAACCGCACCGATAATGCACTCGTGCGAATCTTTGATATAAATCGTGCACGGCAACAAACAATAAAAATCGGGGACGATTTCGCTTATGCGATATTGCTTTTTGCCGGCAACCGTTTGAAACCACGTTTCTTTAGTCAGTTCCTGCCAATCACCGTAACGCAACAAGCTATCGAGCGACGACTTTGCCACGCTCAAAAAAATGCTGTCTTGCTGTCCCGAACCGTTGAATAAATCATTCGGGCGTTTGACTGCGGCCAAATCCGCGACTTCGCGGCATATTTCCAAAATTGTTTTCATGCTCATTCTCCTTTTTTATGATGTTTTTGCCTTTGTTTTGATTTTTCAATTTGTTGTTGCAGAATCTCGATTCTTTTGTTTAATTTTTCGATTTGCGCTTTATATTCGTTTTCGCGCTCGGCAAAGTCCGCAACCGCTTTGTTGTTATGTGCTTGCTGCAAAAACAAATTTGCCAACCGATGTTCATTTTGCAGACATAAGCTTTGCACTTTTTCCGCACTTAATGCGGCCAACGCCTCGACCGTAAACACACCGCGACTGCGGCAGGTTTCCAACTCGGCCGCCGACAAAAATGCAAACTGCTCAAGCGGCGTGCCTTCTGCCACTTGCTTTTTGGCCGCCAGATATATTTCGTATTCACGCGGGAAGCGCTTGATTTTTTCTGAGGTTGCCGGCTGATTAAATACTTCGGTATTGTTATCTTTGAGCCGGATTTCAATGTATGTTACATTTTTAAATACCGGCAAACCGCCGGCCGTTGTTTGTTCGGTTTTCACCGCTTTATCGTAAAAACGCGCACGCACGTTGCGCTCGTCGTTGATATTGTCCGCCGCCTGACGAAACAATGCAAAATCCATATCCATTTTCTATCCTTTCCGTTGTCTGTCCGCCCAAACGGAAAAGGACGGATATTACCCGCCCTTTTCCGCCCGAAAACGCCGTATTTAAATTTAGCTGCTTGCCGAATCACTGCCGCTTGATGCGGTGTTAATCAACACACCTTGCAAAGCCGCGTTGCTCATCGTCATATTGCCGGCCCAGCCGATAATACGATAGAGCGCATCTTGGTTAACGGCCGTTCTGTCGCCGCCGATAACCTTCATATCGCGGTCACGATGGGTGCGCAGATAAATGTAGTCGGTGTTCAAGAAATACATGTGATTGCTCGGACAATTACCGCCCTGTCCGCCGTCATAAATCACATCGGCGCCCTTAAACTTCAAGCTCAAAAAGCCGCCGTCCGCCACTTTGGAATCGCAAAAACGTTGCAAATCCATCAAGGTCGAATCATAAAGCGTGTATAACGAATCATCGCCGACAATCAAATCCGGCTTGTCGCTGCCGCGCGAACACTTCAGATAAAGTTCGTTCATTTTTTGCAAAATGTTATCTTTGGTGATTTCCGCACTTGTTACCTGATTGCGCCAGAATTCGTTGCCGAGTTCGGCACGATTGATGGCACCCACCGTGCCGGTTGTCGGGTCGTCGGCCACCAAAAGTGCCAAACCGCCGATTTCTTTACCCGACGAGCCGGTGCCGTCGCCGTAGACTGCCGCCGACATCTTTTTAATCAACGTTTTTTCGGCGTTGTTGACGCGTTTTTCAAACAAGTCCATAATTTGCTCCGGACCGCTGTTCATCAAGAGTTCTTCACCGGAAATTGCCACCGGAACCGCGCACAATTTGAGGGCATATTCCGCCGCCGTAAAGAGCTGTTTTTGCTGATAGGTGATGGTATCGTAACCCGAATACCACACCATATCGCCTTCGCCGTATTCCAGTTCTTCCAAAATTTTGGTACCGCCGGAAATCTGCTTCATTTTGCCTTTTTGCTTTAAGCGATTCAAAACAGCGCTGTTTTTAGACATATTATCATGCAAATTGCCGGTGCGCTCTTCCAAAGTATGCGTCAGCATATCATTGTATTTTAAAGTCATATTTTTATCCTTTTCTTAAAATGTTAATCCACATATTTTGCCATATTTTTAGCGATTGTTTCCCGCAAGGTTAACTCACGCTCGGGTTTTTCGGCTTTTCCCTTGAGTGCAAAAACGGCCTTTTTTGCTGTTTCTGCCGCCTTTGCTTCGGAATCGATTTGTTTTTGCACCAATTCCTTTCTGACCGACGGATTGAGCCATAAGGCACTTTGATACGCCGCCTCAATATCCGCAACCGCGCCGGATTTAAGCAAATCGCAAATACTTGCCTTTACCTGTTCAAAATGCGGGTGCAACAAATTACCCTCGCGGTCGGTTTGCCGACCAAACGCGTTTAAGGTGTTGTTAAAATTGCGATTTTGCATTTCGCGAAGATAAGAGGTCAAATCGTTGTAGTTACGTTCAAGTTGGCAAACACGCGCCATAATTGCCGGATTTATCGCCGGTTGTGCCTGTTGCGCCGCACGCAAATCAACCCCATAGACAACGGCGATGGCGGCCAACGTTTCGGCCGGACGTGCATCCATTTCCGCGTCGAGCCACGCTAACCCCTGCAACCATTGGCTGAAGGTTTTGATACCCTTTTGAGCCAACCGGTCGCGGCGATTACCGAACAGAGTTTCCACAACGTTATAGGCATCAAGTTTGGCTTGATATTCCGTAATTTGCTTCTTATTTTCGGCTTCGCGTTCGCATAAAAAATCCTGCCATTTTTGCGGCAGGTTCTTAAATTCGGACGCAAATTCCTCCGGATATTCCGGCGGGGTGCAAGCAGTCTTTTCTTCTGTTGAAGATGCAACTGCCTCGGCCACCGGTGTTTCGGGAGAAAGGTTTTCATTTTCGGCGTCGGACAATAGTCCGTGCGCCTTGAACTGACGTTCAATCACTTCTCGTAATTCACTCATTTCCATATCATCCTTTTGTAATTGTATAAAAAATCGGCAAAAAGTTCTTCTTGCCGCCGTTTTTCGTTTTGTGCCCGAACATTGTTGATATATTCGGGCGAATAGTCGCTGGCACGCGCCAAACCGCTTGTGCGTAAATACTTATCGACATCTGCGACCGACGATGCGACAGACCCGTCCGGAAGAATCACTTCTTCCGCGAATTGTTTTGAAATATAAGTCATTTTCTAACCCTACCACGAATTGTTTTTGCTGTTTTTGGCATCGACGCGGAACAAATTTTCGATACTGTTTTCCTTCAAGCCCGTATATTGCGCCTCGCCGCAGTCATACACCGGCTCGGCAAAAGTCAGCGCCAAGGCGTCCGCCATATCCGGCGAGCGCCCGAGGCGTTTTTTGATTTCGTCTTTTTCTTCGAGTTGCAAGCGCCCGCGGCTGTCGTATTTTTTGTTGACAGCACACATCTCGGCGCACAAATTGTCATCATTCGGCATCTTTACCGCCGGCTCAGAAGTCAGCCATTGCCGCAGTTCATCCCACATTTCCGCACGGCGATTGTGGTAGCGGTCGTCATTGATGGCTTTGGAACCGAACATGACGGCGCGCACGATTTTTTTGAACCCGCGGTCGTGCAAAATATCGACCACACCGCCACCGACACCGCCGGCATCAATAAACACGCGCGCCGGCTTAAAATCACGAATATAATGCGTTGCCTGATTTGCCACCGCCACATTATCAAACTGCGCAAAGCACTTAAAATCCATACACCACCGCCCCTTTCTGAAACAAAACACCGTCTTGTCGTCACCAAAACGCGCCACATCAAGCCCGATGATGAGCGGCGAGGACGAACTCATTAATGAGGTTTGCGTTGCCGCGTGCGCAAATTTGTAGCTTATTAATTTCTGACTACCGGCCGCAACCGGCGCACCGAGCCAAATATGCTCAAACTCGTCGGGATTTTCCTGCCGACATTTTTCGGCCAAGTATTTCATTTCCTCTGGGCAGAAAGGATTATCAATATAGTTCACTTTAACCACCAACGTGCGCTCATCGGGATGCGCCGCCACCGCCTTCCACACCGGGTCGTTTTCTTCTTCGCGGTTCATCGAAATCCAGATTTCCGAGCCGGTTTTGCGGATGGTCGGGTCCAAAATTTCCCAGCTTTTTTTGCTGATTTTCTGCGCCTCCTCAAGCCACACGATATCGACACCTTCGAGCGATTTGATGTTGCCGATACTCTGCGCCTGCAGCCCCTTAAAAATAAAACTCGTGCCGGTGATTTTGTTGATAATCTGCGTTTCCGTAACCTTGTAATCGGTCAAATTATAAAACGCGATACGGTCGCTCAAAAGTTTGTGCACCGAGTCCTTAATACTGTCTTGAATTTCGCGCATACACGCTATCCGCAATTTTTTCATCCGCCCTAAGAAAAGTAAGCTGTCGGCAAAGGCGTAACTCTTGCCGCCGGCCCTGCCGCCATAATAGAGTTTATACCTTTTCTTTTGCTTTATCAGCGGCGCGAATACTTTCGGAATTTTTGCTATTACTTTGTTCTTCATTGATAAAATCCACCAAAATACCGGTTAAATTTTCGTTTGTTAAATGATTTTCCTTATCTGCCTGCAACGCGGCGATTTTGCATTTCAGCTCTTCGGCCTTGAGTGCCAAACTGATGTTGCCTTCATCAATCGCCATTTGTTGCAATTTGTTCAGCATTTCAAAACTTTCGGCAAACGAATACGCCGCCGTCATTTTCTTTTTTGCCATTTTGCCTCCTGTTTTTGTATTATTCTTCCAATTCCTGCCGCAATTTGTTGAGCCGCGCCAACCACTCCCAAAGGTTCGGGAATTCCTCAACGCTCAAACTTTCCACCTCGTCGGCAACCTTGATGCCGGCATGCGGAAATTGCGGCAAAATCAACGGCTCACAATTCGCCCTTGCGCATGAGCTCAATAAGCTCAGTGCGAGAAGCATTCGGCTTTGCCTGAATCTTAGCCCTTTTTTGCGCCACATATTTGATAACCTCCACTTCTTTTTCGATAATCTGCGTTTTGACCTGACTTTTGCCGTATAAGTAACCGCCCAACGCCGCCAAAATCACAACACCGCCCGTCAGCACAATCGTTTTCATGGCAGCAAACTCCCGAACAGACGCACCACATCTGTTTTGAGGCAGGCAAGAATCAGCAAAATCACAATACCCCATGCCAGCGCGTAGAGTTTTTTGATGCGCACAACCGTCAAAATCAGCCAGCGCCAAAATTGATAATGCTTCTTTTTACCCATCTTTTTCCTCCCGATAAAACAGATGATTTCCGACTTCGTAGCACGGCGATTTTTTCTTAGCCCAATACGGCTTGACATCACGCGTGTGATAATAAGTCGCACCGTGCGTAAAATCTTTGAGCTCGCCCGAAAGCGCACGTTCGGCAATCAGCAAACATTCTTGAAACTGCTTATCGTGCGCCGTTACTTTCAGCACTTTATCAAGGTTCGGGTCATTCTTGTTCCAACAACTGAATTGAAAGCGCTTGAGGCAAGTTTGTGCCACGCTCGGAACTTTCATCCCATTCATCCAAGTATAGCCGCAATACCATTTGTGCGAACGGTAGCGATTCATCACAACGCATGCCACCGCTTCCATACCTTCCGCGCCTTCGCCTCGGGCCTCGCCGTAAATGGTGCGCGCCAAAATATCCAAATCAGACATCTTTAAGCACTCCTTTTTGTTTTTTTCTTCATTTCATCAATAATCAAATCACGCAAATCATCGAGTTTGCTTTCCATACGCTGAATATCCTCTTTGAGGGCATAGCGCTGGGCATACAAAACGCTCTCTTTGGCAACTTCAACCTTAAAATCGTTGAGTTCTTTGCGCGTTTCGCCAAGCTTATAAAAAAGCCAGCCAAAGGCCGGCACACAGATTATTTGTAAAAATTGCAACCAATCCATTTTTACCCCCTTGCTCACGCATCATCTTTTTCCCATTTGCTCGGCGTCGGATAAAGTTCCTGCAGTTGTTTGAGCGCATCGCCGGCCCAGTCTTGTGACGAATAACAGCCGGTCGCACTGTCTTTGAGCGCCGCACCTTTGTTATCTTTAACCTGCTTACCTTTGCAGAACAAATTACCGTATAAACAACGGGCGCTGACCGGCTGATTTTCATCTTGATAAAACCGCGCCAATTCTTTATATTTTGCCGCGTTGACCCGCATCGGACAATGCACACCGTAATGCTTAAACGGCTTACCGAGCTTTTCCAAAATCCGCCGCGTGTTTATGATGACTTCCTGATATTTATTCTTTGCCGCATCACCGATATCGCCTTTGTGATAATGCGGATAACGCGCCGCCGTAAAATCTTTAAGCATATAAAAATCGTCGTTCATTAACAGAAAATCCGCCGAGATGCCCGCTTCAATCGCCGCCATAGTTTTGCGATAAGCGTTTTGCCACCACGCACCGCTGTCCTCAACCCACAAATATTTCACATTGTCGGCCAAAAACGGCGGCTTGTTGCCGACCACCCACACATTGTCAACATCTTTGCAATGTTTTTCCAGCGCCCGCAAGCTATATCGTAACTCGCGATTTTGATGATGCGAACCGCGCCCGATGTAATACAGAACATCCATTACACCCTCGCTTCCAACGCCGCCAAACGTGCTTCAATGCGGTCGGCGCGGCGGCGCTGATATGCCGCTTCTAAGCACAAACATTCTTCATAACGCAAAGCATAACGGTCGCCGCCGTCCCACTCGTCATAGCAAATAAGGCCGTAAGCAAATGCGTTTAGGCCGTGCACGGTAAATATGCGCTTAATTCGTTGCGCCACCAACCCGATGTGGTAGCGCGCATTGTTTATGCCCTTTTGGGCAACCGCGTCGTTGAACTTATAGCGACAAAATCCGACTTCGCCCCACGCGTCCAACACTTCGTCGGGCACATTTTCTATCCCTTGTTTGACGCGCTCGTCCGAGGTCGAAATCGTCGTTGTGCCGGCATAAAGCTGTTTCCAGCGATACGACGATGTTCCGAGATTACGGTTGTTGTCGCCGTTCGGTTGCAGTTGCGGCGTATCCGCATAGGCGTCGCCCGAAGTCGGATACACCAAGTGCATAACCGCGCTTGAACTGTCACTTGCGGTGTTGGCTTTATAAACGATAAACTCGACATAATTAACCTTTGAAGTATTGTATCTTTGGCGCACACGCCCCATGGTGTTGCCGTTTACATCTTCCCACGAAATGCCGCCCCAAGTTTCGCTTACCGGTGCTGTGCCTTTGGTTTGCGATGTGTTTTTCAAGCTCACTCCCGCGCCCGATTTGGTTACATACGGGGTGTTGCCGAAAGTTTTATCACCGTTGATGGTTTCCGTGCCCGTCAAATGCACAACGGCATTATCCGCCGCATAGCCCGACAAACTCGGCTTGTTGCTCAAGTCGTTGTAACTTCCTGAAGTTGCGACCGTTGCCAAACTCGGTTTATTCGATAAATCGCTGTATTTACCCGAAGTTGCCACCGTTGCCAAATTCGGCTTATTCGATAAATCGTTGTAACTTCCTGAAGTTGCCACCGTTGCCAAACTCGGCTTATTCGATAAATCGGTATATTTGCCTGAAGTCGCGACCGTTGCCAAACTCGCCGGCTGAACGGCGGTTGCGCCCGCCGTTGCCCCGTTGCGAATTTCGGTCAAATCGCCGATAACATCTTGCTTTTCCGAAAATCGCGCTTCGCCGATTGCCGTTAAATTCGACAAGTCTTTATTCGCCGAGTTCTCCGCCGCTTCTTGAATTTCCGCAATGCCTGCGGCAACCGCCGTTTGCACTTCCGCCTTACCGCTTTCGATATATGTCACGGCCTGCCCCGCATCAATTTCCGCCGCCTTGCCGACGGTTATCGCAAGCGGTTGCGCCCCGACAATGTTTGCCGAGATATTCGCCTCGCCCGCAATATTCACCGTCAAATCGACGCTTTCAATTTCGTAATTCATCTACGCCTCCGTCACTTGTGCCGTGATTCGAAATGTGCCGATTTTATTCACGTCCGACGGGAAAATCGTGTTGACGCTCCCGTCGGCGCCGGTCAGTTGAATATCCGTCACATAATCGCCGAGCGCCGCCGTTGCCGTCATATCCGGCGTAATGATGAGCGCGATTTTGCCGTTAAGCGCGTCAACCGCCGTGCCGCTCACCGCAAATACAAGATTCCCGCTTTCTTTGTCGCGCACCTGCATCAAAAGCGTTGCACCGGTCAAATCAACCGGTGCGCATCCGTCTTTGATTTCCAAATTGAGCATAAAGCTGTCGCCCTGACGCACCGTAATTATGTTATTCTGCACTGTTCCCGTCATTTTTCCACTCCTCAAATGTTTTGACTTCAATATCCGGAAATCCCGCACTTTGCGGAATATTCAACAAATAGCGCCGATAGTTGATGATTTCCTGTTGTTTTTGCGCGTTCATATCCGCCCAACGCAACGGATTTGCCGCATATTTATCGACATATTCGTTCAAAAAATAGTCGCGTTTTGAGCGCACAAACATCGCCTTTTCGGCCGCTGTCGGTTCCGGTATCGGACAAACTTCGTAATAATCCCCGTTTTCAACAATCGTATATTGCTGATTTTTATTGCACCACGCGGCAACCGCTGCATATTCGCCCGCTTTTTCGCCGTATTCCGATTTTAATATTTTCCAATTTTTATACATTATTTTTCTCCTTTTTTAATAACCTGCCGCAATCCAGTCGATGTTCGTATTTCCGTAGTAGGAATATATTTTGATGTATGTTTTTTGCCGGTCCGTCACGCCGGTAATGGCATCATAAGAATAGCCGCTGCTTCTGTTGTCGGTCGAAATTCCTACAAAAGAATAATTTGTCGACTTGAACGGTTCGGGAAATGTGATTTGAAATACATTTGTCGTGACTTGGTCGCGCCCTCTGTTGATTAAAAAATTGTTTTTGCTGTCTTTCCAATAACCGCTCACGCCATTGCTGAATGCGGCGGTAATACGGTTGTTGAGTTGCGTCTGAATCGCACTCGTCACGCCGTCGAGGTATCCGAGTTCGGTTGCCGTTACCGCCGAAACCGCCACCTTGCCGTTCGAATTTGATACAAGCGCACGACTTGCGGTTAAGTTTGAACCGGTAATGGTTGTTGCCGCGCCGGTAATCGTGTTTTGCTTGGTATCAAGCTGACTTTTATTCACCGCATCGGTTGAGGCCGTTCCCGCGCCCATACCGGTAACACGGTAACCGTCCATCTTTAAGTTGCCGGTCATCGCCGCCCGTCCGTCGCGCACCACACACAGACTCAGTCCGGCGGCAAAATTGTCGTCTTCTTCGTCGTGACGGTCGCTCGCAATTTCTATGCTGTTTAATCTGTCCTGTTCCCAATTATGAACACGAACAAAGTTTCCTCTTGCATCGTATGCCATTTATTTTTCCTCCTTTTAAGATTGTTTTTCCGTTAGTTGAGCCAAAGTTTCGGCTTTTTTCAAATTAAGTTCTTCGCGTTTGATTTCGTTTTGCTCTTTTTTGATTGCAAAATCTCGGTCGTTCTTTTGCTTTTGCAATTCCAAAATCGCGTTATTTTGCGGCGGTTGTTTGTTTTCATCATCCGGCTTATTCAACTCCTGCGCAATTTTGCCGAATGCTTGTTCCATCACCGCATCAAACTGACGCGCACGCGGCATCGTGGCAACCGCACTTTCCAACATTTGCCGATAGAGCGGTAACAATGCCGGTTGTTGCGAAACAATTCCGAACGCCTGCGAAATGATTTCGTGCACGTTTTTCAAAACATTGAGTGTTTTTTGTTCATCTTTTTCAAGGTCAAAACAACCGTCCGTTTCCAAATCGATAATCATCGAGCGCAATTTATCCGACTTGAGCAATTTGACGGCTTTCAGCGCCGTATCCGTATCTTTGCACTCATTCGGATTTAAGAACGAAAGCAAAAATTCCGGCGCAAATTGCTCGCATATAATTTCGGCTTTGATTTTGAGCAAATCCTTCAAAAAGCGTTGCATATCGTTTTGCCGGTCTTGATTGCGGAGCGTGCCGAAGTTGGTTTTTTGCATAACCGCCGTCGCCGTTTCACCCACTTTTGACGAGCCGCGCATAATATCACTGACGCCGGTCACTTCGTAAATCGATGTAATCAATGTCTGCCGTCTTTGCGCCAAAGTCGAAAGGGCCGTCACATATTGGTCAATCGGCGCAAAATCGATAATACCCTTGATTCCGCCGGCATCTTTGAGCTTTTCAAAATCCGAAAGCGAAATAAGCGTCACATCCTTATCCAAAATATTGGCGAGTTCCGGAAAGCTGCTGTCATAGCAACCCGAAACTTTTAAGGCCTGCATCGTTAAACGCATGCGATTGTTCACGCCGTCGAGTTCATCGAGCAGATTTTTGATTTCCACATAATCCGGCACCGGAATAATGCCGTCGTTGGAAAGAGTCGCCATAATCGGTTTCGGACACGGGAAAAATCCGCTCAAATGCAATGTATCTTCATACACATCGAGAAAATCCATCGGATATTCCGGACTGTAAAAATACACCGATTTCGTCGGTTTATCCCAAATTTCATACACCGTAACCCGCGCCGAATCACCAAAACGACCGCACAAATATTCCGCCACTTCCGGCGCAAAATTATCGGCAATTTCATCCAAATCCAGACAGGTTTTGCGCGCAATCCAAGTCACATCTTCCCACACGTCAACCTGTTGCGTATCCGCCAAAAAGTTGGTCGGGTTGATATACACCGTATCGACTTGCTCGTGATCTTTTAAGTAGGCATCGCCTATTCTGTAAAAACTCGGATTGTATTGTTCCCACAATACCCCCATACCCGAAAGCAAAAAGTCGTTGCGCGCATATTTGACCACGCTGTCAAAATCAAACTGCTTCATATTCCAATAAAGCGCGCGTTCCAAAATCGTGGCCGCCAGATTTTCGACTTCGCCCGCCGTTTTACTGCTTCGCACCACAAACGGTGTCGGCTGCTTAAAATATAAAAAGGGCTTCAAAGTTTCCACCGTTGCCCAAAAAATATTCTGCTTGTTACGGCGGCGCGCGTTGCGATAATACTCGCGGATTTCCGTCGTTAAGTCATAATATTCGGCATATTTCTTTTCGGCCGCCTGAATTTTTTGCTGCCATTTATCTCGTAAATGCTTACGATTTGTTATTTCTTGTCGAGTCATAAATTCTCCTTTCCTTCAATTTGTTTTTTCTTATCAAAAATACCCAAAACGCTTTTTTCGCGAACCACGACCAAATTTTTTTGCGGCAGCGGTAACTCGTCAAAAGCGTGAAAAATAATTTCATCACCCGGTTGCACACCGTGCACTTCGGGACCGACATCGAGCACCGTTCCCGTGTTGCGCGGCGTGTTGTCGGGCAATTTAATCAGCTCAGATTGCGGAGAATCGCTCAGCCGAACGATTATCCGGTCCGTAATCGCCTTATACATTTCAACACCTCGATATTTTTTGCTAAAAAGAATCGTCATCGCCGTTTATTCAAGCGGCGATATTAAAAAAGGCGGACCGATTGCCGCCGTTTCAAAATCATTTTTTTATGATTACATTTTTCGATTCTGATATTTTTCTTATCATATCGGTTACCAAATGTCAAGAGCTTTTTTTATTTTTTTGTAAATAAAATTTAAGCAACCTCTCCAAACCTAGCACCAGCAACATTTTGCGATAAAATACAATATTCTTATCCGTAAGATTTTTATTAGTTTTCTCTTTTTCATCGACCAATTTTTTATCTTCCACACACACCCGATAAACCATTTCCCGAAACTCGTGCGGAATACTTCTTATTGCCTCCAAGTATTTGTTTTTATAATATAAAGACATTTCAATTCCGCCGTCGCCGGTGCCTTTTATATTCGATTCGTAATACTTAACGGACTGCAGGGTATTGTAGTGGCCGAGATAGTAATCGCGCGCCAATATCTCTCCGGCCTTTTTGCGTTGCTCGGCGCTGAACGGACTTTTTATCAGCGCCAAAACACCTGCTTCGTAATATTTATCCAATACATTTTTTCGCCGTAATCTTCCCTTGTCATCAATCACATATCCGCGTTTTACAGCCAAGCTTTGCGCCATTATAACCTTAACCATATTTTCCCCCTTTGATACCGCTTATATAAGATTTTTCTTTCTGTGTCAATAGGAAAAATATCATTTTACAATATAGGATTTATATTATATAATTGCCCTAACGGAATAAAGAGGTGTATTATGGAAAATATGGAAGAAATCCGCAAAAAAATATCCCGCCTTATTATCGAGCGCGGCCTGAATTATGCGCAGGTATCTTTAGCCATCGGTAAAAATGTGGCGTATATTCAGCAGTTTATTAAAAACGGCTCGCCGCGTCGTTTGGGTGAGGTCGAACGTCATAAATTGGCCGAAATCTTGCACGTTGATGAGCAGGAACTGACCGATTTGTCCTTAAATACGGCTACTTCCGCCGGCGCCTCCGTAAATTCCGAAATTTTGGGAACCGTTATCGAAAATATTGAAGAGTGGCTGACGAATCGCAATGTTGTTTTGTCGCCGCACGATAAAGCCGAACTCATCAAGTTGATTTATATGAAAGTCTGCAACGATACGGCAAATGTTGCCGCCGGAAAAGTCAAAGACTTTATTGAAGTGTATAACGAATTACGGAAAGCAAACTGATTTAATTTTATTGGACATTTGAGATGAATATTGATGCACAAATCAGGGATATCCTCTCGAGGAACTATCCCGTAAACGATAACAACACACCCGATTCGCAAAGTTGTAAATCGCTGACAATTCCCGTAAACAAAGGTATTTATGTCGTCGGCAACAATAATATTATTATATCTTCCGGCTTGCTGGTAACGACGATTATGACATTTTTCTTAAGTATATGCTTACTGCTTCAGCATTGATTTTTTTGGGCACCGTTTATTAAGTGAACGAATACGGGTCAATATCCACTTCCACCCGCACGGTTGACGGCGTTTTGACCATTTGCAGCCAATGTTGCAAAACTTGCTGAATATTGATGTTGCGCGTTGTTTTCAACATCAGCCGATAGCGATACTTGTCGCGTAGCAAAAATAGCGGTGCCGGTGCCGGTCCCAAAACCGAAATATTATCCGTATTCGGCGCCGTCTTGCCGAAAGCCGCCGCAACCGCCGCCGTCTGTTGCTGATTGGCGCCCGAAATAATCAGTGCCGCCAGTTTACCGAACGGCGGATAATGCAACATTTGCCGGCTCTCTTTTTCAAAATCGATAAACAACGCGCGGTCGTTTTCCAAAAGCGCCTTCAACACATTGTTCTCAGGATGCAGCGTCTGCACATAAACCGTGCCGTGCTTATCGCCGCGACCGGCGCGTCCCGCCACTTGCGACAGCAACTGATACGTCTGCTCGGCGGCGCGCAAATCGCTGCTCATCAGACCTAAATCGGCATCAACCACCCCGACCAACGTCAAATCCGGAAAATGATGCCCTTTGGCGATAATCTGCGTGCCGATTAAAATGTCTGTTTCTTTGCGCTCCATTTTGGCAATAATTTTAGAAATCGCCGTGAACGAAGTGGCATTATCGCTTGATAAAATATCGACCTTGGCCGTCGGAAAGCGCATACACACTTCTTCGGCCACACGTTCCACACCCGGACCGCAAGCCGTCAGCCCGTCCGCAGAATGACAATGCGGACAAATCTCGGGAATATCATCGACATAGCCGCAATGATGGCACATCAGTTTATGAGCATTTTTATGCTCGGTCAGCCACGCACTGCAACTCGGGCATTGAATCCGATGCCCGCAGTCGCGGCAAATCAACAGCGGCGCATAACCGCGGCGATTTAAGAACAGCACCGACTGCTCGCCGCGCGCCAAATTTTCTTCAAGCGCCTTAACCAAAGTCGGCGTCAACCACGAAACGCCCCATTCGCCTTTTTGCGGCTTGTCTTTTTTGATGTCGATAATCTGAATATCCGGCAACTCGGCATTGGCATACCGGCTTTGCAACTTGACGCAGTCATATTTGCCGTCTTCCACATTAACCAATGTTTCCAGCGACGGCGTTGCGGTTGAGAGAATAACCGGGAAATGCTCGATTTTTGCGCGCACTACCGCCATATCGCGCCCTTGATAATTGACCGCATCTTCTTGCTTAAACGAGTGGTCGTGGCTCTCATCAATCACTATCAGACCGAGCTTGGTATAGGGTAAAAACAACGCCGAACGCGCGCCGACGATTACCTTAACGCGTCCCTCGATAATCGCCTTCCACGTATCCGTGCGTTCTTTAACCGTCAGCCCCGAATGCCAACACGCCGGTCGCACGCCGAATCGCTTTTGAAAGCGCCCGAGCCATTGAGTTGTCAGTGAAATTTCCGGCACCAAAATCAGCACTTGCGTATTTTGTTCAAGCGCCTTTGCCACCGCCTCAAAATAAACTTCGGTTTTACCGGAACCGGTCACACCGTCAAGAAGCGTTACCGAAAATCCCGAACCGACTTTGCGACACAAAAGATTAGCCGCGTTTTCTTGTTCGGCCGTCAATTCAACCTTCATATAATCGCCGACCGGCTCGGTAAATTCTTTTTTATTTTCCACATAAATCGGCACCAACACACCGGTATCTATCAGCGTTTTAATCACGCTTTGGCTCACACCGGCACCGGCCGCAATTTCTTGCCGCGTATAAGGTGCGTGCTTGAGCAAATCCATCACATGCCAACGCGCATCCGAATTTTTGAGTTTGGCCTCTGCCAACGTTTTGCCCGAAAGGGTGTATAATGTTGTCATCGGCGACGGCTCAAACACCGTGCGCACGCTGATAACCATTTTCAAAACCGAACCGAGCGGCGCCATATTATAACG
>JAFYFJ010000034.1 GCA_017543835.1 Alphaproteobacteria bacterium | reverse complement strand
GTTGATTTTTGGGATTCGTGGGGGATTTTGCTCGGCGATAAAATGGCAGAAACGGGCGAAATTGCACCGGAATATTATACCGGCGATTTGCCGCTGAATATTCATAAAGCGCTGGAGTTTTCGGTGACAAATCCGGCTTTGGCGGTTAAGCCGATTATAACGGACGGCGATAAGTATGTCGGTGCCGTTATCGAAGGGATATTGCTGTCGTTGTATGAGGGAAATCCGCACCAAGATGCTGAAATTCGCGGGGCTATGTTGCCGTTTAATGCGGTGTCAAACGGTTCGGTGCAAGTGGCGTTAATCGGCGATGTCGATTTGATTGACGATACTTTTTGGGTCGATGAGCGGTCGTCGGATAAGAATCCGTATAGCGCCGTTTATAAATCGGCAAACATTGAAACGGTGCGTAACCTGATTGATGAAATGCTCGGGGTCGAGGCCTATCGCAATTTGCCGGTGCGCGCGATGTATCGCAATACATTGAGTATCGGGCAACGGCTTTATGACGATATTTACGGTCGGCAAGCACCGCTCTATATTCAAATCAATAATGAAATCGAGGAGTTGAAGGCCGAAGTTTATAAAAACAGCGGGAACGATGCGGATAAAGCGGCGGCGTTGATGCGTGTGAGCGATGCGGGGCAAAAAATCGCCGAGTTGCAAAAGCAGTCCGATGCGCTGTTATATCAGCTCAAAGAAAGTTACGGCGACGCGGTCAGCTCTATGATGTGGGGCAATATCATCTTTAAGCCGGCGGCGCTGATTTTGTTGCTGTGGTTGGCTTTGCGATTTATGAAACGGCGCAAGCGTCGGCAAATTAAGGAGATGTTTGATGAATAAAAAATATTTTCGGGGTGCGATTATATTTTTGGCCGCCGCCGCGCTGTTTTTCGGCGGTGCGTTGTGGCATCGGCGGCATATTACGGCAGGACAGGTGCGCGGACAATTTACTTTTGAGCAGACGCGCGACAATATTCGCCAACTCGGTAAAATTCGGATGACAACGGCGGCAGGCGGCGAGATTAATATTTATCGCAAAGAAAATGACTGGTTTTTCAAAGAAGCCAAAGACTATTTTGTAAATGTGCACAGTTTGGCCGATTTCTACAATATGGCGAACAATTCGCTGATTGAGGCGGTGCGTCCGGCCGAGCCGACGGATTTGAAAGATAAGCAATTAACGCTTGAAACCGGCACAAAAGTCGTGACCTACGATACGGCAGGAAATGTGCTTGATGAAGTGATTATCGGCAAGCACTCAAACGGCGCGTCGGCGTATGCGTATCAGCCGAAAAATAAGGATTATTACTATATCATCAGCGATGTCGGTGCGTTTTCGGGAATGCCGGAGGACTGGATTCCGTATCCGTTGTTGACGATTTCCGAACGTTTGATGAAATCTATTAAAACGGAAAAAAAGGTTTTGAGCAAAGCGCAAATCGCACAAGAATCGGTCGGGAATCCGGATATGCAACGAGTGCTTGATGTGCTGAGCTTTATCAGTTACGACGGCGTTTCCGACAAGTCCGAGTTGCTGTCGGCAGAGGCGCGAGATATTAAGCCGCACAAAATAGAAATCACGATGGCGGGCGGGCTGATTTATGCTTTTGATATTTATAAAATCGAGGACTTATATTGGCTCGGTGTGACGCTTAAAACGGATAAACTTACGCGCAAAGAAGTGTCGCCGTTTGTTAAGAATAATCAAAAATATTTCGCCGACTGGCTGTTTTTGATGAATACGCGGCAGGGCAAAATACTGTATGAAATGTAAAAAAAAACGGCTTCGATTTTGAAGCCGTTTTTGTGTTGTTTCGTTTGCGGATTAAATGCCGGAAAGACGAACCGTATCGTGTGCAATCATCAGTTCTTCATCGGTCGGGATAATGTAAATCTTAACCTTTGAATCCGGTGTCGAAATCATAATCGTTTCGCCGCGGACACGGTTGTTTTTCTCATCAAGTTTGACACCCAAATATGCCAGACGTTCAATCAGCTGTTTGCGCAAAACCCAGCCGTTTTCGCCGACGCCCGCCGTAAACACAATAGCGTCAACGCCGCCCAAAACCGCGATATAGCCGCCGATGATTTTCAACAGCGAGTGAACATAGCAGTCGGTCGCTAAAATGCACTTTTCGTCGCCGTCAAAGATGCCGTTTTCAACATCACGGTTGTCGGCGCGACCGCACAAAGCAAGCATACCGCTTTGTTTGTTGAGCAAATCATTGACTTGGTCGATGCTCAAGCCGTCTTTCTTCATAATATAGAGCGGAATATACGGGTCGATGTCACCGCAACGCGTGCCCATAATCGTGCCGGCAAGCGGGGTAAAGCCCATCGAAGTGTCAACGCATTTGCCGTTATCTATGGCCGAAATGGAAGCGCCGTTACCAAGGTGGCAGGTAATGATTTTACCCTTTTTGCCGATGAGTTTGGCGCATTCTTCCGCAACATATTTATGCGATGTGCCGTGAAAACCGTAACGGCGGATTTTGTTGCGGGTGTATTGGTCTTCCGGAATGGCATAGCGATATGCTTCCGGCTTCATTGTTTGGTGGAAAGAGGTGTCGAACACCGCAACCTGCGGCACATTCGGCAAAACTTCCTTAACCGCCTTCAAGCCCAAAACGTGCGCCGGATTGTGCAACGGTGCCAAGTCAGATAAGTTGGCGATTTGCTCAATCACTTCGTCGGTGACAAGAACGGATTCTTTGAAGATATCGCCGCCTTGAACCACGCGGTGACCGACGGCGCTGACCTCATCCATAGATTTCAGGGCGCCGTTCAAAAGCAAGCCGAATACGCTGCGAATCGCCTCGGAGTGCGTCGGCATCGGTGTCGGATGCTGTTGTTTCGGTGCATCGCCGTATTGAATCTTAATCACGGAGTTTTCCGCGCCGATACGTTCGGCAATACCTTTGGATACAACTTCATATTTTTCGCCCTCAACGTTGTAAAGTTGGAATTTCAACGAAGATGAGCCGCAGTTAATTACGAGAATTTTTTTCATCAGTTCATTTCCTTATTTTGTTGCTTGCAAGCAGGTGATGGCGATTGCGCCGACAATATCTTCGGCAAAACAACCGCGTGAGAGGTCGTTGACCGGTGCGTTCAGGCCTTGCAGAATCGGGCCGTAGGCCTCGCAACCGCCCAAACGTTGCAATAATTTGTAGCAGATGTTACCGGCTTCTAAGTTCGGGAATATCAAAACGCGTGCCTTGCCGGCAACTTCGCTACCCGGAGCTTTTTTGGCGGCAACAACCGCATCAAGCGCCGCATCGGCTTGCAATTCGCCGTCGAGTCTGATACCGAGGTCTTTGTATTCGTCTGTTTTTAAGGCCTCAAGAGCGATTTGCGTGGCGCGTTTAACCTTATCTACCTCATCACTTTTAGCCGAACCCTTGGTCGAAAACGAAAGCATCGCCACATTCGGTTCAATACCGAACAAAATTGCGGTTTGTGCCGCATTTAAGGCAATTCCGGCCAGTTCTTCATCGGTCGGGTTAATGATTACGCCGCAATCTGAAAAAATGTATGGCGTGTCGTTTGAAAGCATAATAAAGAACGATGACGCACTTCCGCCTTTTTTGGCCGCCTTAATGATTTGCAACGCCGGACGAACGGTGTCGGCGGTTGAGTGATTTGCGCCCGAAACCATACCGTCGGCGTGGCCGGATTTAATCATCAAAGTGCCGAAATAGTTGTAGTTGAGAGCCAATTTTGCGGCATCTTCCTTGGTTAAGCCCTTTTCTTTGCGCAATTCATACAAAAGTTCGGTGTATTCGTTCAAGCGCGGAGATTCTTCCGGTTTAATAAATTCGATACCGTCGGTGCTCCAACCGTTTGCGGCAAAATGTGCCTTCATCTCTTGCACATTACCCAAAATGATGATTTTAGCGGCACCTTCTTCGGTGATGATATGTGCGGCTTCCAAAACGCGCACGTCTTCGCCTTCCGGCAAAACAATCGTTTTCAGGTTTTGTTTTGCCTTAGCCAAAAGCGATGTGATATATTTGCTTTTTACCATTATTTCTATCCTTTAAGTTTGTCGGGTTAAAAATTATCTCTAATAAACAACCGTTCTTTACAAATGTCTATAAAAAAGTTTTGATTTTCCGATTAAATTGTAATATCTTACAAAAAAAATCGAGGAGAAAAATGAAAAAGATACTGTTGATTTTGCTTTCGGGCGTATTTTTGAGTTTTGCGGCACAGGCGAAAATCAGTTATGAGGTTTTGGTGCCGGTCGATGTGGAGGCCGAAAATTCGGTGGCCGCCAAAGATAAGGCAATGCTTGAAGCACAGCGTAAAGCGTTTTTGGAAGTTGCCGGCAAGTTAACGTCGGCCGAAAATGTAGAAAAATTAAATACGCTCGAAGACGGTTCGGTGCAGCATTTTATTCAGTCGGTGGCGGTGGCAAACGAAAAAGCCGGCGGCACAAAATATATTGCCGATTTGACGGTGGCCATCAATGAGCGATTATTGAAAGATTATTTGGCGGAAAACGATATGATTAAACTTGAACCGGAAGAATTGCTTGTTATTCCGGTATTCCGTCGCTCGCCGCAAGGGTATCCGCTATTGTGGGAAGAAGATAATTTATGGCGGCAAAATTGGCGTGCCAAGGGGTTGATAAAGTTCGGCGCGATGCAAATGCGCACGATTAACGATCAATATCGTTATATGGTCGAAGACTTGAACGCGCAAAACGCGCTCTATATGCCGGACGAGATTTATAAGCAAATTGCGCAAATCAACGGCGGAACTGGAAAAGTGTATGTTCTGTTTGCCGAAACGCTCGAAAACGGTGATTTAAAGGTTACGGCCAAAAATCAGCAGAACAAAGCGGAAGATTCTTTTACGGTGTTGCGTGACGACAGTTCTGACATTTTCGATACCGCGATTGAAAAAAGCGTGATGTTTGTTTCCAATATGGAGCGCAATATACAAAACAACGATACTTCCGCCGCGGTCAAAAGCGTCAATGCGGTGTATATGTATCAGGATATGAAAGATTGGCTGGTTAAAAGCAAGGCGCTGTCTGAATTAGATGCGGTTGAGGGAGTTGAAACAAAAAGCTTTGGTGGCGGAAAGGTTAATTTTTCCATCAACTATACCGGCTCGCTTGAGCATTTGTGGGATGTTATGCAAGAAAACGGATTCAGTCACGAATCGGCCGGAAATTACTATATCATAAGGTAGAAAAATGAACAAACAAGAAGTGAATAATCAAAGAGTTATGCTGATTTTGGCGGTGTTGCTGATTAGCGGCGGGTTGTTGTATGTGTTGCGCTCGGTGTTGTTGCCGTTTGTGGTCGGGATTGCGGTGGCGTATTTTTTGGACCCGCTCGTCAACCGAATGACGTGCGGCGGCAAGATTTCGCGCACGACGGCGACGAGTTTGGTTATGCTCGCGTTTTTGCTGATTTTGTTGCCGCTGTTGGTTTTGCTCGGCGGTATGGCAATTTCCGAAGTCAGCGATTTTGCGGCGCATTTGCCGGAATATGTCGGGACTTTCGGTGACAAGATGAAGAATATGCTCGGGAGTTTGCAAGAGCATTTTCCGGCGTTGGCGGCAAAAGGCAAAGAAAATATGCTGGCGGGGAACTGGGGCGAATCGCTCAAACCGGTGGCGGCGGTGGTGCAAAAAATCATCTCCAACGGGTTTGCGCTGGTCAATTTGGTGTCGTTGCTGTTGATTGCGCCGGTGGTAGCATTTTATATGTTGCGTGACTGGCACGGCTTTACCGGCAAAATATTGGATTTGGTGCCGCAAAAGCATAAGCAAAATGTGGTGGACGGTATGCAGGCGGTGGACCGCATTATTTCCGGCTATTTGCGCGGACAGGCACTGGTCTGCGTGGCACTCGGCTCGTTTTATTCGCTCGGGTTGTGGCTGGTCGGCCTGAAACTCGGGGTTTTGGTCGGATTTATCGCCGGTTTAATCTCGTTTATTCCGTATGTCGGCTCGATTTCCGGCTTTTTGATAGCACTGGTGCTGGTGGTGACGCAATACGGCACATTACCGAAGATTCTTGCGGTGGTGGCGGTCTTTTTGGTCGGACAATTCCTTGAGGGCAATTTCTTAACGCCGAAATTGGTGGGCGAAAACATCGGTTTGCATCCGGTATGGGTGATGTTTGCACTCCTTGCCGGTGGGGCGTTGCTCGGACTTTTGGGTATGATTATCGCGGTGCCGGTGGCGGCAATTATCGGCGTTTTGTTGCGATTTTTAATCGAACACTACAAAAAGAGCGCGATTTATTTGCAAAAGTAAAAATTAAAAAACAAATTCTATAAAGATTAGCGCTCGTTTTTAGAGCTAAACTCTGCCAAAAATGCTTTTTCTTGCGCATCGGTCCACAAATGACGACGTTTTGCCCATTTGCGCTCAGCATTTGCGGCACGACGCTTAAAATCATGGGCTTTTATTTTATATTCTTCTGCCGTATTCTCATCATGTAGTTCTTCGCGGCAAATTTTAACGGCATCTTCACAAAAAGAACGTTTGCTTTTATTTGATTGAATTCGTCCCAGAGGAGCTTCTTCTTTTAATAGATGCAAAGCTTCTTCAACTTTGTTTAATTTTTGCACCGGATCATAATACGGGTCGTCGATTTCGTATTTAATATAACGCAAATCATCTTCCAGTAATTCTCTTTTTTTATCATTTATATAATTTCTTGCTATCTTAGCATTTGGAAATCCGGTTTTTGTTTTGGCTTTTTGATAAGCTTCGGTAATAACCTTACGAAACAAGTCTGAGCTTTCATCGCCGCGATGAGCATAAGCCAAACGCGAAATAAGCTGGAGAGCAACATCATCTTTTGCCGGAGTAAATATCAGGCGTCTTTCCAACGCTTGACAATAAGCAAAATTGGTGCGCGGATGAACACGGCTGATTTCATTCAGCACATAGTCAAAAGCTTCTGCTTTGCGTTTATTATCAACGTTGGCATCCAGAATTTCTTGCTGGCGTAAATCAATAACCGACCACGAGCTGTCATCTTCAGAAGCATTTCTGAATTTTTTCATTGTAGTTATAAACTTATTGCTTAAAATATCAAACACTTCTTCGGCTGTTGCCATCGCCGTTCTCCTTTAGAGTTTTTTCACCATTTTCATAAAGGTAATGCCTTGCTCGTCGAACGGGTCGCCCTCGGCTTTATAACCCATTTTTTCGTAAAAACCGACCACAAACAACATTGCGTGCATTATGATTTTTGAATATCCGGCCTTTTTTGCGCGTTTTTCGGCATACGCCACTAATTCGCGACCGACGCCTTCGCCCTGATAAACGGTATCGACCGCCACCTGCATCAAGCGGATGGTATCATCATCAACCGGCGCCAAAATCAACCCGCCGACCAACTTGTTGTCGAGCATTTCAATACAGCCGATATGCAAATATTTTGCTTCTTCCGGTCGAAACGAATCGAGAAACTTTAAGCCGAGCGGCTCAAGCAGAATCTTGTAACGCAATTCAACCAGTTCGTTGTAGCGCGATGAGCCGAAATCAATATCAATCATTTTACGCATGGGCATTCTCCCTTGTTTGTTATATAGCATATTAAAACACATTTTTTAGTGTTTGACAATAACAAAAGTATATTCGAGCCGCAGAATCCCCTTTTTTGTTTGGGGAAATGTGTGTTGATATGTATTGATAAACCCGAAAAAATACATTATGTTGAGGGCAAGTTTTATGACATAGGATAGATTATGACAGATTTAAGTTTGATACGAAATTTTGCGATTATTGCGCATATTGACCACGGAAAATCCACGCTTGCCGACCGCATCATTGAATATTGCGGCGGGTTGCAAAGTCGTGAAATGACCGAACAGGTGCTCGATTCAATGGATATCGAGCGCGAACGCGGCATTACGATTAAGGCGCAGACGGTGCGGCTCGAATATAAGGCAAAAGACGGCAAAACCTATTTATTAAACCTGATAGATACACCGGGACACGTCGATTTTACTTACGAAGTGTCGCGGTCGCTTGCTTCGTGCGAGGGCTCGGTGTTGGTGGTTGATGCAACGCAAGGTGTGGAAGCACAAACGCTTGCCAATGTGTATTTGGCGCTCGACAATAATCACGAAATTGTGACGGCGCTTAATAAAATCGATTTGCCGTCGGCCGATGTGGCACGCGTTAAGCAACAGGTGGAAGATGTTATCGGCTTGGATACCTCCAATGCGGTGGAAGTTTCGGGCAAAACCGGCGCGGGCGTAGAAGATTTGCTTGAGGCAATCGTGAAATATCTGCCGGCACCGCAAGGCGAAGAAGATGCACCGACCAAGGCCCTCCTTATCGACAGTTGGTATGATTCGTATTTGGGCGTGGTGATTTTGGTGCGCATTAAAGACGGCACGTTGCGCAAAAAACAGAATATCCGCCTCATGTCTACCGGTTTGGATTATACAATTGATAAAATCGGTGTGTTTACACCGAAAATGAAAGATGTTGATGCGCTTCACGCCGGCGAAGTCGGGTTTATTACCGCCAGCATTAAGAGCGTTGATGATTGCAAAATCGGTGATACGATTACTGATAATCGCCAACCGTGCGCGGAAATGCTTGCCGGATTTAAACCGTCGGTTTCGGTGGTGTTCTGCTCGATTTTTCCGGTGGACAGCAGTCAGTATGATGCGCTTCGTGATGCGCTCGCCAAGCTCAAACTCAATGATGCCAGTATCGAGTATCAGCCGGAAAATTCCGGCGCGCTCGGGTTGGGTTTCCGTTGCGGCTTTTTGGGTTTGTTGCATATGGAGATTATTCAAGAGCGAATCGGTCGCGAGTTTGACTTGGATATTATCACGACCGCGCCGTCGGTGGCGTATAAGCTGTATATGACAAACGGAACCGAGGCGACGCTCGATAATCCGGCCGATATGCCGGACCCGTCGACGATTAAGCTGATAGAAGAGCCGATGGTGCGGGCAACGATTATGGTGCCGGACGAGTATTTGGGCTCGATTCTGAAACTTTGCACCGAACGACGCGGCACGCAGGAAGATTTGACTTATGTCGGTAATCGGGCGATGGTGGTGTATAAAATTCCGCTGAGCGAAATTGTGTTTGATTTTTATGACCGTCTGAAATCGATTTCGAGCGGTTATGCCAGCTTTAACTATGAACTTATCGGTTATGCACCGGCGGATTTGGTTAAGGTGCAGATTTTGATTAACGAGGAACCGGTTGACGCGTTGGCGTTTTTGTGTAATCGCACTGAGGCCGAGGCGCGCGGACGGCAGATTTGCGGCCGCTTAAAAGACCTTATCCCGAGACATTTGTTCAAGATTCCGTTACAGGCCTCTATCGGCGGACGCATTGTGGCGCGCGAAACGATTTCGCCGATGCGCAAAGATGTGACGGCAAAATGCTACGGCGGCGATGTAACGCGTAAACGCAAGTTGCTGGATAATCAGAAAAAAGGTAAGCAACGGATGCGCCAATTCGGCAAAGTAGAAGTGCCGCAGTCGGCATTTATCGAAGCGCTCAGAATAGGCGATAATTAAAGAATGTGGCGCTCGTCGCTGTAATCTTGCAACACATCGCGCAGCCGCGGGTTGTTGACCGGCTTGCCTTGACTGATGCCGAGCGCGTCGTGCTTATAATCGGCAATAATATCATCAAACGTGCGTTGCGAATTGTTCAGCGGCATAGCTTGAAGTTTCGGCTCCGGCGCGGTTTCGACCGGTTGCGGCGCTATCGTCGGCGAAGTGCTTTCGGCGGCCGACGGCGGATTTTCCGCAATTTGCCGATTTTCCTCAGCTTTCGGTGTCTCTACCGGTGCCGGCGGGGTTTGCGGCTCTATGTGCGGCGGATTATTCTCTGCCTTAACTCCATTTTCGGCGGCCGTGTTTTGTGCCGCTTTTTCGGCCTCGGCTTTTTGCGCGCGTTCAAGCTCGGCCTTCTGTTTTTCTTGCCGCAGTCTTTCCAACTCCATCCGTTTTTGTTCGATGCGACGCTCTTGAGCCAAACGCTCGGCCTCGGCGGCTCTTTGCCGCTCTAAATCATTTTCCGAATCGGCAGGTTGCGGCGTTTCAACATCTTGCGGCTGTTGTTCGTTATAATTGATTTGCGGAATCGGCGGTAACTTTTCCGGCTGATTCATCCTGTTCAAAACCTTTTGCGGAATAAAAAACGATGGCTGTCGTTGCGCGGCGTGCACCGATATGACGCATGTTAAAAATGCGGTGATAATCACTGAAAACAGAATTAACGGTCGTCTTTTCATTTTCCCCTCTCGGCGAGAGTATAACGCGTAATCATTAACTTATATTTAATGTGTGATGCGCTAAGCTGAATGTATGAAGGGACTTTGGATTTTTTTAGCGACTTTTTTATATGCTTTGCCGTTGTTTGCGGCAGAGCGGGCGTGTGCGGACAGTGCCTTAAAAGAAAATTTGGTGCATATCAGTTATAACTACGGTGAACTCGGGTTTGATGCCTCTAAAACAACCAACGAAATCAGCCAAATTTGCCAAGATAATGCTGCCGGCTGTTTTCGACGCAACGGGGGTGTGCGCACTTTAGAGGTTAAAGACAAATCTTTCAATGTCGGCAGAACAAGGTGTATTGCGCCGGAAATATGGGTAACTTATGACTTCAGCGGTTCGGCCATCTTTATAACAAAAGAATATTCGCCTTGCTCGACGCGCGCCGTTTTCAGACACGAATTGCAGCATTTTTTGATTTGGAAAACCTCAAGAGATTGGTTTTTGCGCCATTTGCAACACGCAATGAAAAAAATGGCGCAAGATTTGGCATTTCCTTGCCCGTCGAATACAACCAGATGTTCCACCAACGGTTATCGCTCGGTTAAAAGAGCCGTTGAACAGGTGGAAGACAGTTGGAAAAAAATTGAAGAAGGGCAGCATAATCTGCTCGATAAAGTGGACCACTCCGACAAAGACGAAGTCAATTATACGGTGTGTGCGCCGTATTCTCTCAAGGTTGATTTATTTTGAGCGGAAAGCATTTTGCATTTGCTCGATTTCGCGGAACATATTCGGGTTGTTTATATCCAGTCCGGCACCGATACGTTTCATATCTGTCAGATAATCATCAAAAAGCTTTTGATATGATTGATTAACCTCTTTGTTTTTGGTGTTTAAGGTTGTGACAATACGGCGATTTTGCAACATATCGATATGTTGGCGATGATAGGTGAAAAGATGCTTATATGTGCTGTCAAACACCGAAATATAGTTTAACTCGTGAGCCATATAAGTCATTTTTATGGTGCGGGCGACTTTGTTATCCGGATTTTGGCGGATGGTCGCGATGAAAAACAGCGGGTCATTGGCTTCTATAATGTATATCGGCTCACCTTGCGGCGTGTTTTTTAAGATTTCTTCAAAGCGCTTTTTGCGAGCAATAAATTTTTTGCGGCTTTGCGTGATTTCTGCGGAAATTTGCGCATTAAGCATATAGTTGGCAAAATGATAAGCATAAGGAAACGATTTCCAGTTTTTTTTGATATTTTGCATACGTTTGGTGTCGCGGTTGATTTCGTCGTATTCGGAATCGAGAAGATTCTGCAGTTGTTTGGGTTGTAATTTGTATGAATTGACAATACTGCGTCGATACTTTGCGAGTTTATCTTTATCGACGATTTGCTTTTGCAAAATTTTATCGACCGGCGCCGGCGGATATTGTTGCGCGGCAACGGGGACAATGTTCGACACGAACATTATGCTCACAAAAACACACCAAAAGATATATTTGCAAAACTTTTTCATACGCACAGTATATCGGAAAATGTATTAACTTTGACTTAAGAAATAAGTGCTAAACATATCGATAGAGGGAGCGGATGAAAAAAATCTTATGTTTCGGAGTTTGGGCGATGTGCCTGTTATTTTGCTCGGCGGCAACGGCGGCTACTTTCGGCTATTCGGTGCAACGTTGCAAAGATTTTATGAACGCGCATCCGCCGCAAATCGATGTGGTTTACAGTTTCGGCAGTCTGCGGCTGGATAACAGCAAAGATGCGGCCGGTATCAAAGAGGTTTATGAGCAACTTCACTTCGACAGAAAAGAACGCAGATTCAACGGTTTGACCGTTATGTCACCGCACGCGGTGGTGGAAAATACCATCGGGGTGGAAATGATTGGCGACCGTTTGTGTTACTATCCGCAACGCGTAACGCTCAATGCCGGTTATAGTCCGGTTGTGTATATTTCCAAAGATTTAACCAACAACCGTTGCCGTTTTATGTTGACCGTGCGGCACGAACAAACGCATTTGGATATCGGGCACTTGAGCTTGCAGATTTTTGCGCGGCGGCTGAAAGAAAAGTTTCCGGAAATCGTCGAGAGTATCGGACCGGTCGTCAAGTCGCAACACGAAAAAGATTTGTCGGCCGACAATGTTGCCAAAGAAATCAATGAGGCATATCGGGCACAACTCAAAGTGTTGTTTGATGAATTTGTGCAGAAATTGTTGGAAGAAAATTCGCGAATCGATACCGACGAAAATTATGACGCGGAACAGCGGCTTTGTCCGGATATTTAACCGCAGATTTTATGCAATAAATCCAAGCATTCGTCAATATTATCGACGGCGTAGTCAATGTATTCGACGCCTTTGTCGTTTTCTTTGCCGTGGCACAGACGCACGGTTTGCATGCCGGCCTTTTTTGCAAATTCCAAATTGGAATAGCTGTCGTCAATAAACAGGCATTCTTCCGGCACAATTTGCGCCGCTTCGCAGAATTTGAGATACACATCGGCGTTGTCGTTCTTTTTATATTCGCCGAATTCTTCGACCGAATAAAAGCGTCCGGCAAAAAAGTCGTAGAGGCCGATGTGTTTCAAAATGGCTTCGCAAGCACTGTGTGAACTGGTTGAAAAAATGTATTGCGGGCAAAACAGATTTTTCAATTTATCCAAAAAGTCCGGATACGGTTTAATCGGGTTCAGATTTTTCTCTTTGCGTTTGTGATAAGCATCAAACAAATCTTTCGGGTTGATGCCGTATTTTTGCACAAACAATTCGCCGCCGTCGCGATAAGTGCGATATGATTCGGTTACCATTGCCTTGGCGGTTTCAAAATCCAACGGCAGATTAAGGTCTTCAATCGCGGCTTTTGCCGTAATCGTATCCATTAAATCGTGAAATTCCGGTGTTTCGCGATACAGCGTATTATCCAAATCCCAAACAATAACCTTATACATTGTCTTCTCTCAAACATTTAAACCTTTAGGAATATAGCATAATTTTTGCCGAGGTCAAGTGTAAAAACGGCATCTGTCGGAGTTGAATTTTAAGAGGCGCAATCCCTTTGTTTTTGCGGCGTTTTGAGCGAAATAATCAGAGTTTTGCTTCCACCAGCGGCACAATATAGGCCAGCACGGCTTCAATATCAAGCTTAGATGTATCAATAACAATGGCATCATCAGCCGGTTTGAGCGGAGCGGCGGAGCGATTGCTGTCGCGTTCGTCGCGGGCTTTCATATCGTCCAAAACTTTTTTATACGAGGTTATGATACCTTTTTGCAAAAACTCTTTATAACGGCGTTCGGCGCGCACTTCGGTTGAAGCGGTCACAAACAACTTGAGGTCGGCTTGCGGGCAAATCACGGTGCCGGTATCGCGGCCGTCGTAAATAACGCCCTTAGCTGCCGTGCCATCGGCAAATACCGGATTTAAAGCAAAGTTCTTTTGCATATCCAAAAGTGCTGCCCGAACTTCCGAATAAGCCGAAACAATCGAAGCGGCGTTGCTGCCGATATCTGAGCGGAAATCGGGATGAACCGACAATTCCATCATTTGCGGAAATGTCAACGCACGGGCGATTTTCAGCGCGGCATCTTTGTTGCTTAAATCTTCGCCGACCAAAACCATTTGCAGACCGACGGCGCGATATACCATGCCGGTATCAAAATACGCGAGTTTGTATTTTTGCGACAAATAACCCGAGATGGTGCCTTTACCGGCTGCGGCCGGTCCGTCAACAGTAATAATCATTTTATTATCCTTTAATTTGCCAATATTATACTTTCATTAACACATCTTATGCGATAATGGCAACTGAAAATTGATTTATGCAAGATTTTTGTTGCAAAACACGGGAGAAAATTGATGAAATTTCTGATTGCCGATGACCACGAATTGTTTTTGCAAGGACTGGAGTTTATTTTGCGCAAGGAATATCCGCAGGCAGAGATTACGTCGGCCAAAAACTATACGGAAATATTTGCGATTTTGGAAAAAAGCAAAGATTTTGACCTGATTTTGACCGATTTGGCGATGCCGGGTGCCGATTGGCTTGAGGCAATCGGAAAAATACATAAATTGTGTCCGGATTTGCCGATTATTATCATCTCGGCCGTTTTTGAACGCGAAATTCTGCAAAAAACATACGATTTGGGCGTTTCCGGCTATGTTTCCAAAGCATTCCCGAATAATTTGATTATCGGCGCCATCAATCTGGTGCTGGCGGGGGGTGTTTATATTCCGCCGGAAATTTTGCAAATGAGCGTTGCTTCGCCGTCCGCCGCCGTGCAAAAATTGGTTAAAGATTTGAATCAGACGCAGGTAAAATCGGATAAAAACTTAACACCGCGCCAAACCGATGTGTTGCGTTGCATGGCCGAGGGATTATCGAACAAACAAATTGCTTATAAGCTCAGTGTCAGCGAGGGAACGGTTAAGATTCATATCACTTTGCTGATGCGGACTTTGGAGGTTACCAACCGCACGGCCGCCGTGCGCAAAGCCGTGCAACTCGGACTGTTGAAAGAAGATGAGTAAAAGGAAAAAACAATGAACGAACTTCCGCCATATATGCAAGTGTTATATGATTATATTTACGGTAATCGTATGGTTTCCGGAATTTTGGATGACTCGCGCGTCAATGCCGTGACGACATTCGGTGCTTCCGGCAAAATTATCAATGATGTGCTACATGATGTTACCAAAAACGCACACGTTTTGCAAATCGGTCTGACTTTCGGCAAAGAAATATCGGCTGTTTACGAAAAGGTTAAAAAGCACGGCAAACTCGATGTTTTCGATGTTTCCGAAATGCAAATCGAAATGGCGAAAGATAAATATCTCGACGATGATATTTGTATTACAAACTATAATGCGTCGATGCCGTGGGATGAAAAATACGATGTGGTTATCTGCTATAATCTGATTAGCGAATTGCCGCCAAAAACGCGGCAGGCGGTTATGGACAATGTGCTAAATTCGTTGACCAACGGCGGCAAGGCGGTATTTGTTGATTGCGCTAAGCCGGAAATGTGGAATCCGCTGAAGTATCCGCTTTTGTGGTATAATCGGTTGTATCGTCCGTTTGCCGAGAGTTTGTGGAATCAGCCAATAGAGAGCTTTGCCACGCAAAAAGACGAATTCCGTTGGCATCACACATATTATCGCGGACATATGTATCAAAAAACCGTTGCGGTGCGCAAGATTTTAAGCGGCGAAGATGTGTTGAAACTGACGAAAATCTTCCGCGGCAAATAGTCGTCGCGCCGGATTTTAATGCTCGGTATCCAAGGCACAATTATCTAAAATAAAGTCCAACTCTTCGGCAACCGAAATGCGTTGCACGGTGCTGAAGTCATACCCTTCCTCTTCCGGCAGAACAAGCGCTTCCAGAATTTGCAAATAACGTTCGCGCAGGGCCGAATCCAGCGCACAATTAAAACCGATGGTGCGCACGGTGCCGGCCGTATCTTTTGACGGGAGCTGTGTAACTTTGAACGAATACAAACACTTGTCGTCTTGCGCTTTTTGAATTTGCCGTTCAACCTTTATGGCGGCGGTAATTTCCTCTTGCGTTGTCGGGGTGCATTGCGGCAGATTTTTGCGGATTTCTTTGGTGAAATCAACCTCTTGACGCACAAAGCGGCAGAGTTTGCGGTCCGACATAATCTGATACGCCGCCAAATAATCAAGGTCTTTTTCGATTTTATGACCGTCCCAACGTGGCGAATAGCCCTTGGCTTGATAGCGGCGCAAGGCCTCGGCGTAATTCTTGGCTTGTTCGAGCGTCAATTTACAGTCTTGCGAAATATGCACCAAAACATTGGTATGTCCCTCGATATATAATCGGCAGAGCTTATTTTCAGTCGGTGTGATGCTGTATGTGGTTTTGACCTCGATATCGTGGTTGGCCGCGGTTTGCATAAATTTGTAGGTTTGGCATTTTTCCAAATTTTGCAAAAACGGCTCGGGCAGGTTGAGCTTTTCAAAATTGATGCCCATACCCAAAATTTGTGCTTGCGCCGGCAGAGAAAACGCAAGTGCGACGGCGCAGAACAGTGTTCTAATCCGGTTCTTTAATGCGCTCAATGTTTGCCCCCACTGCTTTGAATTTTTCTTCCAAATGCTCATAGCCGCGGTCTAAGTGATAAACGCGGTTGACAATTGTTTCGCCTTCGGCCACCAAACCGGCCAAAATCAGCGCAAACGAGGCGCGCAAATCGGTAGACATAACCGGCGCGGCCGAAAGTTTATCAACCCCGCGCACAATGGCCGATGCGTGACCGTGAACATTGATGTTTGCGCCCATACGCATCAACTCCGGAACGTGCATAAAGCGGTTTTCCCAAATGCTTTCCGTTACCATTGCCGCACCGTTTGCAATGCACATCAACGCCATAAATTGCGCCTGCAAATCGGTCGGAAACCCCGGATAGTAGTCGGTGTAAATATCTTGCCCGACCAAAGTTGCGTTTTGCGCGTCAACAATAATGCCGTTGTCGGTCGGCTCGACCGTGACGCCGGTTTTGCGCAAAATATCTATCGGCGACTGCAAGTGTTCGGCGCGGGCATTAATCAACTCCAAACGGCCTTTGGTAATGGCGGCGGCAACGGCATACGAGCCGGCTTCAATGCGGTCGCTGATGATTTCGTGCGTCACGCCGTGCAGTTTTTCAACACCGTGAACGGTAAGTGTCGAGGTGTTGGCGCCTTCGATATTTGCACCCATTTTATTCAATATGTCGATTAAATCGGCGATTTCCGGCTCTTTCGCGGCGTTTTCGATAACAGTCGTGCCTTCGGCTAAAGTTGCGGCCATCAAAATATTGCAGGTCGCACCGACGGAAGCCGAGTGGAAAGTAATGTGCGCGCCTTTTAAGCGCCCGTCGATATCGGCAACAACATAGCCGTTTTTGATTTCGATATGCGCACCCATTTGCTCAAGTGAGGTCAGGTGAATATCCATCGGTCGCGCACCGATGGCACATCCGCCCGGCAGAGAGAGTTCGACGTGGCCGTATTTTGTTAAGAGCGGGCCCAAAACATAATACGAAGCACGCATTTTGCGCACATAATCATACGGCGCAATCAAGCCGGTCGGCTCCGGCGTGTGATAAGTTATGGTTTGCGTTAAGTGTCCGTTTCGTTCTTCGGCTTTTTCATCGATTTGTGTGCCGAGTTGCAACAAAAGGGCGTTCAACGATTTGATGTCAGACAAAAACGGAATGTTTTGAATTGTGACCGGTTCGTCGGTCAGCAAATGAGCGCAAATAATCGGCAGAGCCGTGTTTTTGGCGCCGCTGATATATACTTTGCCAAACAGCGAATTACCGCCGATAATCTTAATCTTGTCCACGTTGATTCTCCTTTTCTTGTTTCTTTTTATCTAACTCTTGTTGTTGTTTTTTACGCTTGGCAATATTTTTTTGCAACGCTTTCACTTCTTTTTCAAAGCGAATTTGTTGCTGTGATTTTTGTTGCGTCATGGCAATATCCTTTTTATGCCGGTTGATTTGTGATGAATTATAGTTTCTGTTTGCGGATAAAACAACAAAAGAAAATCTTTAATCACAACAATTTATAAAAGGCGCGGGCGGTCGTGGTTGCGCCGATTTATAAAAAAAATGCAAAAATATGAAAAAAAGTTCTTGCATTTTATTTTTTATGTGATATTAAATAGTCTGTTCGCAGATGATGCGGGTATAGCTCAGGGGTAGAGCGCAACCTTGCCAAGGTTGATGTCGTGGGTCCGAATCCCATTGCCCGCTCCAATTAAAACGAAATAACCTCCCAAAAGGGAGGTTTTTTGTTTTAATGGTATGCGGCAATAGGAATTTGGACCCACGAAGGAGTGGTCCGACCACAAGCGAGAGGCAGACGCAAGTATGCCGGTGAGCAACAGCGAACGAGCGCAGTGGCGACGCAGTCAATCCCATTGCCCGCTCCAATAACAAAAAAAAGTCGCCTTTATGGCGGCTTTTTTTGTAGTTAGAAAGCGCTAAGCTGGCGAAGGTTGTTCGCTTCTCTTCCGGACTTCCAAGAGGAAAAATAAATATTCGTAGTTCATTTTTCTCTCTTCAAAAAAACTGAGAAAGCTTTTTTTCGTCTCCATAATTGAAAAAAAATTGAAAGTTCTCCGGTCCACCTCGGAGCAAATTTGATAAAACTGCAAGGGGAACTCTGTATTATTTTAGATAAACAGACAAGCAATCTACTTATTTCTAATGAGCTAAATTACCGGCCAATCAAATTATCAATGTAGGAATATCTAAACCAAATTAATAAAACAATTTTTCCAATAATTAACTATCATTATACGTAAGTGTCATCATTATACTATAGAAAAATATTTTGTCAATAAATTTGGTAAAAAATATTACTCTGTAAAATAGGTTCGAGTTGTCTCTTTGGAAAAAAAGAGTTTATTAAGCAATACTGGTTTAGCTCAAAAGTGTTGGAAATTTGGGCGAGGTATTTTTGAAAGTTGGCAATATGAAATTTGCCACCGAACAAAAAGAAAAGTAAATTTCAGCAAAACGACCACAAGCGAGAGGCAGACGAGAGTAGTCCGATATCGAACACATTAAAAAAAAACAGAGATTTTGATAACCGTGTTTTTATGAAAATTATATCGATATTTTTTTGCCAAAAACATATTTTTCGTGTTGACTTTCTGTAAATTTTTTGTTAATATGTCTAAAATTTTCTAAAATACGGAGAATAATAAATGACTGATTTTAACAGCATAAAGCAGCAAGAGGCCGCTATTCAGCAAAAGTGGAAAGAAGAAGGTGTAAACGCTACACAAGAAACAGGCAAACAAAAGTCATATATTTTGGGTATGTTCCCGTATCCTTCAGGCAATGCGCACATGGGGCATGCTTTGGTGTATTCTATTTCCGATACGTTGGCACGGTTAGAGCGCTTTACGGGAAAAGATGTTTTGCACCCTATCGGTTGGGACGCTTTCGGTTTGCCGGCCGAAAATGCGGCGATTAAAAACAATGTTCATCCGCAAAAATGGACACAAAAAAATATTGAAAAAATGCGTGATGACCAAATCGGACCGATGGGATTTTCATTTGATTTGGACAGAGAAATCGTCACGGCTTCTCCCGAATACTATAAGTGGACGCAGTGGTTGATTTTGAAGCTATACGAAAACAATTTGCTGTATCGTGCCGATGAGTGGGTAAATTGGGACCCGGTGGATAAAACCGTGTTGGCCAACGAGCAGGTCATTGACGGTAAAGGATGGCGCAGCGGCGCACCGATTCAGCGCAAAAAAATGGAACAGTGGTTTGTCAGAATTACCGATTATGCCGAAGATTTATGGAACGGCTTGGACGAACTGCAATGGTCGCCGCAAGCCAAGGCGATGCAACGCAACTGGATTGGGCGAATGGAAGGTGTCGATTTGCGTTTTGCCGCAGAAGGTAAAAATATTGATTTAACGACATTTTTGCAAAATCCGGAATATGCTTTCGGTATTTCTGCACTTTATGTTGCGCCGGAACACGATTTGGCGGAGACTCTTACCGTGGAAGCACAAAAAGATGCGGTTAAAAAATATACCGAATCGGCGATATTAAAAGGTTCTACCGAGCGCGTATCGCAAAGCGAGTTATCCCCTGTGTTTACCGGAAGTTATGTAATGCATCCGCTTACCAAACGTCAGATTCCGGTGTATGTATCCGACCATATTTTGCCGACAGACGGAACGGGTATTGTGGCCGCGATTCCGGCGCTCAGCGAAAAAGATGCCGCGTTTGCGCAACGCGAAGGATTGGAATTTGCGCCGACATTGCTTGATGACGAAGGTAAATTACTCCACAGTTGGTTGGTTAACGGTAAATCTTGCGAGGAGGCCGGAAAAATAATTTCTGACTATGTCGAAAAGAAGAATATCGGTGAGCGCAAAGTCCGGTATAAGCTCAAAGACTGGTCGATTTCCAGACAACGTTTTTGGGGATGCCCGATTCCTTTTGTTAAAGATGCTAAAGGGAATTTTGCGCCGGTATCGGAGCAGGAATTGCCGGTGCGTTTGCCAGAAGAGATGGATTTTGAGTTGGCAAAGGGCAGGTCGCCGCTGACAGTCGATAAGTCGTTTTTTGAATATACAAATCCGAAAACGGGTGAAAAAGGCACGCGCGAAACGGATACATTAGATACCTTTATGTGTTCGGCTTGGTATATTTGGCGCTTTTTGGACCCGCATAACGATAAGCAGGCGTGGGACCCGCAAAAAGCCAAAAAATGGATGCCGATAGATTATTATATCGGCGGGCTGGAACATGCTAATCAGCATATGATTTATTTGCGCTTTATGTCGCATTTCCTGTATAAACTGGGGCTGACGCCGGTTAAAGAGCCGGTTAAGAACTTTTTGGACAACGGTATCATCAAGTTGGGCGGCCACAAGATGTCCAAATCTTTGGGTAATGTTGTCAGACCGGATGAAATGATTGAAAAATACGGCGCCGACGCGTTGCGTCTGTATCTGTTGTCGGATAAGCCGTTCCAGTTAGATACGGAATGGAGCGAAAGCGGCTTACAAGCTAAAAAGAAGTTTTTGGGTTCGCTGGTCGGTATGTATAAAACGCTCAAACCGCATAAAGACGAGCCGATTATCGCCGAGAATCTGAGTCAAAAAGATAAATTTATGTTGGCGGAATTGCATCATACGGCCAAAGATGTTCGTCGTGAAATAGAGGAAAATCAGTCTTTCCATGTGGCAATTGCAAAAATATATAAGTTTGCCAATGTGCTCGCCAAAAACAAAGAGCAAATCAACGAAAACAGCGAGTCCGGAAAGGCACAACGTCTGGCAATGAAAGAATTTTTGAAGATTATCGGTGTGTTTACGCCGCATACGGCCGATTCATTATGGCGTGAATGTTTTAATGAAAAACGTTCCGTATTTACGGAAAAATGGCCGGAAATCGATAAGTCGCTGATGGACTTCAGAACCAATGAAATTGCAATTCCGTTGACCGTTAACGGTAAGAAAAAATGCGAATTGTCGGTTGATGCCGAGGCCTCTAACGAAGATATCGAAAAGACCATATCGCAAAGCGAAGACCAAAAAATTCAGTCTTATCGCAGTTCGCTCGGCGAGAATATGAAAGTTATCGTTATTCGCGATAAAAAAACGTTGTTGCCGCGCCTGATTAACCTTTGTCCGAAAACCAGAGATTAAAAGGATAAACATAATGTTTTTATCAAGTTTCATCAATGTAAACAACTACAATTTGCGTGACCCGTTCAGCACACAATCTACGGAAGATTTGTTGAATAATATTGTGTTTCGCTATGATACCAATGCCATTCCTTTTATGACTCCGTTTGGCACAAAAATTATTCAAAATATGGAAAATACAATGCTGGCACACGCAAGCAATTACGGTATGGAACAAATCGAACCGCCGACAATTGTTGATAATGCGGTGCTGGAACAAGGACAAGAAATCGGGGAGCAATTCCGAAGCAAAATTATGTTTTTGCAAGGCAATATGGAGGGCTTCCATTTGATGATGACGCCGGAGCCACTGATTATCAATATTTTATCCGATAACAATCTGTCGCACCAACAACTGCCTATGCGCTATACTTATGCGATGAATTTTTATCGCGATATGGCCGACCCGCGTCATTTTTTGCGCGGCAAACAATTCAGAATGTTCGGCGGCTTTACCGTAGATTCCGGAATGCAGTCGTTGCAAGAATCTTGCGAGATGTTTGATGCGCTGACGCAGACGATGTTCTCGGATTTTAAGTTGCCTTATCATAAGCACGATAATCCGGATAAACTTATGGCCGAGTATTTTTATTTATCCGAGGCGGGCAAAGAAAATGTTTATCTGCCGGAGATTAATCCAGATAAAAAAGTCAGAGCGCTGAGTTTGGCAATGTATTACCATTATACCACAGACAAACCGCTCAGACTGAAATATGTAAATAAAGAAAATAAAAAAGTTAAACCGGTGTTTCTGACATACGGTTTGGGCACACAACGCACTCTGTTTTCGATTATGGACTCCAACCGAGACGAATACGGATTTAATTTGCCGGACTGCTTAAGACCGTTTGATTATATCATCATTCCGATGCAACCGCAATTAAAGCCGTTGGCAAATTTGACTTATGTCCGTATGCAGAGTATGGGACTGAATGTGGCAATGGATGACCGCACCAATGTTTCCGTTGCCAATCGGCAAAAATATTCGCAAATTTTATCTTCGCCGACAAATATTGTGGTTACGAGTGACGGCTATAAGATTTTTAATCGTAAATTGGAAAAAGTTGCGGAAAAAGAGAATTTTATGCAGTTATATGACTATTTTACACAACCGCAGCAAGTTATGTCTTCTGCCGTAAATATTGCACAAATGAAAAGAAGATTGCAAAGATAAATAATATGCGGTAACATTCTCAAAAATGCAATGTTTGACTGAATGGAGATACTGCCGAATGGAACGAGGACAACTGATTTGGATTACCGGATTCTCCGGCGTTGGAAAAACGACAATTGCAACCGCTTTATATGGGAAATTGAAGAAAAAAGCAAAGAATTGGGTGCTTATTGATGGCGATTGCGTGCGTCAAATATGTGACCACGACCTCGGGTATTCTCCGCAAGAACGCTTGCAAAATGCCAAAAGAATAGCAAATCTGTGCAAAATGCTGACCGAGCAGGGAATAAATGTTATTGCCGCAACCATCTCCATGTTTTCGGAAATTTATGAGTTTAATACACAAAACATCGGCAATTATAAGACGGTGTTGATAACGGCATCTCTCGAAAATATCAAAAAAAGAGACAGTAAAGGATTATATCAAAAAGAACGCAACGATTCCAAGAATATTGTCGGGGTTAATCAACAATATGACTTGCCGCCCGTTATATCTTTGACGATTGACAACAACGAAGACGGGCAAATCGAACAAAAAGCAGACATGATACTGGATTTAATTAAGGAGAGCGAAAATGGTTGAAAATTGGGATTATTCGCAACAAGCGGCTTATTATAAATACCGTCCGAACTATCCGGAAAAAGTGATTGACTGCATAATCGAATATGCGGATTTGGCCGCAAAAAAAGATTTTCGTGTTGCCGACATCGGCGCGGGAACCGGCAATTTAACCGTTTTGTTGGCAAAATATCCTTGTTTTATTACGGCGGTGGAACCGACTTCGGCAATGTCGGATATCGGTAAGCAACGCACAAAAGAACTTAAGCAAATTTCTTGGATTAAGGCGGACGGGTGCAATACGACATTACCCGCAAAAACGTTTGATTTGGTAACATTCGGCAGCAGTTTTAATGTGCTGGACCGCGATAAAGCTTTGATTGAAACAGCGCGAATCCTTAAAAAAGGCGGTGTTTTTTCGTGTTTGTGGAATCATCGCGACTTAAACGCGGATTTCCAAAAAGAAGTTGATGCCATCATAAAAGAAATTGTTCCGGAATATGAATATGGGGTCAGACGGCAAGACCAACGAGATGTAATCGAAAATTCGGGGCTTTTTGCCGATATAATGTATTTGGAAATGGATTTTGTGATTCGGCAAACATTAGAAAATTACATAAATGCGTGGAAAAGCGTCAAAAATAAGTATTGGGACTTAGCGACACCGGACGGCAAAAAAATTTTTGAAGCGATTTGCGATAAGATTTATTCAAGGTTGCCGCCGGAATTTTCAATCAAATATACTTGTAGGTCTTGGAGCGGGAAATGTAAAAAATGATTTTTAATTCAAAAGCGCAAAATTTGATTTTTTTAAAAAACAAAGCAAAAAGTATAAATGTTCTTCCTTTGCTGTGTTTTGCGTTTTCGGAATATAAAAAGAATAAAACCGCATTTATAAATCGTATCATCGACACTTTTCAAACCGAGGTAATTGTTCGGTCTTCGGCGCATAACGAAGACCAAACGACACAATCAAATGCCGGCAGTTATTGCTCTGTTATGAATGTCAAGCCGACTCCGAAAAGTCTGGCAAAAGCCATAGAGGCGGTAGGAAAAGATTATAAGCACACAGAAGATGAAATTCTGATTCAGCCGATGCTCAAAGATATTTGGATTTCGGGCGTTATCTTTACGCGCGACCATTCCACCGGTGCACCGTATTATATCGTAAATTATACAACAGATGGCAAAACAGATACGATAACTTCCGGCTCTGCACAAGGCAAAAAGATAATCATTTCAAGGTCTTATAAGCCAAATGATGCTGCCAAAGAGCTCCCGATGAAGCCGTTGTTGGCAACCACAAAACGTATAGAACGGATTTTCGGCTCTGATGCATTGGATATTGAATTTGCTTTTGATTCACAGAAAAAATTGTATATTTTGCAGGTGCGGCCGCTCGTGATACAATCGGCATATTCCGGCGCCGAAATTTCGGATGCGCGCTTTTTTGCGCATTTGGATACACTATGCCAAGAAATTCGTAAAAACGACGGAAACAAAACCGGACTGGACGGTAAACACAGTATATACAGTATGATGACGGATTGGAATCCGGCCGAAATGATAGGTTCGAAGCCGAATTTGTTGGCGCTGTCGTTGTATAAAACTTTGATTACTGATGATATTTGGGCGGTTCAGCGCAAAAATTACGGTTATAAAAATGTTGCGTCGCATCCGTTGTTGTATGCTTTTTCGGGCTGTCCGTATATCGACGCGCGAACCGATTTCAATTCGTTTTTGCCGGCCGATTTGAGCCCGAAAACCGCTGGCGATATATTGCAACATTATCTGGCCTGTTTGGAGCGGCATCCGGAATTGCACGACAAAGCAGAGTTTCGGATTTTGTTTACTTGCACCGCATTAACGACGCGCGAAAGTGTGCAAAAGAGGTTTGCGCGCATATTGTCGCAAAAACAAATAGACGAGTTTATCAGTTGTTTGCGGACGATTACGAATAATGTTTTTGCGCCGGAGTTGCCTCTGTATCAAAAAGATATTGCGGCGGTCAAAAAATTGGAAATGCACGGGAAAACATTTTTTGCAAAAGAAATGTGTATTGAAGAAAAAATAAAAGGATTGCTTGATTTGTGCCGTCGATACGGGACTTTACCGTTTGCCGGAATTGCGCGCACCGCTTTTATCGGCCGGCAGTTTTTGGATTCGTTTTCGGAAAAGAAAATCATTACCAAAAAAAATTATCGGGATTTTGTGCGCTCAATTACCATTCCGTCGCAAAAAATACAGTCGGATGTTATAAAGTTGAAAGAAGGTAAGATAACGCGAAGATGTTTTTTAAACAAATGGGGACATCTGCGCCCGAATTCTTATGATATTCTTTCTTTGCGCTATGATGAAGATTTTGAGGCGTATTTTGATGAAAAATCGCTGTATAAACCGGCGCAAAAAAAGATTAAGAAGTATTCTTTCGGCAAAAAACAGTTGCAACAAATTGATGAATTGTTGGCACGAGAGGGATTGTGTTTTTCGGCAAGTCACTTGTTGAAATGTATTAAAGAAAGCATCGTGTGGCGCGAAGAAAGTAAGTTTATTTTTACAAAGATTCTGAGCAGAATTTTATCTTTGATTAAAGAATATGCGCATACACTCGGTATTTCGGAAAAAGATATTGCAAATGTTTCGATTGACGATATTGTGAAGCAATTCAAAACGGCAAAGGCCAAAAAAGATTTTTTAATCAAAAAAATCGAGCAAGGGCGAGCAGATTATGCTTATACCAAATACATCAAATTGCCGGAGGTTCTGATTTCGGCGGCGGATATTTATTGTTTTGAACAAAATGAA
The DNA here is from genome assembly GCA_017543835.1 of Alphaproteobacteria bacterium. GTDB lineage: Bacteria > Pseudomonadota > Alphaproteobacteria > RF32 > CAG-239 > RUG410. Next base: position 5,679 of record JAFYFJ010000034.1, on the reverse strand, counting down.
AGTATTCCGAATTATGTGACGCAGCGCAAGATTAAGGCCAACATTGTTACCGAAGATAAAATTCGCACCGCAAATTGTTGCAACAAAGTGGTATGCATCAGGGCGGCCGACCCCGGTTACGACTTTATCTTTACCAAAAACATTTCGGGCTTGATTACGCAATTCGGCGGTGCCAATTCGCACTTAGCCATCAGGTGCTTGGAGCAAAATATTCCGGCAGTCATCGGCGTCGGCGAAAAGCGATTTAATGAATTGCGGCAGGCCGAGTTGGTCGAAATTGATGCCTTAAATAAGCAAGTGAGGATAATCAGATGACAAACATTGCAATCACGCAAAGACTGACAAGCGAATATAACGGGCAGGAAATAAGAGAATCATTGGATACCATGTGGTATGATTTTATCAAAAGTTGCGGGTTTTCTTTGGTGCCGATATCCGTAAAGCAAAATATTCCGCAATTTTTGCAAAAAATGCAAATATCGGGCATTGTATTTTCCGGCGGAAATGATTTGTCTGCGGTTAATCCGGAGGAAGTTAACAAAATCAGAGATGCTTTTGAAAAAGAACTCTTAAAAGAAGCAATAAAACAGAATATTCCGGTTATCGGTGTGTGTCGCGGAATGCAACTCATCAACGACTTTTTCGGCGGCTCTTTGCGACAAGTGACGGGGCATGTTGCAACAACGCATCAAATCAGCGGAAATAACTTGACTCGTTTTGTTAATTCTTTCCACAATTATGCGCTTAATGATATTCATGGAGATTTTGCGGTAGATTTTGTTGCAGACGATGGCATTGTCGAGGCCTTTCATCACAAAAACAAAGATGTTTATGCAATTATGTGGCATCCGGAACGGGAAAAAACATTTAATCACGAAGATATCGCGATGTTTCAAAAAATTTTTGATAAGGAAAAAACAAAATGAAAGCAATTATCTTGGCAGCGGGGCAAGGAAGCCGTTTACGCCCCATCACAAACGAGGTCCCGAAGTGTATGGTTCCGCTTAACGGAACGCCGCTCATCGATACCATAATCAAGCGGTTTCAAGAAAACGGAATTTCAGATATTGTTGTGGTCGGCGGGTATCAATACGAAGTTTTGCAAAAGATTTGCGTCCTTTCGGGGTTAAAGTTTATTTTGCCGAGAATTATGATAAGTCAAATATGGTTACCACCCTGTTTTCTTGTGAAAAGGAGTTGGATGACGATGTGATTGTTTCATATTCCGACATTATCTATACGGCGGAAAATTTGAAAAAATTGATTGATTGCAAGGCACAAATCGCAACGGTTGTCGATAAAGATTGGCAGACTTTGTGGCGGTTCAGAATGGATAATCCGTTGGACGACGCGGAGAGTTTGGTGCTTTCGGCACAAAATAATGTTTTGGAACTCGGGAAAAAAACAAAAGATTATGCCAAGATTCAGGCGCAATATATCGGACTCAGCAAATTTTCAAAAAATGTTTTGCCGCAGATTATCGATTTTTATAAAAGTATGGACCAAGCGGCAGATTATGACGGTAAAAATTATTTGAATATGTATATGACGACATTTTTGCAACATCTGATAGACGGCGGAAATTCGATTAAGGGAGTTATTATTCACGGCGGGTGGCTCGAAGTGGATACAACCGAAGATTTGCATAAATACGAGCAGAACAATTTTTATAACGGAGTATTTTGAGATGCAGACCGCGGAAAAAGATTCAGACCTGAAATTAGCGACGGAAAATATAAAAAAGCTCGGCGCCGACGATATTATCTTGGCGAGTTATTTGGGCTCCGGAAGCTCGTTAATCGGCGGAATATTGATTGAATTGGGGCTGGATTATATTGAAGGTTATCAGGAAAAAATTTCAAAAAACAAAAATCAAACGGAAGTTGTTTTGCCGTTGTGGCGAAAACATTGGACACAGTTGGATACAAAATACGAAAACAATAAACCGAGAGAATTGCGGCTCTTCAAAACTCATTTTTATCCGGTGAGTTACAAAAAAGCAAAGCCGACGACAGCGGTGCTCTTAATCCGCGATGCGCGTGATGCCGTGATTTCTTATTATAACTGGCGCAAGGGTTTTTCCGATGAAACGGGGACATTGAGCGAATTTTTGCGAACAGACGGTTTTTACGGAAAAAAGCCGTTTGATGACTGGACCTCTTATATTGAAGAATGGCTCAACTGGGGCAATGCGGACGGGCACAGATTGCACCTGATAAAGTATGAAGATTTGAAATTCAATCCGCAGCAGACAATCAAAAAATTGCTGAAGTTTCTAAAGGTTCGTCGCAGCAACACGGAAATTGAACGAGCAATCGAAAATTCTCGTTTTTCGAAAATCAAAAAAGAAGAAGTAAAAGCGCTGCAAAACACGAATCAACCGCGAATTTTCAGAAAAGGGCTGGTCGGCGAATGGCGTCATACGCTCAGCACGGCAGATTTAGCTCTTATCAAACCGCAAACTGTGAAAATGCTGAAAAAATATCAATATACAGCCGCCGAGCAAAAGAAATTCCCGGCTGTAAAACATTGGTTTATCGGTTGTGATGCTTCAACCGATACATATTTGCAAGATGTTCTAAAACGGGGCGAAAAAGCGGTGCTTATTCCGTTGGGGCAAAAATATAATAAGACGGATAATCCGAATTTATCAGTCATCAAAGGTGCGTTTTTGCCTAAATATTCGGACTTGATTTGCGGCAACATCTATATTGCCGCGGATAATGAAGAAATTGTCCGTTCGATTGAAAATATTGCAAAAATAAACGGGTATAAATTGCAATATATTTAATGATTTTGATAAAATTCCTGCAATGCCGCAAATTCATTTTTGTGCGCAAAATCAGATTTGCGTTGCAATAAATCGGTAACCGGTAAGATTTCGAAGGCAAAAACTTCGTGATTTGACGCATTGTAAATTTGGGTTGCGTATGTTGTGTCGGCACGCAATTTTGCGGCGTGTTCATTTATTTTGCTAAATTCATCGGCAGTCAGCTCTAATCGGTAGGCAACATTCAAAGTCGGGGTTAAATCCAATTCGATTTTGGTGTAATCCATATAGACATTGATGATTTTCAGTCGGTCGGGCGAAAAATTTATAAGAGGTCGTGCTTTTTCGTCGCAACATTCCTCGCCGAATTCTCTGACAGCCGCTTGTTGCGGTGTTTCGCGGGTGTTTTTATCGATATTAACGAATCCGCCCAAAAAACCGAGAAAGCGCGTTTTGTATGAAAAAGGTCGTTTGCGAATCAAGACGATTTGATTTTGATAATGGCAAATTACAAAACCGGAGAGGGTGGCCGTATTGACCGGCAAAATATGATAAGTTTTGCGCGGAGAATAAGAGGGAATGGCGCCGAAAATCGCTTTTGCCAACTCGTCGGAAACAAAAGCTTTTTTATTGAGATGCGGCATTTGCTCGTCCATTAAGGATAAAATTTTATTCAGCAGAAGTTTTCTGTTCATCGGCAAAATTCCCCCAAAGAATGCACAAATCTGTCAAAATTCCGATATTTGCTTTTCGGCGTAAACGGATTATAGCGAACAGCGCGCAGTCCGGCACGCACGGCGGCAATAATGCCGCGCGGCAAATCGTCAACAACAACACACTCGGCCGCCAAAAGATGCCATCTGTTCAATACATACAAAAAACAGTCCGGCTGCGGCTTGGGATTAGCATAATCCTCTGCCGTAACAATGCCGTCAAACAATTCCAACAAGTCCGGTCGAGAAGAATATTCGAGCAATAATTCTTCCTTGGTCGAGCCGGTAATAATAAAATTTTTGATGCTTTTTTGTTTCAAATGTTCAATAAGTTCAAACGCGGCACGATTATAAATTGTCCCATTTTGCAGCATTTTGATGTATTTCTTTTGGCGGACTTCATAAAGATTGTTCAGTTTTTCACGCGGCATCGCATTTGTTGCGGCATAATATTCCAAAATGCTTTTGCCTTGTTTTTGCGAAATTTTTGCAAACAAAGCCGTATCCATAGCGATATTTTCGGTCAAAAGGGCTTCTCTGTTAGCATCCCGAAACAGCGATGCGGTATCAACAAGCGTGCCGTCATTATCCCACAATATACAGTTTGCCATAAATAAAACCTTAAATTACGGCGTTTTCGAGTATGCTGAAACTGCCGTCAGAGGCGTCAATTTCCGCCTGAGCACCGTAAGGCAACAAAAACATCGGGTCCGTATGACCGAAATCCATTTGCGAAATCATCGGAATATTCAGGTGACATTCTTTTTGCACAACATGAAAAAATGCCTGCTCATAGCGGTCCATCTCATTTTCCGGCAGGTTGGCACCGCGACCGATGATAATACCGTTTGCTCTTTCCAAAATGCCGGTTGCCGCATAATTACGCAAAGCGCGAACCACATAATCAATAGAAGGCGCTTCTTCCGAAGTTTCAAAAAAGAGAATAGAATTTTCAAAAAACTCTTTGTTTGGCCACACCGGCGTGCCTTTCAACATTTCCAAAACCTCGATGCAACCGCCGAATAAGTGACCGCGAACTTTGCCTGTTCCTTGCAAAACTTTGCGGTCAATTGTTTTTTTCAATTTTCTCTTGACGGATTGATTTTTCGGGTCACGCCACGGCAATTCTTCGTCTGTCCAACCGCTTGTATTCGGCTCAATTTTCCCGATAACATCGGTTGTGAACAGTGTTCTTCTGACGGAGTTTTTGAAGTATTCCATCATGCCGCCGTTTTCGGCAAAACCGCCGGCCATAACGGTCGGGCCGTAGATTGATTCGACACCGGCATGCATAAATGCCAAATGCAGAACGGTGCCGTCAGAATAACCCAATAAAATTTTCGGGTTGGCTCTGATGGCATCATAATCTAAATAAGGCAAAAGACGCACGGCATCATCACCGCCGATAACCGGAATAATCGCTTTTATTTCTTTGTTTTTGACTGCCCAGTTAATATCTTCGGCTCTTTTTTGCGGATTATCGGCATTTTCTGCGGCGCTAATCATGGCATTCGGTGCTTCGACGGCAATTAAGCCGAATTCTTCTTCCATTTGTTTAATGCCGGCGGCATATCTGTCCGGAAACACGCTTGCACCTGCCCACGAAGGCGAAATAATGGCAACTTTGTCACCGGCAGTCAGTTTATGCGGTTTGATTAAATCGGTAAAAGACATCGAAGACCTCCTGTAAAGTCATAATTGTTGTATTCAAAATCTCGGTCTAGGTTATACAATTTTATGAAATATGGCAAGAAAATATTTTTAGGAATTGTTTTTTATGGACAATGACCTTTTTTTAGTCTATATTACATCAAAAAGAGATGCAAAATGAAAGCGTATTTTATCAATAAAACACATAAGTTAGAACAGAAATCTCAAAAGTTGGCAAAGCAATTAAAGTCATCTTTTTTGGCGGATAATTGTGTTCAAGAGAATTTGCGCAAAAATCTGCGGTTGCTCGGAGATATTCCGAAAGGCCTCGATTTGCTTGTAAAAATTTGTAAATCGAAAGATTGCGCCGACGGCAAAAAACTTGTGAAACGCAAAAAAAAATCTGCCGAAAAATGGGATGTTTCCGCCGTTTCTCAGACCGTAAAGAATTGGCGCAAACAGCCGATAAAAGCAAATTATGATAAAATTCCGCTTGAAGAAAAAAAGGAAATTTTTGATTATTTTTTCCGCTACGATGTGTATGGC
>JAFYFJ010000033.1 GCA_017543835.1 Alphaproteobacteria bacterium | reverse complement strand
CGAACCGCCGTCAAAAACAAAAAGCAATCATGATGGATAAAAATGCAACTCCGGAAGAGAGATTGCAAGCTCAGTTTGCTTTGCAAAAGTTCCCGAAAAATTCTTCAAGATGCCGTATTCGCAATCGTTGCAGAGTGACGGGACGTTCACGCAGTTATTACAGAAAATTCGGTTTAAGCCGTGTTGAATTGAGAGATTTGGCAAGCTTTGGCGAAATTCCTGGTTTAGTAAAATCAAGTTGGTAAGGAGGGAATGATATCATGTCTATGAGTGATCCTTTGGGCGATATGCTCACACGCATCAGAAACGCACAAAGAGCGAAAAAGAGTGATGTTGTGTCACCTGCTTCTCGCTTGCGTGAAAATGTGTTAGATGTTTTGAAACGTGAAGGTTATATCGAGGGCTGGGAAAAGAACAATGTTCGCCCGGGTGTAGATGAACTTCGCATTCAATTAAAGTACCATGAAGGTGCTGCTGTTATAACAAAAATTTACCGTGTTTCGACTCCGGGTCGTCGCGTTTATTCAAGCGTGAAGGATTTGCCGAGAGTTTACAACGGCTTGGGTATTTCGATTGTTTCGACTCCGCAAGGCGTTATGAGCGATAATGAAGCCCGCAAAGCCAATGTCGGCGGTGAAATTTTATGCCAAGTGTTCTAAGGAGGTAGGGTATGTCAAGAGTTGGTAAATATCCAGTTGTTGTTCCTGCCGGTGTAGAACTCCGCATTAACAACAATACGGTTGTGGCAAAAGGTAAATTGGGCGAATTGTCCTATTCTTTTGACGACAGCCACGTTACAACAAAATTGGAAGACGGTAAAGTCACGGTTTCTCCGCTTTCTTTGAGCAATGCTTCAAGAGCTTTGTGGGGAACAACGCGCGCCCGCATCAATGATATGATTAAGGGTGTCAGCGAGGGCTTTACAAAAGATATGGAATTGGTCGGCGTAGGTTACAAAGCGCGTGTTGAAGGCAAAAACTTAGTGTTGTCATTAGGTTTTTCACACGAAGTTGTATTTCCGGCTCCGGAAGGCATCAAGATTACTTGTGCATCTCCGACGCAAATTTCAATCTTTGGCGCGGACAAGCAAAAGGTCGGTCAAGTTGCCGCCGAAATTCGTAAGTATAGAAAGCCGGAACCGTATAAAGGTAAGGGCGTGAAATACACCAACGAATATGTCCGTCGTAAAGAAGGTAAGAAGAAATAAGGAATAAGTCGATGAATACACCAAAAAAATTGTTTGAAAGAAGACAAGCTCGTGTTCGATACGCTTTGAAAAACGCCGCAAACGGCAAGTTAAGATTGTCGGTTTTCCGCAGCGGTAAGCATATCTATGCACAAATCATTGACGATGTAAAAGGTTTGACGGTTGCCTCCGCATCTACTTTGGATAAAGAAATCAGAGGACAAATCAAGAAATCTTCTACGGTTGAAGCCGCCGGCTTCATTGGTAAGGTAATTGCTGAAAGAGCTACAAAATCCGGTATTTCCGAAGTGGTATTTGACCGCGGCGGTTATATTTATCACGGTCGTGTTAAGGCCTTGGCGGAAGCGGCTCGCGAAGCTGGTTTGAAGTTTTAGGAGATGAAGATGGTACAAGCTACAGATCGTCATAACAAAAAAGAAGTAAAAGATGAATTGGTCGAAAGACTGGTTCACGTTAACCGCGTAGCCAAAACCGTTAAGGGCGGACGCACGATGAGCTTCGCCGCGGTTGTGGTTGTGGGTGACCAGAAAGGCCGTATCGGTTTAGGTACCGGTAAAGCCGCTGAAGTGCCGGAAGCAATCACGAAAGCTACAAACGAAGCAAGAAAGAATATGATTCGTATTCCGTTGCGCGAAGGCAGAACTTTGCACCACGATATTGCTGGTCGTTTCGGCGCCGGTAAGGTTGTGTTGCGCACAGCTCCTGCAGGTACCGGTGTTATTGCCGGCGGCCCGATGCGTGCCGTTTTTGAAGTTTTGGGCGTGCAAGACGTTGTTGCCAAATCATTGGGTTCTAACAACCCGTATAACATGATTAAAGCAACATTCGATGCTTTGAAGGGTATTAACTCGCCGAGAATGGTTGCTGCAAAACGCGGCAAGAAAGTCGGTGATATTGTCAGCCGCCGTGAAGGTATGGCCAAAGACGTTAAAGAGGAGGCATAATCATGGCAACTAAAAAGAAGACAATAAAAGTTACCAGAACAGGTAGCACAATCGGACGCCCGACCTATCAGGAAACAAACTTGAGAGGTTTGGGATTAACCAAAACCGGTCGCACCGTAGAACTCGAAGATACGCCTTCGGTTCGCGGGATGATTAAGAAGGTGGCTCACTTGGTAAAAGTCGAAGAATAAGGAGCGTGCTAAGAGGTTGTCATACTTGTAATTTTTTTCCTTGTGTATTTCTTTTATACACGGCGTCAAAAAATCACAGCGTAGCCCAACCTCTTATCCCACTCTTCGAGTTCAGTTTTTGAACAAATGATGAAGCTTTTATAATGTGAATAACAAGATTAAGGAATAAAGAAATGAAACTTAACGAATTAAAAGACAACGAAGGCGCTACCAAAAATCGCAAACGCGTCGGTCGCGGTATCGGTTCCGGTAAGGGCAAAACCTGCGGTCTTGGCCACAAAGGTCAAAAGGCGCGTGCCGGTGGTGCTAAAATGGGATTTGAAGGCGGACAAATGCCGCTGTATCGTCAGTTGCCGAAGCATGGTTTCAAAAATCCGTTTGCAAAGACTTATGCCGTTGTGAACTTGGATACCATTCAAAAGGCGATTGACAGCGGCAAATTGGATGCTAAGTCAATCAGCGTTGAAACTTTGCTCAGCTCTAACGTTATTTCGAAAAAGCTTGACGGTATTCGCTTGCTTGCACGCGGTGCCGTAACGAGCAAAATCGAAATTACCGTTAACTCGGCTTCCAAGGCGGCAGTTGCTGCGGTTGAAAAAGCCGGCGGTAAAGTGAACATCGCTTAATTTGCTCATTTGATTTAAAAACCTCTCTGCTTGTTTTGGCAGGGAGGTTTTTATTTTTCAGCGGTAAAATTACAGAAATTAAAGCGTCGCATTTCACTGAGCCGATAGGCAAAAAAACAGAGTCATGCCTCGATTCCGAAAGGAATCGTCCGGGCATCTTCGAATTAAAAAGAATTAGCGCTACGCAAAGATGGGATACCTTGACGCACGGTTCTTGCTTCGCTATCGCTCGCTTCGGTCACTCGTCCACTAAATTCGCCGTCTCTGTCGCTTTGGCTCATTAAGTGGTCTTCGCCCGTCGTTCAAAAACAACATTTTGAGGTTGTTTTTGTTCCTCCGGCACCGCATCGTGCGAGGTATGACGATTATAATTACCAAAAAGAAAAGCCCTTTGCACCCAAAGGATGACAAAGGACTTTTCCATAAATTGTTGTTTGCCGCATTAGCGAACAGGAACCTTCACATACGTTCCGCTAGCGGAATCAAAAACAATCTCATACTGAGTGCCCTGATTCTGCTGAACGGTTGTATTTGAACGAACCTGCTGCTGGGTACGAGTAGTCGTCTGGGGCTGCTGAGCGCTACGTGTGACAACCTGCTGCTGCACGGGCTGTGCAGTGCGAGTAACCTGCTGCTGCAACGGAATCAGCTGTCCATTCTGAACAAGATACTGGTTACCGTTAGTATCTTGCAGAATCTGACCATTCTTGAAGCCACCCTTGTTGCCGGAACCCTTGAAAAGGTTCATGACACCGCGGCCAAGACGCAGAAGACCACCGGCATCACCACCTACTGACAAGCTGTTGCTTGCCGTGTCATAGGAAAAGTTGACACCTGTACCGAGCATTTCGCCGGCATTGTTGTTGTCAACATAGATGTTACTGTTACCAGTAGCCATACCTAAGTTTCCACCAACAAATGCGGTATTCTGTCCGTTGCCTGTCATCATCATCATACCGTTGCCGCCCATCATAACGCCATTCATCATGACGTTGGTGCCCATCAAGCCGCCGTAGCCGTATACGCGTGCAGCAAGCTGAGGGTTATCCTTAGCAAGCTTCTGGCGCTGGATATTCCAGTTTTCGGCGATGGAGTAGTTTGTCTCATAGTGGTTCCATCCCTCGTAGGAGGTGATGTCCACCCAAGTTCCATCAGCCAAAATGGCTGTTTGACCAGCGTCACGGAAGCCGCGAATTGGGCTGTAGAGATTTTGGGCAGTCATTGCAACACAAACAACTGTTAAAACGAGCATCATAAAGAACTTCTTCATACTCATCTTAAATTGTGATTCCTTCATCTTCCATGAATTGCATCAATATTGCCGCGCAACAGAACTCGTCCGTTGTTTTATGGAAATATTGAAATATGCAACATTCTTTGAAGTTAAAATCTGAAATTACTTGCCTTATTCCTTAATTAAAAACTATTCATAACCGCATACTGTCCGATCTGAGATCTCGCAGCCCACCGTGTTATTCCTCATTTTTCAACACTGATTGCTCGTTGTGGTAAAGCGACGTAAGAACGTCTGAGGGGTTTATGAATAAATTTATAAAAAAGGGACAAACAACTCAAATTCCAATTCGCCGAAGTGCAAAACAATACACTTTATCTGAAGGAAATCGGTTATTATTTTTTTTTGAATTTTCTAAAAACATATTACTTTTATGACAACAAGAAACCCTGCTTTCACAAAAATAAGGGATTATGCTTTTAGAAGTTCAAATAATAATAATTTGTACATTCTTAAAACATAATCCCTATGGTAATCATCTATAGAATAACCTATTTTTTGTAAAATTTCAATAAAAAAATGCTGTTTTTTGGCAAAAAAGTTATTTTTGTCACTTTTGAGTCGTTTTTTTAAGGGGAAATACGGGGAAACAAGCAATTTTTATTCTTTTTCTTGACACGAACGGCGCTTTTTGCTATACTTAACGACAGAGCGAAAGGTTATCGCTTGCTGCCTGCCTTTAGGCGAATCCGGACGGAATAACCGCTTAATTTTATAAAACAGTTGAAACTCTTTAACAAAAGGGAATTTTTGACAGGCAGGCATCAAAAGATTATGTTCCCGCTAAGGAGTTACGACTATGACTGATACTTCCCTTAACTATAATATTATCAACGATTTGTTGCAAAACAGCGTGTGCCTGACGTATAATCCGTTGGAGCCGCGGTCGGCGTGGCAATTTGCCAAAGAATTGAAACAGGAGTATGAAAAAAAGTATAATCTGAAATATTCGCGCGTGCGCTCAAAAACAGCGCAACTGTTTCAACATAATTATAATCCGAACTTTCATTATTTTTCCGACGGCACGTTGATTCACTGCTACGAGCCGTGGGAACGCGATGCCAAAAAGGTGGAACGTATGATGGAAGTGCTGAAAATACGCGGTTGGCAGGTTAAAAGAATTTATGCACCGCGCGAGCCGATGGATATTTTTAAGTATTCGGATTTTTTGCGCTACATATCCGAGCAGGAAACATTGAAAAATTCGTATATCACCGATTTATATGTTGAGCCGCTGCCGAGCAAAGAAGATTTTGTAAAAGAGTGCTTTGCCAACGGAAATGTGTTGTTGACGGCCTCAAAAGATGAAATGTTGCCGTCGTATTGTCGCGAATTTATGGCGCTGTTTGCCGACGGCAGATATTATGTCGTGGAGGGCTATAATAATCCGAACTCCGTGAAAAATTATAGCAAAAGAGCCGGATTTAAGTATTATAATATGCCGAACTACGTTTATGCCGATGAACAGGTCATTCCGCAAGATTATTTGACTGCGCTGTATCAAGAGGCGGAAAAATACGCGTGGTTTGCCTCAAAAGAAGAAACCGATGCTAATCAGCGCCGGAGAATAAGTGTTGATTGGCTAATCAAAGCGAACAAGTTTGTTGATGAGCTGTTTGCGAATCGAACCTGTTTGACGGTGGTTTATCCTAATTTAGATTTTGCCGATGCCTTGTTTATGTCGCCGGATTTGCATGATTATGCCGTATTTTCCGACGGTTTGGTCGTGGCTGCTGATTTTGATGAAACAAATTTGCCGTATGCCAAGGCCCTGCGAAGAGCGTATCCGGATTTGGATTTGCACTTTGAAAAAGCGCCGAGAGAATACATTGAGCATCTGTATCAGCGTTTGCCGGAGTTTCAAAAAAGTGCCGAAACAATTTATATCGAAATGTTGAAGCAAAAAGCACGCAAACTGAAACGTATGACCGAGCTGACGCATACCGAAGCACTCGATGTTGTGGCGCAAATGGCCGGGTGGCAGAATTGGCGTGCCGTCAAAATCGAAGACGAGCCGCACGCACGGCAACTTATAGGCGCCGAAAAACATCGCAAAGCGCGTGCTATGGAGAAAAATGCCGAGAATCCGCTTCAAGAAGAATATCGACGCTTTCTGCAAAAACGGGCATAGGGGAGGTTGAGATGACACAAGATATGGCAAGTATCAATGACATCGTCAATCAACTGTATGATGTCGGTAAAATCTGCCTGACCGCGTATGCGGGGGTTGATATGGATAAAAAATACCGGCCGTATTTGGCGCAGTTTGCCGACGGCACGTTTTTGGTTGATGCGCGCGCCGAAAATGATGTGGCGTTGCTGTCGCTGTCTAAGGAATTTTGCGAGGCATATCCTTCGGCAAGACGCAAGGCGCGGCAATTTGTCTCCGCCGAGGTGCTGAAAGCCGTGTATCGCAAAGCGCAGGAGTTTGATTGGTATGAACCGCAATATGCTTCGTGGAAGGATTTGACGGCGGCAGAACGCGCTAAAATGCGGCAGTTTTGGTGGCGGATGGAAGATAAAATATGCTTGAGTGTGACAACCATTACAACACCGGAAGTGTTTCGCTTTTATTCGCCGGATAAGGGTAAGTTTGCGCTGTTTGCAGACGGCTGGTTGGCTATGGCGGAAAATACGCCGTATGCCGATGAACTGCCGAAAGCTCTGAGCGCGCTTCATCCCGAAACAAATATGGTGGAAGTCGTGCCGCCGCATTATGTGGATATGGTCTATGACTTTTTGCTGTATCGGCAGCCGAGCGCGCGCGAAATCTATATCGATTTGTGTCGGCAAAAAATGAGCCGGCGCCGGCATTTGAGCTTAGCCGAAGCGCAAGAGGTTATGGAAAAACAAACATGGGGTTGGCGCCGATTGTTGTTGCTGGACGAAAAAACGGCGCGTTCGATGATTTACAGCGAGTTTGTGGAGAAATCATTGGCGGCGGAAGATGAACAATGGGCACAAATTATGGAGGAGAAAAAAGAGTATTGTATCGGCACGATTTTATAAAGCGGGGCGGCTTAGGCCGCCCTTTGCCGTTTTAAATCACAAAATATTGAGGATAAACACATTTTTGTTGCATAAATTTAATTTTTATGTATTAAATTATCGACATTGGGCGAAAAATGCGCCCGCTTGATTTGTTTTAAATTTATTTGAGGATGATAAAATGGCTTCGTTAGCAGAAAAAATGGCAGCAGGGTTGGATATGTCTGCCTTTGGTAAAGCGGAAGAATTGAAAAAAAGATTATGGTTTACGATTATGGCGCTGATAGTGTTCCGTTTGGGAACGTTTATCCCGCTTCCGGGTATTAACGCCGATGTGCTTTCCGAAATGTTTAATCGTAATGCCGGCGGTATTTTGGGTATGTTCAATATGTTCTCCGGCGGTGCTTTGGAACGTATGACGATTTTTGCACTTAACATTATGCCGTATATTTCTGCGTCCATTATCATTCAGCTCGGGCAATCGGTAATTCCGTCGTTGCAGGCGCTCAAAAAAGAAGGTGAGGCCGGACATCGTAAAGTTGTGCATTATACCAAGTTGCTGACGGTGCTGATTACGATTATTCAGGGTTATGGTATTGCCGTCGGTTTGGAGAGCATTTCCGGTGCCAACGGTGCGTCTGCCGTGATGATTAACAGCTTTGCATTTAAGTTTTCGACCATTGTTTCATTAACCGGCGGCACAATGTTTATTGTGTGGCTCGGTGACCAAATTACCGAACGCGGCGTCGGTAACGGTTCGTCACTCATTATTACGGTCGGTATTATCGCCAATATTCCGAATGCGTTGGCGCAAACGTTTGAGTTGGGACGTGCCGGACAAATGTCGCTGTGGACGATTATTACACTCGTGATTATGGCTTTGGCGCTGATTTATGTGATTGTGTTTGTCGAACGCGCGCAACGCCGTATTGTGATTCAATATCCGAAGCGTCAGATGGGTATGCGTATGACGGCGGCGGATTCGTCGCACTTGCCGCTCAAAATCAACCCGACCGGTGTTATTCCGCCGATTTTTGCCAGCTCTTTGTTGTTGTTGCCGATTACGATTGCGAATTTGTCGGCTGAAAAAGGACCTTCTTGGGTGCAAACCGCAAGTCAATGGCTCGGTCACGGTCAACCGCTTTATTTGGGATTGTATGCGTTTTTGATTTTGTTCTTCACGTTTTTCTACACCGGCGTGGTGTTTAATCCGGAAGAAACAGCGGATAACCTCAAGAAACACGGCGGCTTTATTGCCGGTATTCGTCCGGGGAAAAACACGGCCGAATATCTTGATTATGTGATTACGCGCTTGACGATGGTGGCATCGATTTATTTGGTCTGCCTCTGCATTTTGCCGGAAATCCTAATCAGTAAGGTCGGTGTGCCGTTTGTTTTGGGCGGAACAACCTTGCTCATCGTGGTGCAGGTAACAATGGACTTTATCAATCAAATTCAGTCGCACTTGATTGCGTATCAGTATGAGGGCTTGCTCAAAAAAGCGGCTTTGGTGCATAAAAAGAATCGCTAAAATATGACTGATACGAAAGAAGGGCTGTTTGTCGTATTTACCGGTGCTCCCGGTTGCGGCAAAGGAACGCAAGCCCGTATATTGAGAGAAAATACGCATATTTGCCACCTCTCAACCGGTGAGATGTTGCGCGAATTTGCCAAGAAAGATACACCGCTCGGACGTGAATTGAAAGTGCGTTTGGATCGTGGCGAATTTGCCAGTGATGAGATGATTATCGAAATGGTGAAAAGCCGGATATCCGAGCCGGACTGCGCATGCGGGTTTATTTTAGACGGTTTCCCGCGCACGTTGCCGCAGGCCGAAGTTTTGGCGGACTTGTTGGCCGAACAGGGAATTAAACTTGATGCGGTGTTGGAAATCCAAGTTCCCGATGAAATCATTATGGAACGCATTTTGGGGCGTTATGCTTGTATGCAATGCGGTGCCGGCTATCATGATAAGTTTCAAAAGCCGAAAATATACGGCGTGTGCGATGTGTGCGGCGGGACGGAATTTGCGCGGCGTAAAGACGATAATCGGACAACGGTTGAGAATCGGCTCGTCAATTATCGGTTGTTGACATATCCTACCATTCCGTTTTTTGAATCTCGCGGTTTGCTTAAAACCGTTGACGGCACCGGAACAATTGATGCCGTAAGCCGCAAAATCGAAGATGTTCTCGGCTTGCGCGCGGCGGCGGAATAAATATTAAAAGCCGAAATTATCGCTGCATTTTGAAATAATAAGCGCGCTTTTTATGGCGAAAATCATCAAGCTCTTTCGGGACGGAGTGGTAACCGATGGCATAGCGTTGCCGTTGCGGTTTCCATAAAGAATACGCATCGAGCGCATATTTAATGCGCCGAATATCGTTGGGGGTTGCTTTTTTGCACATAAAATCAGCGGTGCTGTCCTTTAAGCAATACGGTTCGCAGAAAAAACGGAGCTTTTGAATAGCGCCCGCTTTGAACAGATTTTCGACCGCAAAACCGAGTGCTTTGTGGTCGCGATGTTGCGTAGAACCGTTGCCGTGATAAATGGTGCAGACCGTCGATTTGCCGCCGAATTGTGACAAACAGCCGATTATAACCGCTTCGGCAAATTCCGTTTGCAAATTGCCGTCGGTTGCCCGATGCGGCAAAATATGTATGTTTTCCGGCTTAATGCCCAACGCGGCGCAACTTTGGGTAAATTCGGCATCTCGCGCCGCCGTAAATTTGCTTTCGCTCAAGTCGTAGATGTGTTTGCCGCTATGCCAAGGGCAAGTTTTTTTGTTGTTCAAAATTCGGCGCACACACGATTTGGCGCCGTTTGTGCATAAAACAACATGCACATCTTTTTTGTGTGCAATCGCCGAAGTTATATCAACGCCGAAAGTCAGAAGTTCGTCATCTTGATGCGGTGCAAAGTAAATAATTGTGTTGCGGCCGGAAAATTTTTTGAAAATTGCATTGAAACGACTGCCGCCGTAATGCGGCCCGAAGAAAATTTTGCTTGGCAAAAATCCTTTTCCGAATCGGCGGTCTGCCCATTCGGTAATTTTGCCCAAACTTATATCATTGCCGTCGGCTCGCGTGTTGAGTTGCCATAAGGCGCTGTCTTGAGAATTTTCGACATATATCAATTTGCTGTGTGCGCGCGCTTGCACCACCGGAACACCGGATAAAACTTCGATTATTTTCAACCATAAATCATCGGTATTCAGGCATAACTCCGTGATGAGTTTTTCATCAAAGTATTTGAATTTAAGCAAATTCGGCGGAAACAGAGAGCCCGCACCGTTTGTTGCCAGCAAACGCATGGACGGTATGCGGATAAGCTTATTTTGTTCGCGGTCAAATCGGTTATATTTGGCGAATTTCCCGTCTTCAAGGCGCATAATATGTGAGCGCATGGTCGATACGGCGTGCGGAAATTCGGCATACGAATCAAGCAGGCACTCGACCATATCCGGCGCAAACAGCAAATCGTCGTCAACCGTAATCACAATATCGTTGCGGTATTTTTGCAAGGCATAGAAATATTTTTTATGCGGTTTTAAATCTTTGCACCATTCGATGAAGATTTTCCCCTGTTGCTGCAAATCGATTAAATATTGCGGCAAATCCGCTTCTTTGCCCGCAAATTCGGTATCGGCAAGCCATAGAATGATTTTATCCGGCTGACGTGTTTGCGCAAACAGAGAATCGAGCGTCGGTTGCAAATTGTTGATGCGCGCCGGATACGAGGTCAGAGATACAATAACCTGCGGCGAAGCAGGGCGGAAAATGCCGCTGATTTTCTTGATTACGGTGTTTATCATTTGCATTTTCCGCTCTCTCCTTTAATTATATCGGCAGTGACTGCGCCATTTGTTTGCGCTTAAAAGCCGAGCGTTTGATTAAGTTTCGCACCCGCTCGACAAGAGCCGCGTCAAAACCGGCGGCAACCGCTTGTTCGGGCGATTTTTGTTCGTCATAAAGCAGTTTAAGCACCGAATCTAAAACCGCATACGGCGGCAAGGTGTTTTCATCAATTTGTCCCTCGGCAAGTTCGGCCGACGGCGCGCGCGTAATCACCGCTTGAGGCAAAGCATAGCCCAAAGTATTGCGCCATTTGGCAAGTTCAAAAATCGTTGTTTTATAAACGTTGCCGATAGGCATTATGCCGCCGCAAGTGTCACCATAGAGGGTGCAATAGCCGGTCAGCGCTTCTGATTTGTTGCCGCACGCCAGCACTAACCCGCCGTTTTGATTCGACCACGCCATCAAAAGCTGTCCGCGAATCCGCGCTTGCAAGTTCTCGGCCGTAATACCGCGCACCTCAGCCCTAAACGCCTGCGCCAAAAATTCGAGCTCGGCCGTGACCAGCGGCTCAATGTCCAACTCGTGATATTGCAAATGATTCAATGCGGAAATTTCGCGCGCAATTTGCAAGCTCAATTCCGATGTATATTTTGTTTTCATCATAATTGCCGTCACATTTTCGCCGCCCAGCGCATCTGCCGCCAAAACGGCGGTCAACGCCGAGTCAATGCCACCCGAAAGTCCCAAAATGACCTTATCAAAGCCGTTGTCGGCGCAATATTGTCGGAGGCCGTTTTTGAGTGTGTTCCATAGTTTTTCCATCGGCTATCTCCCGAGTTGTGCGTTCAAAATCAGTGTTTGCCGCGTGTTGTAGAGATTTGTTTCAAGCCCGACCCCGTAAATATGCGGATTTGCCAAGCGTTTGTAGGTTTCATCAAGCCGCGCTAAATTCTCTTTGCCGCGCTGTTGCAGTTTTTGCAAATTCAGCTCAGGCGGATTGATAACCTTGCCGTTTTGCATAACCGGTTGCAACACTAAATATGCCTGTTCGCCTTGCTTAAAGGTCAGTTTCAGGCCGTTAATGCTGTTGAGCGTGTAAGAAGTTGCGTCGCGTGTCAGTTTGCCGTTTTGCACCAAGTCGGTTTCGTCGGCTTTGCAGATAATGTCGCCTTCAAACTTGCCGTTGCGGACAATGCGTGCCACATTGGTTGCGCCCGGAATCGTGGTTTTGCCCTCGGCGATTTTGATGCACGGCCGTCCCATATATTGCTTGGTTTTGAACACACCGCCCAAAGCCGGCGTATCGTATGCCGTTACGAGTTTTGTGCCGGCCGCCAAAATATCGTATGGCGCTTTTTGCACCACCAACAGATTTTCGATTAAATACTCGTCCAAATCATTGGAAGCGACCATTTTAACATTGGCAAACAACGGATTATTGCCCTCGGCGTCAATCATTTTGCGCGCCTCTTTTGCCCAATATGCCAAATCGCCCGAATCGACGCGCATCCCCATTAGCGGCAGTCCGACTTCTTTGGTGGCCTCAATCGCGTGTTTGATGCCTTCACGCGTATCGTATGTATCGACAAGAAGCGTGGTATTCCCGGGGTTGCCGCGCATAAATGCTTTGAACGCGTCCACCTCTTTTTCGTAGCTCATCACAAAAGAGTGCGCCATCGTGCCGGAATCCGGAATACCGTAATGCTTGGCCGCCGCCGTGTTTGATGTGCCGGTCGCACCGCCGATAAATGCGGCGCGGGTTTCGGAAAAACCGCCCATTTCATGACCGCGGCGCAAGCCGAATTCCAAAAGCGGACGTTGTTTGCCGTCAAGTGAAGCGGCATACGCCATACGCGACGCTTTTGTGGCTACCAAACTTTGCGAATTAAACGCGTTTAAGAGCGCGGCTTCCACCAAATCTACCTGCCATGTCGGACCGGTGACGGAATATATCGGCTCATTCGGAAACACCAATTCGCCTTCCGGCACGGCCGAGATATCGAGTTGCAACTTTTGCCCGTCCAAAAATTGCAAAAATCGCTCGTCGAATCGGGCACTGCCGTCGGCATTTTTTTCGCGGCGTAAATAGTCGATATCTTCTTTTTCAAAGTGCCAATTTTCGAGCCATTGCACAAATTCGCCCAAGCCGGCACACATCAAATAACTGCCGCCGAACGGGTTTTTGCGGAAAAATGCTTCCGATGTTTTTATCTCGTCGGCTTTGCCGTCTAAAAACCACGCTTGCGCCATAGTTAAGTGGTATAAATCGCAAAAAAGCGGGGTTCCGGTTGCTAAAATATTCGGTCTGGTATCGGTCATAGCTATTCTCCTAAAGTTTTGTGAACTAAATTATGCTGAACTTTTTTGTTGTGTAATTCTTTTCTGAAAAACTGCGCTGCCGTAATCCGCCGCAATGCACCGGCCTCAATAAACGGCTGATAGACGTCTTTTTGCAAAATGTCGCTGATTTGCTGATTTGCACCTTGGCATAAATCTTCGATGACAATAACGTTGGCACCGTGTTTCAAAAGACCGTTCAGGGCGTGTTTGACGCATACCTCGCTGAATACGCCGCATAAATAAACATTGGTATCGCCCCAATCCTGTTGCAAAGTGCGATATTGCTTGAGCTCGTTCCATATATTGACGGTCGATTTATACATTTTTTCGACCTCAAGTTCCGGCTTAAACGGTGCCGCCTGTTGCCACCCCCATGTGCCTTGCAAACAGTGTGGCGGAAAACTGTCGGACTCCGAAGTGTTGGCATAAGTTTCGGCAAAATGGGTGTCGTAAGTTTCGATGATTTTATCAAACTGGCCGGCAAACAGCGAATCGGCAAATTTTTGATGCTTTTCTATCAGTTCCGGCGCATTTAAGCTGAGCGCGCCGTGCGGATGCACAAAATCGTTTTGAAAATCTATCCGCATTAAAATATTTTGAGTCATAATATCCTTCCCTTCAGGCCTATCAGGTTACATAAGGTGTCTGTCTCACATAGGCCCTGCGCAAGACCCAGACACCGCGAAAAACGGCTAAATAATGCCTTTTTTCTTGTTAAAATGTTCTTCCACTAAATGATGATTTTCCGGCGCAACAAAGTTTTTCCAACGTTTATCGCCGAATTTAATCATATCACGCACCATCGTGCCGGTCACAAACGGAAAGCTCGGGTCGGTGCGATCCACCAAAACAATGTGTTTGAAATGCTCTTTGAACCAATGCGCGTCATATTCCGAACCGGCATAATACGCTTCCGGCAACGGCAAATCGGGAAAACTTTCTTTTAAAAAATCTACCACAAAATCGCCCCATTCCGCCGGATTATTGATATCAAACAAACCGATGATTTTGAGGCGGTCGTATTCCGGCTTATCGCGATAAATGTTTTGAATCATCTTTTTGCGGGTGGTGTAATTGAGCGGGTTACGCGACGTGCCTTGTTCCTGAATCGAACCGAGCGCCACCGTGACTCGTTCGCATTCTTTCAGCATTTGGTCGATAATCTTTTGATGCCCGATATGAAACGGCTGGGCGCGCATAATGCAAAAACCGTGCTTAAACTTATATTTGGTCATAAAAAAAACTCCTTTAAACAGGAGCCGTCAACAAAACAAAAATATCTTTCATTCCATCAAACCGGCTCGGTTTTATATTGTTCTCTGCTTATAAGCCCTGCAAGCACCGAGAACAATTTTATATTATTGCAAAAATCTCCGATGTCAAGTCCCTTATATAAAAAGTGTGATAAAACGCAAAATATCGTTGTAAAAAATCGCGGAACGTTTAATCTTGATAAAAACGGAGACAAAAAGATGAAACAACCTGATTTTAGTAAAATATCGTTTGAAGAAGCGCTGATGCAGCTCGAAAATATTGTGCGCGAGCTTGAGGCGGGCAAAATAAAGCTCGATGATGCGGTGGAAGCGTATGAAACCGCGACCGCTCTTAAAAAATTTTGCGAAGATAAACTCAAACTGGCGCAACTTAAAATCGAAAAAATAAATATTGCGCCGGATGGCACGGTCAGCAGTGAACCGTTTGCGCAAACGGAGGAATAAATGACGGATATTGTGGCGGCACTTACCGCTTTTTCGGAGCGGTTTAATACGGATTTGGAAAAATGCTTTCCGGCGATTGAGGGGATGGAAAATCGTGCGGTTGAAGCAATGAAATATTCGGTTATGAACGGCGGCAAACGGTTGCGTCCGTATTTGTTGTGCGAATGTGCCGCGTTGTTCGGGGTAGGGTATGAAACCGCGTTTCCGGCGGCGGCATCGCTTGAAATGTTGCACTCGTATTCGCTTATTCACGATGATTTGCCGGCGATGGATAATGATGATTTGCGACGCGGTAAGCCGACTTGTCACAAGCAATTTGACGAGGCAACCGCAATTTTGGCGGGCGACGGGCTGTTGACTTATGCGTTTGAATATTTATCGACGGCACAGATTATTCGGCCGGAAATTCGTTTGACTTTGGTGCAAATGCTTTCCGACGCGGCCGGTGCATTCGGCGGCATGGTCAGCGGGCAGACGCTCGATTTGTATGCCGGTGACGCTGAGGTTGATTCCGATGAAGATGCCGAGAAAATTATCTCACGGCTGGAAGAAATGAAAACCGGCCGTTTGTTGCGTTATGCGTGTGAAGCCGGTGCCGTGTTGGGCAAAGCGCCGCTCGATATGCGGCGGGTGATTGTCGATTATTCGCGCAAAATCGGGCAGGCGTTTCAGATTGCCGACGATATTCTTGACCGCGAAGGCGACCCGAAATTAGTCGGAAAAACGTTGCATAAGGACGAATCGCAAAATAAATTTACCTTTGTGTCGCAATACGGTATCGAAACGGCGCGTCAAAAAGCGAAACAATTGGTCGAGGCGGCCATCAGCGGAATCTCCGTGTTCGGCAGTCGGGCGGAGAATTTGCAAAACTTGGCGCGCTATATTATCGAAAGAAACCACTAAAAAAGCTATTGCACGCCCCGTAAAAATATGGTATGATAAATTATACAATATAATTATGGAGGTGTGTCATGGCTGAAAATAAAAAGGCCGAAGGGCTGAAATTTTTAGTGAAATTGAATCAAGCATCGGCCGAACCAGGCAAGTTGCTTGAGCTTGCGCGTGATTCAATTCGTGAATCTCATGACCATCGCACGTTCTCCGGTCGCTCGGACTTAATTGTCAACGCAGATGCCTTGGATATTAACAAAGCTTATGCTTATGGTCATGCCGTTATGAATGCAAATTTTTCTACAAACGATAAACTTTATTTGATTATGTATCGCTATGTGCAACTTGCAGTAAAAGATAATCCTTTGACTTCCAAAGCCAAAGCTCTTGCACATTTTTGTAAAGAGTTTGCCGCGGCGTATCCGCAAGAATATGGGGTAAAATCCAAGCAAAAAGTTGACGATAAATCAAAGGCGGCACCGTTATTGATGATGAAGTCAGCACAGAACCATAGTATTGTATAACAAAAATTTTTTCATGTTTTTTCTCCTTTCCGCCGTTGTTCATCGCAACGGCGTTTTTAGTTGTGGCAATTTATAATAAAGATATTGATTATTTGCCAGATTCAATTATGGTAATAAGCAATATGCAACAACATTGAAACGGAGAAAATGATGATAAGTTTCGGCTTGATTTTGGTTTTGGCACTTGTTTTTGCGCTGCCGGCGCACGCTAATCCGGCTTGTGCGGTATGCACGGTGGCGGTTGCCGCCGGCTTGGAAATTGCGCGCAAACTCGGCGTTGATGACGGTGTGATAGCCGTTTGGGCGGGTGCGTTGTTGGCTCTCATCGGTTATTGGACAATTCTCTGGTTTGAGAAAAAAGGTTGGAACTTTACGGGGCGTAATTTGCTGTTGATGTTGCTGTCGTTTTCGATGATTGGGGCGGTGTATATCAAAGATTTGGTTTATACGCCGGAGCCGATTTTGATTTTTTATCTCGACCCGTTCTTGTTCTGCGCGATTCTCGGGGCGTTGTTGTTGATTTATTCGTCGGTATTTTATCAATGGATGAAGAAAAACAACGGCGGACACGCACACTTCCCGTTTGAAAAGGTGGTGTTGCCTGTGGTGGCGCTGATTATTGCCAGCTATGTGGTCAACTATCTCGGCATTTGTGCGCCGACGGCAGATGCGTCCGCCATTCAGGCCGACGGTTCGGATATTTTTAATTTCAGCAAATAGCCGCGACTTTCTCAGAAGTGATACTTGAAGTCTAAGTTTGCGTTGGTGTGGGTTGTGCCGTCAACGTAAGAGGCAATTGCACCCATCAGCGAGAAGTCACTGCCGAAGTTGTAGTCAAAGCCGGCACGAACAACCGCACGCTGATTCTTGCGCCGCTCATCGCGGATTTTGAAACTGCCGTTCATGCCCTGCATTTCAAGCTCGGTCGTGTATGGGTCGGCAAATTCGTGATATGCCGCAACCCCCGCCCGCATCTGCAACTTGTGATTCGTGCCGAGCGTGATGTTTTTGTTGGCATAGAGTCCGAGTCCCGCTTCAACCGAATAATTGTTTTGCGATTTGATATTGAGGGCAAACGGCGCACCATCTTCGTGACCTTTGACGTGGTAGCCGAGCATATTAAATTCTGCCGCCGGAGATAAATTCCAACCGCCCATATCTATCGGATAACGTGCTTCGTTCATCAAGCCCATCATACGTTTTTCAACCGTGCCGTCGTAGGTGTGGTTGTAGCCGTTGCGGTCGTATGTGCCGTAAGCGTAGCCGAAGCGCGGCGCCGTGATGAACTTAAAGCCGTAGCGGTTGTAGCCGAACGGAACGGACAT
>JAFYFJ010000032.1 GCA_017543835.1 Alphaproteobacteria bacterium | reverse complement strand
CGTAGGCATACGCCATAAGCTGCGGCCGAATACTTGTTTTTGGCGATTTCAGCAGACTTCTGACATAATCTTCAACATCTTCCACCCGCATCGAGCATATCATTTTTTTGATGGCGGCATAGCGCGCGCCCGAAACCGACAGATTCCGATACCCTAAGCCGATGAGCGCCATCGCCTCTATCGGATTACTTGCCATTTCACCGCATACCGAGCAATAAACCTTGTATTGCGCGGCCTTTTCCACGATTTTTTTCATCAGCTTCAAAAACGGCGCCGACAAAACATCGTAGCGGTTTGAAAGGCGCGGATTGCTTCTGTCGCAGGCAAAAACAAACTGATACAAATCGTTGGTGCCGACCGAAACAAAATCGACTTCCTGCAACAATTCATCGAGTTGAAACAGCACCGACGGCACCTCTATCATTATGCCGACTTTGACACTTTTGGCCGTCGGCTTTTTGCGTTGCTTCTCGTGTTCGTATTCGAGCATAAGCGTTTCTTTAGCTTCAAGAAACTCCTGCAATGAAGACACCATCGGGAACATCACATTCAGTTCCTTGCCGGCGGCGGCACGCAACATGGCGCGAATCTGCTGACGCAACAACGCACGGCGGTCAAGTGTAATGCGAATCGAGCGCCAACCGAGTGCCGGATTTTCTTCTTTCAAATCGCCCCAATACGGCAAAAACTTATCCGAACCGACATCTAAACTGCGAAAGATGATTTTTTTAGAGCCCATTTCATCAAACAAGCGTTTATATTGCCGCTCTTGCGTTTCCACATCCGGCATTTTTTCGGATGACATAAAAGTAATCTCGGTTCGATACAGCCCGATACCGTCGCAGTTTGTCGGTTTGATATACTGAAAATCCAAGTCCAAACCATAGTTCATCGCCAAATTGATTTTGATGTTGTCAAGCGTTACGGTCGGCGTTTTTTTGAGTTTTTCCAACTCGGCAAACAATTTATGCAACCGCACCGACTTTTTCTTATATTCGGCTATCAACTTTTCGGAAGGGTGCGTATAAACTGTTGCCTCATCGCCGTTGACGGCAATAGTTTCGCCGGCTTTGATTTCTTTTAAGATACCGTGAATCTTGGCAATTACCGGAATATTGAGTGCTTTTGCCACAATCACGACGTGCATGGTCGGCGTGCAATCCTCTATAATCAGCCCGCGGATATTTTCGTAGTTATAATCCATCAAGTCCGCCGGTCCCATCGTTTGTGCAATAATCACAATATCGTCATCGGCCGAAACTTGTATCGCATCGTCATCGCCGGCAATAAACGCACGCAATTTATCGGAAACATCGCGCAAATCATACAGCCGTTCTTTCAGATACGGATCGCTGGTGGCGGAAAGCTTGTTCCACATATCTTCATAAACGTGTTCCACCGCCGCTTCGGCCGTATAGCCCTTTTCGATGTCGGCCGTAATTTTTGTATACCAGCCCTGATCGGTGGCAAACATACGATATGCTTCGATAATTTCGGTAGTATTGCCGATATAGTTGCCGGCTTGCTCGATTTTGGAATCGAAATAAGCGACCATACGTTCGCGTCCTTCCGCCAACTTCGACTTTTCGAGCTCGATATTCTCGGCAAAAATATTGATAAGGTCGCGATGCCGATGGTGCAAAACCGCCTTACCGACGCCGTAGCCCTTGTTCAAGCCGGTGCCGTGCAGAACCTCGCGCACCACAATACCTTTTTGCCGCACCAACTGATTACGATATTGTGTGAACTCTTTATCTGAGAGCAAATCCGGCAACGAAAGCGCCAATGTTTCGATATATTCCGCTTCTTGTTCTTCCGGCGAATCGACACCGTCTTTTACCAATACCAACACGCCGGTCGTTGTGTTCAGACGCACAATCGGCACGCAAAACAGTGTTCTTTTTTCTTCTTCAATAACTTCGGCCACAATGCGTTTAGAAGCGGCGCAACGACCGATACCGCCTTCGTTATACCGAATATTTGATTTATAATTTTGTGCTTGCCAATCCGCAATCAGCTCCAAATAATTTTCATCAATCGTCGCATACAACAACGCCGACTTGGCGGAAGTCGTATCCACAAACGCCTTCAATATTTTTTTGAGCTTCTCGGACATCGGGCTTTGCTTTAAGAGCTCGGCGCTGATTAAACGCTGAATTGCCAAGGCCTCGCTGACCGCATCGGAAGTTTGCATTGTTTTACCCACAATTTATTGTTGCAACATTATGTTTATGATTTATACTACTTTTTGTTCTATGTCCATAAAAAAGGAGTTAAAAATGGCAAATAATTACGCACGCGGGCAACACGACACGCGTCCGTGGGGAACTTGGGAAGTTACCGACTGCGGCAAATCTTTCTGTGTTAAACAAATTGTGGTTAATTCCGGCGGTATTTTATCGTTGCAATTACATCATCACCGTAACGAACATTGGATTATCGTCGGCGGCACGGCAACCGTGACGCTCGATGACCAGATTATAGAGAAAAAAGCCGGCGAATCGATTTATATTCCGGTAGAAACCAAGCACCGAATCCAAAATAACGGCACCGAACCGCTGGTATTTATTGAAGTGCAGACCGGAGATAATCTCGATGAAAACGACATTGTGCGTTTAGAAGACAAATACGGTCGCGCCGGATAGTCCATATTATCTGTGTATAACTCTCTGCATAACTAAAGAATCCTCTTGCACTTTTTCAAAGGTTAATGAATCCTTAACACAAGTCGGGAGGATTTTTTTATGTCAGACTTTGAAGATGTTGATTTCAGTTTTGTGCAAAGCGGCGATTTTTTGGTTTCCGCTTATCCAGAGCAGCTTGATTGCGACGATAACCGCCGCGAGCTGTGGGCATATTGCTTGCGCATCGAGAACAATTCTTCGCAAAAAATTCGCCTGCTTCGTCGTGATTTCTGCATCACCGACAGTTTGGGGCAGAATCATTATGATTTAAGCGAGGGTTTCAACGGCGAATTGCCGGATTTGGAACCGGGCGAATACTTTGAGTTTGAAGATACCGCCGTTATCGACGGTCGCGCCGCCGTGCTTTACGGCAGTTGTGTAGCGCAAAACGAATCCGGCGAAACCATACGCATCGACATTCCGCTGATGCAACTCAGCGTTGCCAATCCGCGTCCGAACAAATTTGCAATAAACTAATCGACTAATATGTGCTGATGGAATTGTTGTCTTTGATATACATGTTCAAAGACTGATTGATGTTCTTTTCCATATTTTCATCAAACGCTTTGAACAAATTGACGACCATTTCGTTCCAATGTTGCTCTTTATCTTCAATGCTTGTATCAACCGACATCGTTAAGTCGCGCCATGCTTCAACGCCGGTGCTGGCCGAAGTCTGATTATCGATAACGCGCAACAAAACTTTCAAGCTGGCGTGGTCTTTCAAGCGGTCTTTCAGCAAAAGCTGGTCGGACTTTTCTTCGGTTTCGATGACGCTGGCATCCTGAATAATAAATTCGGCAACGCGGTTAGATGAAAAATCGGCCGCTTCCAAACGTTCTTTGGCCCACGTTTTAGCGGTTTTCTCAATAGAAATCGGGAACAGATGTTCAATATTCGGGCGTGTGAATGACGGTGTAAATTCCGATTTGATTTCAACGGTTTTGACCATAAGCGGAATCGGCGCTTTGTTATCAAAATGCAAATCGCTGTATCTTTCCGGCGCGGCCGTATTGTTGTTCATACTCGAGCACGCGTTCAAAAGCAAAGCCAACGCACCCAAACCGATTGTTTTCATCAAAGTATTCATTTTCGTCACCTCATAGTTGAACATATTTACATTCACCATACAAGGTAAAGTTTAAGATATATTTAATGCTTTTCGCGTGTTTTTGCAAAAAAGAACAGCCCGATTGATGAGTTCGGGCTGTTCCCTTTCCTGCTACTCCCCATTTGTTACCGCTTAGCTTTGAATCTGCGACAACAAAAAAGTCATCTTCATTCAAAGATGACCGGAAGTTAACAACTATTGAACTGAATAGCGCGGTATATTCACCGCGACGGCTTATTTTACCGCCTTCCGGCCGAAACCGAAAAGCGTATCAATTTAACGTCTTAATACTATTGACGCAGTCCAAGAGGTTGTTAAGCCCCGAAACGAGTTACCCCGTTTGTCTTTGTTTATATATTATAAATTATATGTTGTCCAGCAATTTTTAATGCTTCAACAATTCGCCTTTGTCAAAAGAATAGACCTGTCCGCAGAAATTGCAGGTAGCGGTGATTTTGCCGTTTTCGACCATATCTTCAATGTCTTCCGGTTTCATTGAACTGAGCGTCTGTTGCAATTTTTCGCGGCTGCAACGGCACCCGAACACATATTCCTGCTCTTTGCTGACGCGCACCTGATGTTCGTGGAACAAACGGAACAACACTTCTTTCAAATCCAAATTGAAAATTTCTTCTTTTTTCAAACTGTCCATCAAAATTTTATCTTCGTTCCACAATTCTTTGAGTGCATTTTCATCGTCGGCACCGTCTTTTCCACCCTTTTGCGGCATTTTCTGAATCAGAATACCGGCGGACTTCCACACATCGCCGACTTTATCGAGATAGAGGTGCAAATATGTATCGATTTGCTCGGAGTTTTTGAAATAACGCAACGCGCATTCTTCGAGATTTTTACCCTTCAAATCAACCACGCCCTGATAAAGCTCGGTGTTTTTGCCTTGGTCTATCGTAAAAATCAAATTACCGTGTTCAAGCCAATGCGGTGTCGGCTCGATTTCGCCTTCGGTTTTACGCAAAACCTGCGCCGCTTCGATTGCCTTCGCGTCGTATTTGGCGGTTGCGCGCACCTTGCCGGCGGAAGTTACGTCGGCCACAAGCACCGAAATCGGCCCGCTACCCTGAAGTTGCAAGGTAAATATGCCGTCAAACTTCATCAAACTCGCTATCAGCACACCGAGCGCGGTTGTTTCGGAAATTGCCGCCGCCACATTGTCGGGATATTGCGCGTGCGTAAAAATCTCACGCATCACATTATCAAGTCGCACAATGCGCCCGCGAAAAGCGTTGTTATCCAAATTAAAAGAAATGCTTGTATCGTTCATTATTTAAAAACCTCTTTACCCTATAATCATATCAACTTTAACTGTTATTTAGTTTATTTCAAAGGAATTTTCAAGTGTTTGATTCAGATGATGAAAATTTGCCGTTGTCCAGACCCGCACCACGCCGCAAACCGCAAAAGAAAATTACGCCGCAGCGGCTCAAAAACATCGGGTTGTATTATCTTAAGCGCTTTGAATCGTCGGTTGAAAATCTGCGCTCGGTTTTAAGGCGGCGCATTGATGCTTATGCGCGCGAAAATCCCGAGTGGAACAAGCACGAAGCATATCAATGGGCAGAAGATGTGTTGGCTGAGTTTGAGCGCTTGCACTATCTTGATGACGCGCGTTTTACCGAAATTAAGGTGCAAAGCTACTTGAGTGCGGGCAAGCCGGCACGATATATTCAAAATAAACTGCGTGCTAAGGGAATCGATGATGCGCAAATCGAATCGGTGCTTGCCGAAGAAGAATACAATCCGTTTGAAATGGCGCTCAAACTCGCCAAACGAAAAAAAATCGGACCGTATCGTGCGCCGGAAACCCGCCGTGAATTCCGGCAAAAAGATATGGGTATCCTCGTGCGCGCCGGCTTTGACTACGACACCGTGTGCGAAGTCTTGAACTACACGCCCGAAGAATAAGCGCAAAAAAACTCCCCGACGTTGCCATCGGGGAGTTTTTGATAAATCAAAGAAAAATTATTCTTGATTATATGTTTTTGCCTGTTTTTTCGCTTCTTCCGAACTTCTGGCAACATTTACCAAAATCGTTTGCGAAACTTCCGGATGCAAGTTCAATTTTACTTGGTAAATACCCAAATCTTTAATCGGCTTTTCCAAATAAATGTAACGGCGCTCAACATTGTATCCGGCTTCTTTGATGGCCGACGCAATATCGCGAATCGTTACAGAACCGTAAAGTTGACCGGTTTCGGCCGCTTGACGAATCAAAATTGCATTGAAACCTTCAAGCGAAGCAGCCAATTCGGACGCTTTACCCAAAAGTTCTTGATTGTGCAATTCCAATGCCGCCTTTTGTGCTTCAAAATAAGCAACGTTGGCATCGGTTGCGCGCAAAGCTTTCTTTTGCGGCAACAGGTAGTTACGGGCGTAACCGGTTTTAACCGTTACTTTGTCGCCCATTCTGCCTAATTTTTCAACGGGTTCGAGT
>JAFYFJ010000002.1 GCA_017543835.1 Alphaproteobacteria bacterium | reverse complement strand
TTTTGAATTTAGAGCGCAAATAAGCGATTAAGTCAACATCATTAAAGAATTTATTGCAATCGCTTTCTTGCGTGGTTGTATCGCTCGGAATCGGGCGATATTTTTGAATATAATATTCCTTAACGCCGCGCGCTGACAACTCATCGGCAATTTTATAAATATCGGCAATGCCGAGCAGGCGCGGGTCGCAAGTGGTGCGACACTCAAAGTGAACGCCGCTTTTTATCAGTATATCAAGCGACTGCTTAATTTTTGCCACATCACAATTTATGCCGGTGGCACGCTTGTAATGCTCGGCATCAAACGGTGCCTTAATATCGAATCCGACCCAAGCAACCTTATCGAGAACTTTTTGCAGCGCGTCGGGATTATAGCCGCCGGTGTGCAAACCGACCTCAAAGCCCATCGCCTTAACCGTATCCATCGCTTGCGGCAAGTTGCTTTGCATCAGCGGCTCGCCGCCCGAAAACACAACCGCGTCAAGAATGCCCTTGCGGTGCTCGAGCAAATGGATTAAATGCGCCCATGAGGCATCGGATTCGCCGTTCGGATTCTGTAATGATTGGTTGTAGCAAAACGGGCAGCGCCACGGACAGCCCTGCATAAAAACGACAGCCGCGATTTTTGACGGGAAATCAACAATGCTGAACTTTTCGATGTCGCCGATTCTGATTAAATTTTCCATTTTTTGCGCCTTTTATTGATAAAATAGTGTTTTTAGCATTTTCATACGTCATTTGGGTAGATGTCAACAGGTTCGGAAGGATAATTTGTGTTTTGTGGGATAACTTTTTAATGGGCAGTGCCGCAAAGAAAGGATACCTTGACGCACGGATGTGTAGCACCGCACGAGATATGACGATTATATAAAAAAACAACGACCCAGCCGGAAGGGCGAGGTCGTTGTTTCTTAAAACATTTATAACTCTATAACGGGAAACGTTCTTAGCGCGCCTGCGCTGAAGAACATCTCCCGTGTTGTTGTTTACCAGTTCCATTTTTTTACCTCTTTTCTAGTGTAGCCATAGTCTTCGTAGAGATACTTATTCTTAGATCCCTTCAAAGACTTGGCATAGCCATGACCATTGAATATGCGGAAACCGATACCGATTTTCACTTTCACGGCGTTGTGCCACTGTTTTTCGCTATAGGTGAAATTCTGGCTCTTGCCAAAACCACCCTGAGCATAAAGGTAAAGAGGACTGCCACCGAAGTCCAGCTGACCACGGAGACCTGCTTCCCAACCCCACACGTGGGGTTTGGCATCTAAATCACCATACTTCTTGGTTGTGGTGATTATGATTTGGTCTTCCGTCTCTTCTGTCGTTACGGTAGAAGCCGCGTCGGTCTTGTAGTCCCAAACTTTCTTGAAGTTACCGCCAACATAGGCGCGTAAACTCAAAACGGAAGGACAAGCGTTCTTTGAGAACCTTATACTTGTCTCAAGAGCCGGGGACATAATACCGAAGTCGACATGGAGCTGGGGATGTTTCTTCCCATAGTGCTCCGATGTTCTTGCTTCGTCAGCATTGAAGCCGACTGAAGCATTGGCATAGCCACCTACATACTTACGAAGGTAAGTCACGCCACCGCCAGCACCAAAAATGGTGTGGCCGTCGAAATCGTAGGCCATTCCAAAGGCTTCGATAGATGGACCTTCGCGGTTGGCTCCCCACAGACCCGGAACGGTCACTGTGTTGTTTCCTATCGGAAGCTCGACCTTAAATGTTCGAAGGGTCTTCTCCTCGAAGAAGTTCTGATAACCAGCGGCTTGGCCATAGACCTGTTTGCCGAAATCGGCGGAATCTGCTGGATTGCTGCTGTAAACAACAACCTGTGCATTAGATACTGTGCCGAATGCGGCGATGGCTATAATTGTTGCAAAAAATTTTTTCATTTTTTTGTTTGTTTTTTTGTGGAGAGGGTTTTTAGGCCCCCTCCGAATTATGTATTTACCGCTACCGTAACCTTTGCTGATAGCTTAGGCACGGCGCGGCGAAAAATCAAAACATATCCTTGGTCTTACTTACCGGTGTAAGAAGACCAAGTACCCATCACATGACCGGTATAGGTGTCCTTTGCAGACAAGAAACCGTTGTTGATGGAGAGAGTGTAACGTGAAGTCTTGACAGATGGCTTGCCGTTTACGAGGTGACCCTCATCCCAGTTCTGGTTTTTGGCTTCGTTGTAGTTCTTGTTGGCGCACTCCAGACCCGAGCGAGACCAAATCATGTGATTCGGCTGATCGGCGGCAGTGGTGTTGATCCACTTGTTAGTGGCGGCCTCATAAGTACCACCGTTGTAGGTGGTAATCTGAGTCTTCTCAACAAACTCAAAGTTCCACTCGGGAACATCTGAGCCGCTGCGAATTACAACAGGAAGCACGTAACCGTTCTGGAAACGGAGAGACCAGGTATAAACGAAGCCCTTGTGAGACTCGTTGTTTGCCACAGTCTGAACTGCGGCAACAATGGCACCCCAAGACTCAGGGAAGAATGTGGGCTCGTTGGGAGTCTCCTGCTTCACCTTAATCTGACCCTTTGCGGTAGCAGACTGAGTCTGACCGTTCAGGGTAGCATTCAGCTTGTCAGTATACGGGTAAACCATGTAGTCACCCGACTTGCTGCCATTACCAACGTTGGCAATGTCGTTGATGCTGAAGTTCAATGCATCGAAGTTTGCGACGTCACCGTCGTATTCGATGGTAGAAGCTCCCTCCTCATAAATGAGGGTCCAGTCGTTATTCTGGTTGGAAGCATTCAGCTTAGCAACGTTCTTAGCCGTAGCATTGACGCGATTGAACTTGAAGACACCACCGTTCACAGTTTTGCTCTCGGTGTTTCTGGAAGTAACATTCAGCACTGCAGAGTTGGTGCTCTGAGTGTTGTTTGCCTCAACGCTTGACCAGTTGGTATTGGTGTTTACTGACCAGTTGGTAGTAAGAGTGAAGTTCTTCTTGTCCTCCTTGCCGTCAGACCACTTCGTCACGTGCTGTGCCTCACGAGTAATTGTGCTGCCATTGACAGTCAATCTTACAGAAACAAAGCCCTTAGAAGTGATGGTGGGCTCGGGAGCCTGAACCTTAACCTTGATTTCGCCCGGAGCGTCGGCATACTGCGTCTTACCGTTTAAGCTTGCGGTCAGACGGTCGGTATAAGAATATACCTGATAGCCATTGCTCTCGTTACCACCGGTAACAGTTGCTACATCAGAGATGCTGAATGAGAGCTGATCAAAGTCAGCTACATCACCATTATACTCGATGGAGGAAGCACATTGCTCATAAGTCAGATTCCAACCATTGTTCTGGCTAGAACCGGCTAACTTAGCAACGTTGCTGGCCTTTGCATTAACGCGATTGAACTTGAAGATAGCACCGTTCACAGTTTTGCTCTCGGTGTTTCTGGAAGTTACATTCAGCACTGCAGAGTTGGTGCTCTGAGTGTTGTTTGCCTCAATGCTTGACCAGTTGGTAGTAGGAACAACGTTCCAGTTGGTAGTCAAAGAAAAGTTCTTCTTCTCCTCCTTGCCGTCAGACCACTTGGTCAGATGCTCAGCATCACGCTGAATCTGACCCGGAGTAACAGTCAGAGTTACGCTTGTGAAACCCTTGAAGGTAATGTAGGGCTCATCGGGCTTCGGCTCTTCGAGCTTAACCTTAATGAGACCAGGAGCCGTCAGATGCAGGGTGTTGTCCCCCATCTTATAGGTCCAACCGTCACGGTAGTTGTAAAGCTCATAACCATCCTTCTGTCCGGCCGAAACAACGCTTGCGCTGTTGCTGGCTGTGACAACGAGGTCGGTATAAGTGATATACTTTCCGCTCGGGATATATGTTACCTTCACGTGCATGGGCTCAATGAAACGACCCTTGTTGTCCTGTGATGAGGCATCGAGAGAAGCAATGCTGCTTCCGATGCGCTCCTCAAACTCCCACTCGAACTTGAAATTGCCAATAGTCTTGCTATTCTCGCGGTAGGTTGGTGCACCCAACACGAGCTTAGAAGTTGTCTGATTGGCATTTCTCTCGATAGAGACCCAATCCGTCAGCATCTCATGCAGACGGTTGATAGGACAACGCTCAGACTCGGTGAGTCTGTCGCCGTTGCGATAGAGCTTATAATAACGAGGCATGTAAGCGACGCTATCATCATACACGATACGAGTTCCGTCAAGCTTCTCAAAGCCCTCATCCTCGATACCCTCGGCAGTCTTAATCAGCTTCACGGTTTCGCCTGCCTCCTGGTAGTAACCAAGATAAGACGTTCCGATTTCGTTGAATAAGCGAGCCATGTCATACTTCTTGTCAGTAGACGGAATGCTTTCCACCCACGTTCTTTTTTCTGACATCTTAGGAGTAACGAAGTCAAATACAATATCAACAAACTCGTTCTTGTAACGAACGGCCTGATGCTTATACTTGTAAAGGGTCTGAATCGGCTCGAAACCATTGGTCTTCTCAGCTGTGAACTCATCGATTCTCTCAGAGAATGTGCAATACTCCTGGTCCATATCGGATGGAGTATAGGTTCCACCAATCTTCAAGCTATTGTCACGAACATGACGATAGTCAAATGAAGAAACTTCCTTCGTATATTCAGGAATTGTTTCAATTGACCTCTTCATCAGAATATTGACATGACTCTCGTCAATCTCCTTATTCTTATGATGATACTTGAAGTTGATGGTAGCACGCTCCCACTGGTCGTCGATGGCGACGCGTGTGGTGTCCCACTCTACTTTAGTAATATCGTTCTTCACGAGGGGATAGTCCATGATAGTATCACGGACTTCGATGTTCGTGCGATATGAAAGAGTAGAATGGTGAACAACAACAACGGGCTGATTCCAGGTTACTTCGACGAACAAGGGATGGTCCTTATCGACGAAGTACTCGGCGGCACGTGTCATTGCCTTATCCACGAAACGAAGGTTTACTACTTTGGCCTTACCAAACTCGATTGAGTCGGCAGCCATATAGTAATACTCGTCCTTGAGCATCAGCTGTGCGATGACAGCAGAAGGATCAAGGTAGCACTGAGTGCCTTCGTCGCGTAACAGGGAAGTCGCACGCTGTGAATACTTCACCTTCTTCTCGTAGTAGGTGTTAGACACCATCTCCGCCTTGACGTCGGTATAAGTTGTGTGGCTCTGGGCATAGTCCAAATCCAACACCTTGTCGATGTCAAGAAGAGCGTTCTCGTCGAACGCATGAGAAGCCGCAATAACCAACTCAGACTGCGTCTTGGTATTGGTGGTCAGTTCCTCGGTGGTCCACCAGCTCTTGTACCAGCTACCTCCGAAAAGGGAGTCGTGGTGCTCGTAGAGCTTCAAACCCTCGGGAACCGGCTTGTTTATTACCTCTACCGATTTGGTCTCATTCTCATTGCGAGAATAGGGATCATCCTCTGAGCAGGAAGCGATAAATACGTTAAACACTGCGGCCATCAGAGCGACGACCAGAAAATTAACTCTCTTAGCAAAATTTCTTGTTGCCATAGTTGTATTGATTTTTTTTGTTTGTAATTCTTTTTTTGGTGGTTTTCTATTCCTCTTTTCCATCACTATGAAACAGGAATTGATACGCGCGTATGCCGAAAACCTCTCAACATAACGCGGAAAAAACTCAACCCCAACATCACGATGAAGGGAAGAGGTATATTTTAATCTCCGAAACAACGGCAACCTAACGAATAGATTTCTGTTGTTCAGAGTAGATAACTGTAAGAAACAATTATCCTTACCCCACCATAAAAACAAACAACCACTGAAAAACAAATTTTGTCACAACATAGAGTTATTAACAAATGTTTTTCAATAATAGTAAGTAGAATAGTAGAATAAGGATAATTTTAGATCATCCTTAATGTAACATAAAAAATAGGTAATTGCAAGCAAAAAATGCACATTTTTGAAAATTTTTTGACAAAAGATGATTTACAAGGTATTAACAGCAATTTTTTGCATAATTTTGGGCAAAATTGCGAAACGACTCTTATTATATATATTATGGGGCGCAAAAACATGAGCGCCACCCCTTGCGGAGTCGCGCCTATGTAGGTATGATTTTTGCTTTTTTAGACTAAATCCGAATTTTGTTGATTCGCTAGTCCTTCGGGTCGCGCGGGTCAAAAATTTTCCCTTGCGCCAGTCGTGATTTAATTTCTTTAACGAATAAATTTTCGAAATCGCCGGCGTCTTTGTGCTTTGCCGCAATTTTTGAACCTGCGGAAATTAAACGGTCGGAAACAAATTCCAAATCTTCCGGTTTAAGTTCTTTCAGCATCTTTAACTCAGCTTCGGCAACACGTTTATCAAAATCCTCTTTTAACGTGCCGCCTTGATAAGCGTCGTAACCAAACTTTCCGGCTAATAAGAAATCTATGGAATCTCGATATTCGTTAAGTGTTGCGATATTTTGCAACGTCGGCGGAAAAGTTTCTTCGCCTTTGGCAAACTTCTCTGCACTTTTATTAAATTCTTTTGAGATTTTTTTTGAAATATCCGAGTCTAAATCTGCTTTATTATGCGCATTCAGCAGTTGTAGCATCGTTATTTTATCGGTATGCCCCGGATATTTAGTCACCAACAGTTCGGTCATGGCCGCATCATAAAATGAATCGGATGTGCAATCAATTTTGGTCCTATCATTATTAGTCTCTAATCTATTTACGTATACTGCCGGATATTTTTTCGGTTTTTCTTTAATTTGTTTATGGAGCTTTGGTTTTAGAGCTTGTTCCTTCCACGCAGACAGCGCTTCCCAAAGATTCGCTCCTTTCTCTATTACAAACATAAATTCTTCATCTACGGCTTTAACCGGCGATGTTTTAGCAGCTTCCACCATTTGTCTACATAATTCATCAATACTTAATACGTCAGTGCCTTGTGTCCTATTGATTGTAATTGCTTCTTTCATCAAACCGATAAGTTTTGCTTGTTTCGCCACTTCGGCTATTCGGCTTGAATTATCTTGTTTGTAACGAGGTGTCGGTTTTTCAATTGTCGGTTTTACCCCCGGCTCCATAACGAATGTCCGCTGATTACGCCGATGTATTTCCTCGTGTGTCGGCAACTCATGAAGAGTTTCATGCCTTGTGCCATCTTTAATAAGAGTAAGGTTTTCCGGCTGATTTACTTTTTTTAGAGGATTATCGGTGTGACCGGAGCTCTGGCGACCGGTAACTATTTTTGCTCTCACATCGTTCATTCTTTCGCGCGTTTTCATGACACTAACCACTCGAGTATGTAGCTCCGAATCTTTGGCTTTTAGCTCATCCAAACTTAACTCGGAGCATTTACCGCCTTTGAGAGCCATTTGCAAAACCGCACCCTTGTTGTCGCTGTCTTCATAAGTATTGATACCGCGGACCACGCGGTCAATGCACCAATCCAAAGCGGTTTCATTATCCATATCCGGATGATTGATATCTGCACCGGCTTCAAGATAAGCATCTACCGCTTCTCGCGTTTCCGCATAAAACAATTTGGTCATCTTAAAATCGTTGATTTCCAGAACTTCCGGATTATTTAAAATTTCTTCTCTGGTCGGGGATTTTACCATAGTGATACTCCTTTTTTTATGTATTATTGAATACATATTAACTAAATAATGGACAAAAGTCAAGTTTTTTTACAAAAAAACACGTCCGATTTCGGACGTGCTTTTGAGTATGGGCAACAAATAAGTTGTTAAATATCCAAATTCTGAACTTTCAGAGCGTTTTCTTGAATAAACTCTTTACGCGGCTCGACCACATCGCCCATCAAGGTCGAAAATGCCTCGTCGGCTTCTTCCACGCTGTCGATTTTAACCTGCAACAAAGAACGCGCTTCCGGGTCGAGCGTTGTTTCCCAAAGTTGTTCCGGATTCATTTCGCCCAATCCTTTATAGCGTTGGATTGAAATACCTTTTTTGCCGGCACTCGTCACGGCATTCATCAGCGATACCGGTCCGTCCACGCGCTTTTCGCCCAACGATTTGGTCGATAAAATCAGCGACTTGGCAAAGTTTTCGGTCAAGAAGTCGTGCATTTCGTTCAAAATCTTGCCTTCCGGACTTTCGAGAATATTGGCACCGATAACATGTTCTTCCTTAACGCCGCGCAACACGCGATAGAACACCACGCTGCCTTCGTCGTTAATCTCGGCTTTCCACCCGCGGTCGTATTCGGCTTCCAAAGTATCCAAACGCGTAGCCATTTTTTCGATTTCGACAGTCAATTTTGCTTTATCGTTCAAAACATTGACGTCAAACAGGCCGCAAATTGCCATTTGTTCAATGATTTTTTCAGGTGCTTTTAAGGTCAGCGCCTTAATCATTGCATTGGCTTTCTTTGTGCTCTCGACAAATGTGATAAGGTCTTGCCCGACCAAACGTTCGCCGTTCGCCGTTTGCAAGTAACCGTCTTCACAGCCGCCGTGAATGAGGTAATCTTCCATTTCGCGGTCATCTTTGATGTAAATGATGGAATTACCGCGTTTCGCCTTGTAGAGCGGCGGTTGCGCAATATACACATAGCCGCGACGAATCAATTCCGGCATTTGACGATAGAAGAAGGTCAAGAGCAAGGTTCTGATGTGCGCACCATCGACATCGGCATCGGTCATGATGATAATTTTGTGGTAGCGGCATTTGTCGGCGTTGAAGTCGTCACGGCCGATTCCGGTGCCGAATGCGGTAATCATCATACCGATTTCCGCCGACGAGAGCATACGGTCGAATCGGGCGCGTTCAACATTTAAGATTTTACCGCGCAGAGGCATAATCGCCTGATATTTACGGTCGCGTCCCTGTTTTGCCGAACCGCCTGCGGAGTCACCCTCAACGATAAACACTTCGGAAAGGGCAGGGTCTTTTTCGGAACAATCGGCTAATTTGCCCGGTAATGAGGCAATATCCAAAACGCCTTTGCGACGGGTTAATTCACGTGCTTTGCGAGCGGCCTCGCGCGCCGAGGCGGCTTCAACGATTTTGCCGACAATGATTTTGGCTTCGGCCGGATGTTCTTCAAGCCACTCTTTGAGCTTGTCACCGACAATGTTTTCCACCACCGGACGCACCTCGGAAGAAACAAGCTTATCTTTGGTTTGTGACGAAAACTTCGGGTCCGGTGCCTTAACTGACAGCACACAGGTTAAGCCCTCACGCATATCTTCACCGGTGATGATGTCTTTGTCTTTTTTCAAAAGGCCGTTTTCTTGAATGTAGTTGTTGAAAGTGCGTGTCAGAGCGCCGCGGAAACCGGCCAAGTGCGTGCCGCCGTCTTTTTGCGGAATGTTGTTGGTAAAGCACAACATTGTTTCGTTATAAGAGTTGGTCCATTGCATTGCCACATCAATGGAAATACCGTTGTTTTCGCCATTGATGCGAATTGTGCTTTCGTGTAATGGGGCTTTTGATTTATTTAAGTGGCCGACAAACGCCTGCAAACCGCCTTCGTAATGGAAGTCTACCTCGCGCGGTTCGGCACCGCGATTATCAATCAATTTAAGATAAACACCGGAGTTCAGAAATGCTTTTTCTCTGATGGCGCGTTCCAAGGTATCGAAATTAAACTCAACATTGGTGAAAGTATTCGGTGACGGTAAAAACGTAACTTCCGTGCCGTGACGATTTGGTGCATCGGCCACAATATGAACGTGTTCAACCACATTACCATCGGCAAATTCGGCAACATATTCTTTGTCGTTGCGCCAAATTTTGAGCTTAAGCCATGTCGAAAGGGCATTAACCACCGAAACGCCCACGCCGTGCAAACCGCCGGAAACTTTGTAGGAATTGTTGTCAAACTTACCGCCCGAGTGCAATTCGGTCATAATCACTTCGGCCGCCGATACGCCTTCTTCTTTGTGCGTATCTACCGGCATACCGCGCCCGTTATCGCGAATCGTTGCCGAGCCGTCCGGATTAAGAATAACCACGG
Source organism: Alphaproteobacteria bacterium (assembly GCA_017543835.1). Taxonomy (GTDB): domain Bacteria; phylum Pseudomonadota; class Alphaproteobacteria; order RF32; family CAG-239; genus RUG410. The sequence continues at coordinate 7,987 of JAFYFJ010000002.1, read as the reverse complement.
TTTTATCGCAATAGCCGGCAAGCGCTTCATCAATCGCGTTGTCGAGCACTTCGTAAATCATGTGGTGCAAGCCCGAGCCGTCATCGGTATCGCCGATATACATACCCGGACGCTTGCGCACGGCATCCAAACCGCGCAAAACCTTGATGGAATCGGCATTATATTCTTCTTCGCCTTTGATATATTCTTCTTCTGTTAAGTCTGTCATCTTTTCCTCATCACAAAACATATTTCACAATGCCGAAAGTATAGCGCAAAGCCCAAAAATAACAAAGAATAAAATGCAAGTTATAAACGGAAATTTTAAGCCGAACAAACAAAATCCCGCAAGTGCGAAACTTACGGGATTTTACTTAGTAAAGAGGTTGTTTTTTGGCATAAAACTTCATACGAATCAAAACGATAACCAGAAAAATCGGGTATCCCCACACAAAACACAGCGAGCACAGCATTGTCATCTGAAAGAAAGCCGTCATCAACGGAAACCAATGTTGACTGCTCCAGCGATTCACTCTGAAATACATTTTATTCCACGGGTGTCCGCACAACCGGTAGCGATACATAATGACCGCATTCCAAAAGGTATGATAGCTCAAATTAGCATAAATCATTGCCTTTTTGATGTTTGCTGCAGGCAGTTCGTAAGTGCCATCATACCACGAAAGAGGATTTTGCAATTTGTCTTGCAGAATGTCATCGCGACCGGCAATATCAAAAGCGCAGGACCGCGTGAAAATACGCACAATCGAAAAACAAAAACTTATGATAAACACATAAGTTGCCACCGTCAATACGGAATACACAAGCGCGTCAGGCAAATATTCCCAAGTGAGGCGCAAGTTTTCAAGCCATTTATAAAAACCGTCCATAATACTTAAGTTTAGTGAAACAATTATACTGTAAATTATATGATTTTGATTCCTTATAAAATAAAAACGCGATAAAGTCAAACCCATAAAAAAATCCGCCGGTGAGGGCGGATTTTGAAATTGTTGCGGCTGAAATCGCAAAGTTAAAGCCATTTAACTTCCAAAATTTCGTATTCTTTTTTGCCGTTCGGTGCAATATATTCGGCAATATCGCCGGTTTCTTTGCCGATAAGGGCGCGCGCGAGCGGAGAAGAAAGCGATATTTTGTGCTTTTCGATATCGGCTTCATAATCACCGACGATTTGGTATTCGCTTTCTTCGTCGGTATCGGTATTTGCCAACAAAACGGTTGCGCCGAAACGCACGGTGTTGCCGCTCATGGTTGTCGGGTCGATTACTTGAGCGCGACTGATAACGGCCTCAAGCTCTTGAATACGACCTTCATTAAAGCTTTGTTTTTCTTTGGCGGCAGAATATTCCGCATTTTCCGACAAATCGCCTTTGGCGCGTGCCTCGGCAATTTCGGCAATAATATTCGGGCGTTCGATACCCTTGCGGTTTTTCAATTCTTGTTCCAAAAGCGCATAGCCGACTTTTGTTAACGGAAACTTCTCCATCTTTATCCTCCATCACAAATAAAAAGCACCTATATCTCGATATAGGTCTTTGTTGATTAAAGTCAAAAAATCCGACTGCCGAATCAAATTCGCAGCCGTTCGTAATGGTGCTATACTAACGCAAATAAAAATAAAATCAAGTGTTTTTTGTTTTTTATCTTCCGAAATTTTTGTTCTTTACTTTGGCGGGATAATTGATTATACTTACGACAACACAAGGAAAGGAGCAAGAATATGGATATTCAGACAATAGCTTTATACGGCGGCGGCGTGCTGTTGGCGTTGATTTTGTTGAAGTTTATTATCAGAATTCCGATGCTGTTGTTCAGATATGCCATTATTGCCGCGTTGATATACGTTGCTTATTTGTTTGCCACCGGCGGTATGTAAAAATCAATAATCTTCACGACAAGCTTGTTTCCACAAAAAGACTTTATCGCGGGCGTGTTTCGAATCTTGTCGGGCGCGCACGGATTCTGCGCGTTCCAAATCTTCTTCGCGCTTTAATTTTTTGAGAGAACGTTCTTTAATTTGTTCTTCTTGAATAGATTGCGGTGCATAATCTTCAACTTTTTTCATTAAATCGCGTCCGGCAAATTGTTTATCGAGTTCTTCCATACGGTTGTAGAGATTATCCCAAAAATTCCTATCTCTTTTTCTGTTTCTGTCAACAGACAATGTGGCGGTTTTCCCTTCGGCTTTCATCTCTTTAAACACTTGTTTGATTTTCGGTTCGAGATGCGGAATCACGCGTTCGTCCCAATCCCAATACACATCCATCATACCCCACCCGTCAACCGCACTGAAATAAACCATCGGTTCTGCGCCGATATCATAAAGCAAAACGCGTCCGGCCATATCACGTGCGCGCGGGTTGCGGCAATAAACTTCTTGGATAACATCTTCGTGCAGAGTGTTTTTGCTCGGAGCGATATTGATTTCTTCCTCTCCGGTTACGATATCTTTTGTGCAAACCACACGATATTCTATATCTTGAACTTTTTTGGTGCGTGCCAACGCATCAATATTTTCTTGCGTGATATATAAAGGTTTCTTTTTAGTCATGGCTATATTCTCATTTTGGACACATTGAGGATTATAGCTGATTTTCAAAAGATTGTCAATTTGCATAAACAAAAACCGGATAATTTATCCGGTTTTTACAGAGATTATTGGAACTTTTTGTGTTTCCCGTGCGGTTTTTCCGGCCGTTGCAACAACATTGATTCATATTTTTTCAGTTGTTCTTCATTCAAAAGCTTTTTGATTTTTGCTTCATATTTATCGTTTATCTTGCGTTCTTGTTCGTGCAGAGTTTTGATTTGTTTACGCAATTCCGCGGTTTCGGCCTTTTTCTGCTCGGAAATTTCTTTCCATTTGGCTTTTTGCGCGTCAGAAAGGTTTAAATCTTTCATCATGGCCATACTCATACCGCGGTGGTGACGCGGGCCTTTGCGAATATGTTTTTGCATTTCTTGTTGTGCCGGCGCGATGTCGTTTGCGGCATTGGTTGTCGGAATATAACTCAAAGAAAGACACAAAGCCATTAATACGGCAGATAAAAATTTCATTGTTATTCTCCTCTTAAATTCTTGTGGTAAAGTAATATTCTACGCTTTTATCCAAAAACTCAATCATTTTGTTATAGTTTTCCGGCAGATTTGTAATTTTAAATTTATCGTTTTTATCAAAATGATACAGAAAACATTTGAGAACCGTGCCATAGATAAAAGCGATTTTTTGGGCGTTGCGGCTGATTTCGACTTCTTTTTCGGCAACGCTGCGGATAGCGTCGTGTAATTGCCGAAATTTTTCTTTATCAAAAAGAGATTTTTCGTGCAATAAATACAGAAAACTGTTGTTTTTCTTTTCAAAATTATCTTGTAAAACCTGCTCTGCGTCCATTTTTATTGCCTTTGTTATCTATTATATTACAATTTATTGCATACGCTTAAATAAAAGGTTAATAAAAAGATTGTTTTTTTGCAATATTGCAGCTATTATTTTTTTGAAGGAGAAAATAAAATGATTCCGCGTATTGTTATTGGTGTTTTGTTGGCATATTTGCTGATTGCGTATTATCCGTTGGTGTTACAAGGATTGCCTTATTTTGTAATGTTGGCGCTCGGAGTAGCGGCGTTTTGGTGCTTGCGTGCCGCACCGGAATTGGCAGAGCCGCTCGGTTACGGTATTTTGATTGTGTTGCTGTGCTATATGGTGTTTTTGTTTTTACGGCGCAAAGACAAACTTAAAGAACTGGTGCAAAATGCCAGACAGAAAAAAATTCAGTTGCCGGTGGCCGAAATACCACAACATCCGCAACTGAGTGTGATTCTGACACTTGTGCTTTATACGCTCGGGTTAACGTTTGTGCTTTATTTAATCATTTTGCTGATTTATGTGAAATAGGGCTTATGATAAAGTCAAACCGTGCAAAACCGCCTCAAAATCGTCGCGTTGCGGTGAGCATAAATAGGCGCCGACTTTGACGTCATCTTCGTCGTTAATCAAATAAAACTTGCGCAATTGAGCATAATTTTCGCCGTCGAGCGAATAGCTGGCAATATAGCATCCTTTGCGCTTTTTCAAACGATACCAAACGTGCGTGATGCCCTGCGGCAAGGGAACGGTCGCCAAATCGGAATAGCCGGCGTTGGTCAAACACGAGGCAAGCATCGGCGTATCTTCATTTTCATACATAATCGAGGCCTTAAACCAGTTGTTGACGTCGGTGCGGAGCATAATACCGCATTGGTCAAACGCGCCCGGAGCTTCAAAACTCCAGTCCAAGTCGCAACAAAAATCGCCCAAAACATAGCTGAAAAAGAAATGACCGTCATCTTTTCGAAAGTCGTAACGTGCACAGCACCAAAAATCCGTTCGATATTTGGCGATAACGTGCATACCGACTTCATCAAAACGCACGCGTTGCGGTTCGTTTTGCCAGTCAAATTCTTTTAAGGTTTCGAGCAGCATTAGAAACTCCTGACTGCATAATTGGTAATGCTATCGGCCGCTTTCTCTAATTCGGCGGACGATTTTTTCGGCAGCATAATTTGTAATGTGATAATTTCATCGCCTTGGCCTTTTTTGGTCTTGATTCCTTGTCCTTTGAGGCGCAGTTTTTCACCGCTCGATGACATCGGCGGAACAGTGACCATCACCTTGCCGTAGATGGTCGGAACGGTGATTTTGGCACCTTTTATTGCCTCAACCAAAGAAATCGGCAAATCCAGCAGAATATTCTGTTGCTCGGATTTGAAGTAAGGATGTTCGTCTACATTAAGCGTAATTAAAACATCGCCTTTTTCACCGCCGTTAACACCGTCGCCGCCCATACCTTTTAAGCGTAAAGTTTGGCCGCTTTGTGTGCCGGCCGGAATTTTGACATTGATGTTTTTGCCGCCGAGTTTGATTTGCTTTTCGCCGCCGCGTGCCGCGTCCAAAAAGTTCACGCGCAAATTATACGAAACATCTTGTCCTTTGCGTCCGCGCGCACTTTGCGTGCCGCCACCGAATTGCGAAAAAATATCTTCGCCGAAAATGGATGAAAAATCAAAATTTTGGTCGCCGAAGCCCTTGGTGCTCGTGCGTCTGAAACCTCTGCCGAAAGGGTTGGCGCCGCCGAAACCGCCGCTTCCTGCGTCAAAGCCCGCACCGTAGCCGGTCGGCTTACCTTCGTCATCTATTTCGCCGCGGTCGTATTTTGTGCGTTTTTCGGGATTACCTATAATATCGTAGGCATTTGAAATCTCTTTAAACTTTTCGGCTGCGGATTTATCATCTTTGTTTAAATCCGGATGGTATTGTCGCGCCAATTTGCGATATGCCGATTTTATTTCGGCTTCCGTTGCCGCTTTGGTAACACCTAAAACTTGGTATAAGTCCTTTGCCATTATATCTTCTCCCTAATCAGATATATAGGAAGAAAATCAGCGCGTTGCAAGGTCAATACATTCAAAGGTGACCCTTCTTCTGTGGTTTTTGTTCATATACATATCGCGTAAATATGCGCTCAAGCACGGGTCAATTTCATAGCAATATTGTGATGCGAGCATAGCAACTTGGTCTATGCGCACGTTGGTATATTCGTAAATCACATAATTGTCGCCGGTTGCCTTAACCACAATGTTGCGGCGATAAAAATCATCGTCCGAAAACTGTTGTGTTGCCGCGGTTTCCGGCGAATAGGTATAGACCTGCGTCATATCGATTTCGGCCGGTGCCGTTTGAACGGCAGCAATCTCGGGTTGTTGCGGTTGCGGAGCTTCGGGAGCTTCCGGCTTGGCGATACAAGAAGCGCACAAAAGTGCGAATAATCCGATAAATGTAAGCTTTTTCATAAATCCCTCTCTTGAAGATAATCTTCTGGCTATAAATCTGGATAGAGTATATAATACAATGGGTTAAACAATCATTAACGCTGTTTTACCCAAGCCGAAATGATTTTTCTTGCCAAACTTGCGCAAAAGCATATATTTAAGGGTAAGATTAACGAATGCGGGGTTATTTGCATGGTTAAAACAATTTGGAGTTTGATGGATGACCGGCGCGGCAGTGTCGGTCAGGCGCGCGGTGTTTTGAAGGCGCTGGACCCGAAAAAGTTTGCAATTGAAGAAAAAAATATTGTATATACGCGGTTTGCCGGTTTGCCGAACTGGGTGCGCGGACGCACATTACTCGGTGTGTCGGCAGAGAGCCGAAATGCGCTCAAGCCGCCGTTTCCGGATTATGTGCTTTCCATCAGCCGTCGCACCGCACCGATTGCGCGGTATATCAAAAAATGCTCGCCGCAGACGAAAATCATTCAGCTTATGCACTCGGGCAACGCCGGTTTAAGCGAGTTTGATTTGGTGGTTGTGCCGGAACACGACAAGAATAAAAAACAATGCAAAAATATCCATTATATTGTCGGCTGTCCGCATCAGGTTACGCCGCAATATTTGGATGAGGCGCGCATCAAGTGGCAACCGGTGTTTGCAAAATTGCCGCAACCGCTGACGGCGGTTATTATCGGCGGCTCGATTAAAGGTAAGCCGTTTCCGCCGGAAGATGTGCGGGCATTGTGCCGCGAAATCAAAGCACTCAAGCAAAAAATCGGCGGTTCGATTTTGATTACGACCTCACGCCGCACCGGTGCCGAAGCGGATAAAATAATTAAAGAAGAATTGGCTGACTTGCCGCAATATGCTTATTTTTGGGGTGATACGCGTGAAAATCCGTATGCCGGATTTTTGGCTTGTGCCGATAATATCGTGATTACGGCGGACTCGGTTTCGATGTGTTGTGAGGCCACCGGCACCGGCAAACCGATATATCTGTTTGTCGGCGGCAACCGCTGGTTGACCGCAAAACACCGCCGTTTTGCACAATCTCTGACCGATAAAAAATGCGCGATTTTGCTCGGCGATAAAGATGCAGAGGGGTTTTTGCCGCAACAAAGCTTAAATGCGGCAAGAGAGGTTGCCGAATTAATTGAAAAAATATAAAAAAGTTATGGATTTTTTAAGAGTTTGTGTTTATAATACTTTTCCAGTGATAATCAATTATTTATGAAAGGAATTTTTCAATGGTAAAGACAAAAGCAAAAACAACCGCAAAAACAAACACAAATACATCCAGCAAAACAAGTTCGACAAGCACTTCGAACAATTCTAACAACAGCTCTTGGAAAATTGCCGTTGTTGATATTATGTCGATTGTCAACGGTTCTAAAGATGTTGCAACTCTGCGTCACAATCACGCCGTTCGTTCGCAAGAACTTTCGCAATGGTTGCAATTGGCTCAAAACGAAGTTAACAACCAAACCGATGCTCAAACAAAGCAGGGCTTGTTCCAAAAATATAATGCCGAATTTGCTCAAAAGAGAAATTTGGTAAATCAACTTTATCAGCAAGAATTGGCTGTTGTTGATCAAAACATTTCCAAGACCATTATTGATGAAGCTAACAAATTGGGCTACAATATGGTTTTGACGAAGAATGTTGTTGTTTGCGGCGGTGATGATATTACCGATGAAGTTCGTAAGCTTATTAAATAGTCTTATCCGCTACAAAAAGCATTAAAAAAGCCGCCTTCACGGGCGGTTTTTTTATTGTGTTTTGAAACAAGTGCCAAGATTTGACAATCATAAATCCGATTTTGCTTGCCAAATGAAAAACTTTGATATAAATTGATAATAACCTATAAAGAGTGTGCGAGGGACAAGCCCTTTGACCACACAGCAACCGACCGGAAGGCACGGTGCTAAAGCTTGAACGATGGGTGGATTTAATACTCTAAACCTGTCGTAACCGATGGGTTTATTTTTTGCTCTCTTTAAAGGTTGATTTTGATTTTAACTTTAAGGAGAGAAAATATGTGGCCGAATAAGTACGAAGAACGCTGGAAAAGAGGAGATGCTTGGATTCAGGTATATGCCCGAGAATTGATGGAAAAAGGTATTTTTCCCGCAAATTTTGATTATTTCTCTCATAAAGAAATAAAATGGGTTATCAAATA
>JAFYFJ010000031.1 GCA_017543835.1 Alphaproteobacteria bacterium | reverse complement strand
TGATGATTTTGTGCTTGTCAAAGAAGGCGATGTCTTGGAAACTGGTCGCCACAAACTGACGTTTATATCGGCGCCGATGGTACACTGGCCGGAAGTGATGATGACATATGATTTGAGTGATAATATTTTGTTTTCGGCTGATGCTTTCGGCACATTCGGCGCGCTGAACGGCAATATTTTTGCCGATGAGGTGAATTTCGCCGTCGATTATATGGACGAGGCGCGGCGCTATTATACCAATATCGTCGGCAAATACGGGCCGCAAGTCTCTACCGTTTTGCAAAAAGCCGCCGGTGTGGAAATTAAGATGATATGCCCGTTGCACGGCTTTATCTGGCGCGAAAATTTTGCCGATTTCGTGGAAAAATATGCCAAATGGGCAAGTTATACGCCGGAAGAAAAAGGTGTGGTGATTGCCTATGGCTCGATTTACGGCAATACGTATAACGCGGTTTCGGTATTGGCGACAAAGCTGGCCGAGCGCGGGGTGAAAAATATCAAAATGTACGATGTTTCGGTGACGCACGGCTCGTATATTCTGAGCCAGATGTTTCGCTATTCGGCGGTGGTTTTTGCCGCGCCGACGTACAATGCCGGCATTTTTATCAATATGGAGAATTTGTTGCACGATGTGACGGCGCACAATTTGCAAAATCGCGTTGTTGGGTTGATTGACAACGGTACTTGGGCGGCAACGGCAGGCAAACAGATGAAAATTGAGCTGGAAAAACTGAAAAATTGCACGTTTGTTGAGCCGGTGGTTTCCGTTAAGTCGGCGTTGAAAGACGATCAGCTTACGGCAGTCGAATCGTTGGCCGATGCGTTGGTAGCGGCGATGTAAAGAACAGCGATATTTGCACCGGTGCAACACTGCTCTGTCATTGCGAGGAGCCGAAGGCGACGTGGCAATCTCCATCAACGGGCACCGGTGCAAAATCGCATGAGATTGCTTCGCTGACGCTCGCAATGACGTCGTAAAGGTGCAACACCGAGGGGGATTGCTTCGCTGACGCTCGCAATGACGTTGTAAAAAAGCCATTCGCAATGACGTTGGGGAAAAGCGGCGTTTGGGATAACATAAAACACATTAATGTTTTTTTAAAAAAATCCGTGTATTAGTAGGTTGTAGAGAAAAATAAGGAGAACTTATATGAAAAAATATCTTGCAGAATTATTCGGAACATTTGTTCTGGTGTTTATCGGCTGCGGCACGGTTGTTTTTTCGGCCCCGTATGTCGGTAATTTAGGCATTGCCTTTGCGTTCGGCTTGGCTGTGATGGCGATGATTTACGCTGTCGGCCCGGTTTCCGGCGCACATATCAATCCGGCCGTGACGCTTGGCGTTTTGTCCGCTGGCCGTATGGGTTTCAAGGCCGCATTCGGTTACATTATTTTCCAATTTTTGGGCGCGATTTTGGGCGCTTATGCACTGGCCTATGTTGTTGCCGGTCACTTAAGCGGTTATGATATCGCTATGCAGGGTTTGGGCCAAAACGGTTGGGGTCCGGACTATGCCGGCGGCTATGACATTTGGGCGGCTGCGATTTTTGAATTTATCGCCACGTTTATTTTCGTTAAAGTGATTTTGAAAGTAACGGAATGCGATTTGAAGATTGCCGGTGTT
>JAFYFJ010000030.1 GCA_017543835.1 Alphaproteobacteria bacterium | reverse complement strand
TCAGAAAAAATAATGAATTACATTAACAATCTTCAAGCACAACTTAAAGAACAAAACGCGTTCGGCGAAAAGCTCCGTATCAAAATCGACAACCGCGACAAAGCCAATGTCGATAAGGTATGGGAGTGGATTCGTAAAGGTGCGCCGATGGTATGCGAAATCGGCCTGCGTGATGTGGAAAGCAACGGCCTGATGGTAAAAGAACGTATCTTTCTCGGTCAGCCGGAAGGCAAAAAAATCGTCAAAGCCGACGAATTTGTTGCCACAGTCGGCAAACGTTTGGAAGAATTGCAACAAATGATGTTTGCCAAGGCCCAAAAGCGTTTGCAAGACAATATTCGCACCGACATCACCACGCCGGAAGCGTTTGCCGCTTATTTTGCCAACTCAAACGAATGGATTGAGGACGGCAAACAAGGCAAGGTTGCGTTTGTGCGCGGCAAATGGTGCGGCGATTCGGCAACGGAAGAAATCTTGAAGTCGATGAAAATCACCATCCGCTGTCTTCCGTTTGACCAAAGCGGCACCGTCGGCAAATGTTTGTTGACCGGCAAAGATGCGACAATGGATGTGATTTACGCCCGTTCATACTAAGCTTTATATCACTCGCAACAAAATACCGCCGGAGAGCCAAATCTTCGGCGGTATCGCATTTTAATACCGGCATCGTCTTTTTATAAGTCGAACTGAAAAATCGCCCGCAAAAGTCAAGAAAAATTTGCCGAAAACAATGTAAAAACTGTTGCTTTTTTATACGCTCATCGCTATACTGGGCGCACATTTTGAATAGAAAAAATCCGATATCGAGAAAGAATAATGGAAAAAATAAGTTCGCAAAAATTAGCCGAGATTTTGGGATGCACCGCACCGGTAGCCGCGGCAGAAATCGATAAGATTTCGACCGACAGCCGCCAAATCGACGCGCATACACTGTTTATCGCGCTCAAAGGCGAGCGCTTTGACGCCCACGATTTTGTAAAAGACGTGATTAACGCCGGCTGTCCGCTGGTTGTGGTTGAGCGCCTTATCGAAGGCGTTGCGCCGGAAAAGCAGTTGGTGGTTGCAGACACCCTCAAGGCCTACGGCAAAATCGGCGCGTATAACCGCAGTTTGTTTAAGGGCAAAGTCGTCGGCTTAACCGGTAGCGCCGGCAAAACCACCACCAAGGAAGAAATCGCCTTTTTGCTCTCAAAATTCGCCAAAATCTACGCCACGAGCGGTAATCATAACAACTTTGTCGGCGTGCCGCAGAGCTTGTGCGAAATCGATATGAACGCCGAATATGCCGTGATAGAAATGGGCATGAGTGCCAAAGGTGAAATTTCGTATTTAACAAACCTTGTCAAGCCGGATATTGCGGTTGTAACCAATGTTTATCCGATGCATATCGAATTTTTCGACAGTTTTGAAGGCATCGCCTACGCCAAAGCCGAAATTTTTAAAGGGTTAAAAACCGGCGGCACGGCGATTATCAACGCCGACACCAATTTTGCCGATATTCTCGAAAAACAGGCACGACTGAAAACCGACCGCATTATCAAATTCGGTAAATCCGTTCATCCGAGCGATGATTTTACCACGCAGGAAAGCGGCGAACAATACCTTTATAACGCGTGGTGCGCCTTAAGTGTGGTGCAAGCGCTCGGTTTAGATGTTGCCAAAGCCGCATCGCACATTAAGGACTTCGGCGCCCTCGACGGCCGCGGCAAACAACATAAACTTAAGCTCGCAAACGGCGGCACTTATACCCTGATTGATGACAGCTACTCCGGTCAGCCGGAAGCGATGATTATGGCGATTAATAACCTCGGGCAAACACAAACTTCCGGCCGCAAAATCGTGGCGCTCGGCAAAATGGCGGAACTCGGCGAAACTTCTGCCGCCCGCCACAAAGAAATCGGCAAAGTTTTGGCTCAAACCGATATAGACATCGTTATCGGCGTATGTCCGGAAATGCGCGATATGCTCGCCGAACTGCCGCCGCAAAAAACACAATACTACTTTGAAAATAAAGAGGGTGTGGCTGACTTTTTATTAAATAAACTCTTGCAAAACGGCGACACTATCCTTATAAAAGGAGCCAGATACTCGTCTAAAATGTATCAGGTAACGGAAGAATTGATTAAAAAAGGAGAAACGCGATGAAATGCCCGTTCTGCGGCTGTGACGAAACACAAGTTAAAGATTCGCGCAACACCGATGACAACACCGCCATTCGCCGTCGTCGCGAATGTCCGGAATGCGGCTCACGTTTCACGACCTTTGAGCGCGTTTCATTAAGAGAACTGGTTGTCATCAAACGCAACGGCGAAAAGACCCTGTTTGACCGCGACAAGTTAGCAAAATCGATTTTGCTTGCCGTGCGTAAACGTCCGATTTCGTCCGAGCGCGTTGATAAAATCGTGACTTCGCTGCAACGCCAATTTGAAAATTCCGGCGAAAGCGAAATCACCACCGTGCAAATCGGCGAAAGTGTTATGCAGGCGTTGGCGCATCTCGATAAAATCGCTTATATTCGTTTTGCGTCCGTCTACAAAGATTTTAAGGATGTCAGCGAGTTTGTCGCAACCATTGAAAAACTGACCGATGAAGATAAGGGAGAAGAATAACATGTCTAAATTTGTATCCGCAAAAATCAAAATGAAATCCGGCGCACGTTTGGCGGCGGTTCAGGCAAATTATATGATTGCGCTCGGACAGCTTCCGGTTGATGAAGTGATAGAAGATTTTGTGCAAGGCAAAGTCGGACGTTTTGCGATTGAAGACAACGGCGGAGAAGAAGAAAATCTGGTCGAACTCGGTCCGATTGATACCGAATATTTTGAAAAACTCGTGCGTGGTGTTCAATCCCATAAAGAAGAGCTTGAAAAATCACTCAATCATTATCTGCACGGCGAATGGAGCTACGACCATATGAACGGCACGATGCAGGCACTGTTGTTGTGCGCGGTATATGAACTGAGCGCTACCACCGATGTCGATACCAAAGTTTTGATTCAAGAATACGTTGATTTGGCGTATGCTTTTTTCAGCAAAAACGAGCCGAAGATGGTTAACGCCCTCCTCGACCAGATTGCCCACGCCATCAGGGATTAAGGAGGAAATATGTCGGTTCTGAAGCTTTATGAATATCCCGATGAAGTGTTGCGTCAAAAGTGCGAGCGCGTCACAAAAGTTGACAGCGAATTACGCAAGTTTTTGGACGATATGCTCGAAACGATGTATGTCGATAAGGGGTGCGGCTTAGCGGCACCGCAAGTCGGTGTGACCAAACGCATTATCGTTTTGGATTCGAACCCGAGCGACGAAGATTTGTCCGCTCGCAAACCGATGCACCTCATCAATCCGGAAATTATATGGCATTCGGAAGAAACCGTTATGTTCAATGAAGGGTGTTTATCCCTTCCCGACCAACGTGCCGATGTTGAACGTTTTGAAAAAGTGCGCGTGCATTATATCGATTACAACGGCAACGAACAGGAAATTTTGGCGGACGATTTACTGGCAATAATTTTGCAACACGAAATCGACCATCTTGATGGCGTTTTATACATCGACCATCTGAGCCGTCTGAAACGCACCCGCCTTTTGAAGAAGCTTGAAAAATTCCGCGAAGACCACGAAAAGGCGTAAGTTATATAATAAATTAAAAAAGGGACGCCATAAACGCACGTCCCTTTTCTGTTGTCTTAAAAGCAAAAACTATTTGCTGTTCGGGTTGTTGACTTCTTTAACCGATACGGACAAATCGTCGGCAATACGAGCCGAACGACCGCGCAAAGCACGCAAGAAGTATAACTTTGCACGACGAACTTTACCCACGCGGGAAACTTCGATTTTTGCCACATTCGGAGAATACAGCGGGAAC
>JAFYFJ010000029.1 GCA_017543835.1 Alphaproteobacteria bacterium | reverse complement strand
GCCTCATAAATCGAGCTGTCGCCGTGCGGGTGATATTTACCCATAACATCACCGACGATACGCGCCGATTTACGATACGGTTTGGTCGAATCGTAGCCGTTTTCATACATTCCGTAAATGATGCGGCGGTGCACCGGTTTCATACCGTCACGCGCATCCGGCAACGCACGCGAAACAATCACGCTCATGGCATAATCCAAATAGCTGCGGCGCATTTCTTCCGAAATCATCGTCGGAGCAATATTGTCGGTTTTGACCACATTTATTTCCTGTGTTTCTTGAATTTCTTCAGTCACTTTATACCTCTTTATTTTTCTTAAATATTAAACTGATTAAATATAGCAAACACCCGCTCGGATAAAAAGTATTTTTTGACTTTTATCCACTTAAATAAGCACAAAAAAAGAGCCGGCAAATAACCGACTCTTTTACAATTTTCTTCAGCCCGAAAATTAGAAGATGTAACGAATACCCAACATAATTTCGTTGGCATGAGATTCAACTTTAGCTCTGGTGCTCTCAACTTCAACTTCTGTCTTGCTGATACGATTTTCGTGAACAAAATAGTCAGAGAAGTTACCGTAGTCAATGTAGCGATAACCTAAGTCAGCCGCAAAATGTTCGTTGATTTCATAAGAAACACCGAAGCCCAATTGCCAAGCGAGTTCTGTTTGGTGAATTGCTTGTTCTTCGGTTCCGAGTTTCAATCTGGCACCACCCAAACCGGCACTGATATACGGTGTGAACGGAGTCTTTGTATAGAAATCATAATAAGCATTGAACATCAAAGCTTGAGTTCTCAATTCTGCTTTAATATCGCTTTGTTCACCGCGGAATGTCTTTTTGGCATCATCCGTGCGTGTATATTCAGCTTCAATTCTGAATGCGCTGTTGGCAAACGGGAATTTAACACCGAGTGCACCACTGCCGCCGAGCAAGTCTTTATCCATATTATATTTGCCATGTTCAACCGTTACGGAGTTTTCCGTAATAGCATATTTTACTTTGGCAGACAAATACGGGTTAAAGTCAAAAGCATTAGCATTAAACGCAAAAACCGATGCGACACCGGCGAGTAACAACATTTTTTTCATAATAGGATCCTTTCGTATAATATTGTTCTTCGATTTATACAAGAGCATATATACTTTAATATATCGTTAACGTCAAGCTTTTTCTTTTTATGCACAGGGAGTTTCTTATTCGGCGGATTTTATTTTTGCCACCTCGGCGCGTGCCAGCGCGTCACAGCGCTCATTTTCGGCGTGACCGGCGTGACCTTTTACCCACACCCAGCGAATTTCGTGCCGGCAGACCAGTTCATCAAGTTGTTGCCACAGGTCGATATTTTTCACATCTTGCTTTTTGTGTGCCGTGCGCCAGCCGTTTTGCTTCCACTTTTCCATCCACTCGGTAATACCCTTCATCACATATTGACTGTCGGTATAAAGCGAAATGTTGCAAGTTTTTTTGAGGGCGCTCAATGCCTCGATTACCGCCATCAGTTCCATACGGTTGTTGGTGGTGTTTTCTTCGCCGCCGCTCAATTCTTTTTCAACGTCTTTGTAGCGCAGAATCGCGCCCCATCCGCCCGCGCCCGGATTACCGGAGCAAGCGCCGTCCGTAAAAATTTCCACACGCGCCGTCATTCCATTTCCTTCAAAAATTCGCGGAAAAATTCATTGATAAGCATTTCGGCGGCATCTTCCGTGCGCAAAACTTTTGCCACATACGAGCGCAGATTATTTTTGGCCCCAAAAATGCGAAACGATTTCGGCATTGCCCCGTCGGCACCGATAACACCGTTGACTTCCAAATCGTCTTCGATAAATTCGGAAAGCATCATTTCAATATGCGCAAATTTCATCATACCGCGCGGCGGCAACCGCAATTCCGGCTTGGTAATCAGGTTGAGGTGTCCTTCAAGCCCAAGCATATTGGCCGTCATATTGTAGTCCGAAAAGCGCACACGATTATATTCGCCGCCGGTTTTGTCGGTGGTGCAGGTCAGATACAGCTCGCGCGCAATCACATTACTGTCGTTCAGACAATGCACGTCAAAGCCGATTTTCACATATTTTTGCGGCGGTGTATCAATGGTTTTCGGATACAATATATCTTCATCGTCGTTTTCCACCACTTCCAAAGTGCGATTTTCGAGCTTGAGCGCCACATTCGGTTGCGGCCGACGCCCAAACATACCGGCAATTACGGCATACGGTGCAGGCACATTGTTTGAGCCCGAGCGAATATACATTGTGTTGCCGACGGTTGTCATCAGCGGTGCTACTTCCGACTTTGGAATATAGGTCGCCAAATAGCCGTCGCCATTGGCATCTTCGCATATAATATGATTACGCACTTTATTGTGGCTCGGAATAGTGCAGCCGGAAATTGCGCTTTCCACCCAGCTCATAAAGCGATGCACATTGCCGACTTTAACTTTTGCTTTTGCCACATCACCGATATCCATATCGCGCGAACATTCCACACCCCACACGATTACGCCGCCTTCCGAATTGCCAAAACCGGAAATGCACTTGGCTAAATTGCGGCGGTCATCCGGACTGAGTGACCAGCCGTGTTTGCCGGTCGAGGATGCTTGCTTAAAGTCCATAAACAGTTCTTCGGTCTGACGATAACGAATAAACTCGTCCAGCGCATCTTCGCCGAAATAAATCAGCTTTTCAAAAATATCTTCCGCCCGCGACATTGTTGCCCCCTTTTGTTGTCCTGCCTTACTATCTCATACTTCGGCGCAAAATGCAACGACAGATGAAAAATTATAAACAAAGTGTTCCGTTATTATTCGTTATTTCCATTTCTCCGAAGGATTTCAAAGATAAAATGCTTCCGTTCGGAAACAGCGGCTTATATTTCGGCATATTATCCAAACTTTCGCCTTTGAGCCGGCAAATAATTGAGCGAACCAATGTATCATGACAAACCACCGCAACTTCCCCGTATGGCAAATAATCCAATAGTTTTATAATGGCTCTGTCCGCCCGTTCTTTTAATACATCGCCGTGCGATATTTCGTGCAAATGTGATGTCGCTGTTTTATAAATCTTTGAAAATTCATCATCTTGCATCGGGGTATCTTCATAATCGCCGAAATGAATTTCACGAAAATCCTTATCAATAGTTGCCGGCATTTCCGGAAATAATATTTTGGCCGTTTGTTGCGCCCTTATCAGCGGAGAAACCACCAAAACATCCGGCTGAAAATCTATTTGCTCTTTAAGTTTTTGCGCGTCGTTCACGCCTTTTTCCGTCAGAGGATAATCGCCGCCCCAAATGCGCCGCAGATTAGCTTCCGACTGCATATGTCTGATTAAATATATCATTTGCACATCCTTTGCACTTGTTCGTAATTCGGATAATCGGTCAGATTGCCCAAAAGCGTATAGGTCAGCGGGCTTGTAAAAATCTGTTGGGCCACCTGCATAACCTGCTCTTTGGTTACGCTGTCGATTTTGGCGATAACCTCCTCTATCGGAATAAAGCGGTTATGCAGCAAATAGCGGCGCGCAACGGCTTCGGCGGTAGATGACGAACTCTCAAGCGCCATCAACATACCGGCTTTGTGTTGCACTTTGACGCGATTGAGCTCGGCATCGCTGACCGGCTCGTTGCATATTTTTTTAATTTCGTCTGCCACCACCGGTAAATAATTTTTGATTTCATCGGCTTCCAAGCCGGCATAAATCCCGAAAATACCGCTTTGTGAAAAATTGTTGCTGAAACTGTATACGCTATACACCAAACCGCGCTTTTCGCGAATTTCCTGAAACAAACGCGACGACATACCGCCGCCCAAAATCGCCGACATCAGCATTAGCGGATAGCGCGTTTCATCGTAGCAGTCAACGCTCTTAAAGCCGAGCAAAACCTGCGCTTGTTCGGTATCACGATTTTTGATAAACTCACCGCCGTTATAAATCTGTTTATCGGCCGTGAAGTTATTTTTGGCTTGCAAGCCGGCCATACGCGCTTCTACCATTTTTACAAAATCGGCATGATGCAAATTACCGACCGCCGCCACCACGATATTTTCGGCGGCATAATTTGTAGCCATATAGCATCGCAACGTGTCGGCATTGAAACCGCGCACCTTTTCCGCCGGTCCCAAAATCGTGCGACCGAGCGCCTGTTCCTTAAAGGCGGTTTCTTGAAAATAATCAAAGACAATATCGCTCGGGTCGTCGTTTGTCTGTTTGATTTCCTGCACCACGACTTCGCGCTCTTTGGTCAGTTCATCTTCGGCAAAAGTCGGCGCCATAACCATATCCGCCAAAACATCTATCGCCAATTCCAAATCGTTTTTGAGCATTTTTGCATAAAAAACCGTGAACTCACGACCGGTATAAGCATTGGTATTGCCGCCGACATTTTCGATATCTTCCGAAATTTGCAGGGCGTTACGTTTGCTTGAACCCTTAAAAACCATATGTTCCAAAAAATGTGAAATACCGTTCATATCCGGCGTTTCATAAGCACTTCCGGTATGCACCCAAATCCCGACCGAAACCGTTTCCGTCTGCGGACGTTCAACCGAAACGACACGCAAGCCGTTGGCCAAAGTCGTTAAATTCACTTCCATAAAATTTTCCCCTTGTCTTCAAAATCAGTTTGACAGTATTATATTGTCCGATATATGATAAATCAACACTTAATGCAATAGAAATTAACAGAAATCTTTTTATACGGGAGTTTTGCCGATGAATGACAATATGAAGAAAAAGCCGAATTTTGCCGTTGTGCTTTCAGGGTGCGGACGCGCCGACGGCTCGGAAATTCACGAATCTATATGTGCTCTGCTGTGTTTGGAAAATATGGGTTGCACTTATCAATGCTTTGCGCCGAATATCGAGCAGGCGGCGGTGATTAACCACCTTAACAATCAGCCGATGAACGAAAAGCGCAACGTTTTGATTGAGGCGGCACGAATTGCCCGCGGCAACATCACGGATTTGAAGGAGTTCAAAACCGACGGCTTTGACGGCATTATCTTTCCGGGCGGCTTGGGTGCCGTTACCAATTGGTGCGACTTTGCGCAAAAAGGCGTTGAGTGCACGGTAGACACGAGCGTTCGTGCGGTTATTCGCAAATGCTACGACAAAGGGCTCGTCATCGGTGCGATGTGTATTGCGCCGGCGATGGTCGCAATTGTTTTGGCCGATAAAAAAATACACTTTACGCTCGGTGCCGGTGGTGCAATGGCGCAAAAACTCGAACAACTCGGCGTTGTGCACGAAGAAGTCGGCGTGACCGATGTGTGTATCGACCGCAAAAACCGCGTTTGCACCACTCCGGCATATATGCTCGCCACCAATATGCTTGATGTGTGTCAGGGTGCGCAAAATCTTGTGGGCGCGATGTGTCAGCTGATTCAAGAGTAAAATTTATATAAAACGCTTGCATTCCCGATTTTTTGATTTATGCTATGCATAATGTGATTTGACTATTGAGGGAAAAAAATGAAAGTTAGAACAAGATTTGCGCCAAGTCCTACCGGATATATGCATATCGGCAACCTGCGGACCGCGCTTTATGAATACTTAATCGCCAAAGCAAACGGCGGCGATTTTATTCTGCGTATTGAAGACACCGACCAAAAACGTTATGTTGAAGGCGCGACCGACATTATTTATAAAACACTCAAACGTGTCGGTATGAATTGGGACGAAGGACCGGATATCGGCGGAAATTACGGACCGTATGTGCAGTCCGAGCGCAAACCGCTGTATGCCGAATACGCGCATAAATTAGTTGAACTCGGCGGCGCACATTATTGTTTTTGCGCCCAAAAAGAAGAAGAAAAAGATGCTGACGAAGATACGCCGGAAGCGCATATCAAGCCCAAAGACCCGTGCAAACACATTCCGCTTGAAGAGGCAAAAGCACGCGTTGCCGCCGGCGAGCCGTTTGTGGTGCGCCAAAATATCAATAAAAAAGGCACATCGCTGTTTCATGATGTGGTCTACGGCGATATCGAAAT
>JAFYFJ010000028.1 GCA_017543835.1 Alphaproteobacteria bacterium | reverse complement strand
TAAAAGATTTGCGATTTTTTTTGTATTTTTCGTAAATTTTTATTGTTTTTTTAATTTTATTATCTATTCTAACAATGAGTTGTCGGTCGTGTCTGCCGAACTGAGAGTTATACAAAGCAAGACATAAAGGCAAGGCACTACCGCAGATAACAGAAGTTTGGGTTTAAACAACACCCTCCGCCGTTTTTCAAACAACTAAGAAGAACAAGCGCAAAAGCGGCCGAGGTCACAAAGGATAATTAACCGTAAGCGGTGTTTTTTCGCCGTTATTTTGCGGTATGTTTTTGTTTGTATCGCCTGTTTAAACCCGTAATAACACTTGTTCGCCCCGCGCGGACAGGTTTGAAATATGGGGTTTATAATGACAAAAAGAATGCTGATTGATGACACCCAGCCGGAAGAAACCCGCGTTGTCATCGTTGACGGAAACAAAGTGGAAGATGTGGAATTCGAATCGTCTTCACGCAAACAAATCAAAGGGAACATTTATACGGCCAAAGTGATACGCATCGAACCGTCGTTGCAAGCGGCTTTTATTGACTACGGCGGCAATCGCCACGGCTTTTTGGCGTTTAATGAAATTCATCCGGATTATTACAATGTTTCGGACGAAGTAATGAAAGAAGTCGAAGCCGAAGTTGATGAAATTATCAACGGCAAAATTCGCTACATTAAAGAGCGCGAGGCCGAAAAAGCACGCTATAAAGCAGAAAAAGAGGCAAAAGAGGCGCAACGCCGTTTAGAAGCCGAGCAAGCGCACGAAGTGGAAGAAGCACAACTCGAGCCGGTGCAAAATGCCGAGCCGGAAAACGACGATTATATGCATAAAGAAAATGCGGCGGATATGGCCGAAACGCCGGCAGAAGCGCCGCAGGCAGAGCCGGAAAATTCGATTTCCGCCGAAGAAGCGCCGACCGATTCGGATACGGAAAATACCGAAGAGGAAACAGCCGATTCGACCGCAGTCGAAACCGCACCGACAGAGAGCAAACCGCATCGTCGTCGCCGGCAAACACGCCGTCCGCGCGACCGCAAAAAAGCGCCGCAAACATTGGCCGAGGCCGTCGGTTTGGATAACGAATATATTGAAGACGAAATCGATGAAGATTTGGATTCGGATGACGACCTTGATGATGTCGGCACCGGCGAATATAACTTTGATTTGCAACGCAAACTGTTGAAAGCGCGCAAACTTTTCCACCGCAGCACAATTCAGGATGTTATCAAAGAAGGTCAGACCTTGCTGGTGCAAATCGTCAAAGAAGAACGCGGCAACAAAGGCGCCGCCTGCACCACCTATCTTTCGCTGGCCGGCAGATATTGCGTGTTGATGCCGAACCGCGTCAAGAGCGGCGGTGTTTCACGCAAAATTACCAACGCCAATGACCGCAAGCGTTTGAAAGCGGTGATGAAGAATCTGCCGCTCAACGCCGATATGTCGCTGATTATCCGCACCGCCGGCGAAGATAAAACGGAAGCGGATATTATCCGCGACTACAACTACCTTATCCGCACTTGGAACGCGATTCGCTACGGCGCGTTGCGTAATCCGGCACCGGCGATTATCTATGAAGAAGGAAATCTGATTAAACGTGCGCTGCGCGATATGTATACCAAGGATATTGCCGAAGTGATTATCGACGGTGATGAGGCCTATCAAACTGCGCGTAACTTCGTCAAGATTTTATCGCCGCATAATTTGAAACATATTCGTTGCCGCAAACAAGGCGAAGTGCCGGTGTTCCAACGTTTTCAGGTTGAGGCGCAACTCGACAAGCTGCATAATCCGGTAGTTCAGCTCGAATCCGGCGGTTATTTGGTGATTAACCCGACCGAAGCGCTTGTTTCAATTGATGTTAACTCGGGACGTGCCACCAAAGAAAAAGATATTGAAGAAACCGCTCTCAAAACCAACTTGGAAGCGGCCGACGAAATCGCCAAACAGCTCAAAATGCGTGATTTGGCCGGCTTGATTGTGGTTGACTTTATCGATATGTATGAGCAGCAAAACAATGTTGCGGTCGAGCGCCGTATGAAAGAAGCGATGAAAGACGACCGCGCACGCATTCAAATCGCGAAAATGAGTATTTTCGGCCTGCTCGAAATCTCGCGTCAACGCATGCACTCGTCGTTTATGGAAAGCAATTACGAGCCGTGCCCGTATTGTCACGGTCGCGGAGTGACCCGCACGGTTGAATCCGGCGCTACCCTCGTGTTGCGTGCCATTGAAAGCGAAGGCGTGCGCAACCGTAGCGTTAAGCTCACGGTCAACGTGCCGGTAGATTTTGCCGCATATTTGCTCAATCAAAAGCGCAAACAACTCGCCGAATTGGAAGAAACTTACGATTTGCAAATCATTATCGCCGGCGATTCGAGTATGAAAGATGTATCCGACTTCAAAATCTCGCGCGAGAAATTGCAAATCGTCAATTCCGTTGCCAAAGACATAGCCGCAACTTGCTACGAGAGCGAAAATTGCGAAGATGAGGATGATGAAATCGAAGAGCCGGAGGAGCCGACGGAAGCAAACGAAAATGACCGTCGCTTCAGATTCCGCCGCAACAACCGCGGTCGCAAACCGCGTCGCAACGGCAATTATCGCGACAATGCCGCATCCGCACAAGCTAAAGAGCCGGAAGCGGCAAAGCCGGAGAAAAAGTCATGGTGGCAAAAATTGCTCGGCTGATTACAAGCTCGATTATCCTGCTTTTAGCCGGTCTGCTCAGCAAGCCGGCGTATGCCGATGACATCACGCTCATTTCCGATGCCGAAACCCAAAACTTTTTGGCCGAAATCGTCCGTCCGCTGTATAAAGCCGCCGGCATATCGTTTGATGCCAACAAAATTTTCATTGTGCGCGACAACTCGCTCAATGCCTTTGTCAGCGACGGCAACAATATGTTTGTGCATACCGGCACTCTGCTTGAAGCGCGCAATGTCAACGAGCTTTCCGGCATTTTGGCGCACGAAACCGGTCACATTATGGGCGGCCATATCGTGCGGCAAAAGCTGAAAATGCAAAAAATGAAATACATTATGCTCGGCTCGATGATTGCCGCCGGTGCCGCCGCCGTATCTACCGGTCGCGGTGATGCGGCCATGGCCGTCATTCTCGGCTCGCAAAACTCGGCACTCAACAGTATGCTGAATTATCAGGTGCAAGAAGAACGCAGTGCCGACGAAAGTGCCGTCAAACTGCTGAATGCCACCAGACAGTCTACCCAAGGCCTGCTCGATTTTATGAAGAAAATCAAACAAAAAAATATGCTGAGCGGCATTGAAGAAAGTCCGTATTTCCGCACGCACCCGCTGACCAACGAACGTATTTCGCACTTTACGGAAGTCGGCAAAAACAACCGCAACCCGACGGCGCATCGCCTCGACGGCGAATTCAAGATGATTAAGGCCAAACTGGCCGCCTTTTTGCTCGACAAAGAGAAAGCTTATCGGCTGTATCCGAGCAACGACAATTCTGCACCGGCACGTTATGCGCACGCAATCTTGGCATTTCGCGGCGGCAATGTTGCCCGCGCTTTGCATTTGATTGACGGGTTGCTTAAAGAACAACCGGCAAATCCTTATTTTCACGAACAAAAAGCGCAATTTTTGTTTGAAAGCGGTCAGGTCAAAAAGAGTATTGCCTCCTACAACCGCGCGCTTGAATTGTTGCCGAATAACTACCTGTTGCAAAACAGTCTGGCACACGCGATTTTGGAAAGTTCGCCGTCTCAAAGCGAAGTCAAACGCGCCATCACTTTGTTGCAAAAATCGTTGCACGGTATGGATAATCCGTTCAGTTGGCAGTTGTTGGCGCGCGCTTATGATATGGATAATCAGCCGGCGGCATCATATTATGCGGCGGCCGAATACAGTTACGCGATGGATAATTTGGAAACGGCGCAACGACAGCTGAAACACGCACAAAAAGCCGGCGCCGACAAGAGTTTGAGCTTAAAAATAGCAGATTTACAAGAGCGCATCAAAGAAGAACTTAAAGAGCAAGAATAGCAAAACGGCTGCCGAAACAATGTTCGACAGCCGCTTTTTTCAGCATTTAAGGAAGTTTCTAACGTTCCAAAGATGATACAATATCAACGAACGTCTCATGCGGTGATACCGTTTCAACGACAAAATTGCGCGGTCCGAATTCCTCGCGATACAAGAAGCTGATGTCATCACCGACAAAAAATTGTTTTTCCGAATGCACACCTTCAAACATCACGCGTTTACTCAGCAGAGCCGCTTTTGCCTTGTTTGAACCCTCTATTGTATGGACATCAAGCAACACATCAAATGCTTTTTCGCCAAAATGTGCGGAGTTCATCGCCACAACAGTTCCTTTGACTTTCAAATACATAATTATATTCTATACCGTCTCCTTAAACGGCGCTAAAAGTTAATAATTCCCAAGATAATGTTTAATCTTGCAGAGTTATAGCGTATAAATAAAATCAAATCAAGTATTTTTATTTGGTTGGCAACGAATTGCTGTAAGTAAAATCATCCCGCTCGACTTTAATCGGGTCAAGCGGCAGTTTGTTGTGGCAATATCCGTAATCGCGCACCTTGGCGAGAATCTCCGTATCGGCGCGTTGCGTTTCCGGCGTATGCTTGGCGTCGACGGCATAGAACACACCGTTATTTTCTTCCTCAACCTCTTTTTCCGCTGTTTCCAACAAATGCGCGTATGTTGCCGTCAACGAATCGATTTGCGACAGCGGAACATTGCACTTCATACTGTAATCGCGATAATACACATTGGCGATTTCCACCGTATTTTTCAGCACCACTTCGCAAATTTCGCGCGAGCGCTTGGCATTCAACCCGTTACGCACCTGAATATTGCCGTGCATAAAAATGTTTTCGCCCGCATTATAGCTCGCACTTCCTTTGCGACATTCGTGCAACCCGAACAGCATCCCTGTGCCGTCGTATTTGTTTTCGTAATCGTATTTTGCATCATCCAACTGTCTGAGCAAAGTGCGTTGCAAATCGTCAATGGTGGTCACCGATTTAAATATATTCGGGTCAGCCGTCATTTCAAAACCGGCAAATTTCAACCGGCATTTATCGCTGTTTTCCACTTTGCCGAGAATTTCCACCCCGTCCAGCAAATTGCCCGTCACTTCGTCTCTTTTGGCCGGAATACATTTTTTCAGAGTGGCCCGAAAATCTTCCGAAAATTGCTTATTATACACCCGCGCCGCCTCGATTTCATCTCTTGTCGGCATAATATGCAACTCGGCGCATACTTTCGGTTTAAGCATCGCTAAAGTGGTATCAAACAAATTGCCGCTGAAAGTGACGGCACTCGAGCAACCGCTACAATCCGCCTCATCTTCGGTCGGCAATGTAACCACATATTCTTCGGTTGATTTATCGCGCATCGCCTGCACCAGTTGCGCGCGTTGCTTATCGTTTAAGCGGCAATTAAAGCGCGTTTCACCCTGTCCGAGCGCAATAAAGCGCACCCGCATCCGACATATATCTTTGTCGTGGTAATAAATCTCAAATTTTGATTTTGATGGCATTTTACCCATAAAATCGCCCAAATGCGCGTATGGGGTTTCCTTCACCGAAAAATCCGTTGCATACTCGGAACAATTTTCCACCGCGTTAATCAGTTCTTCGCTAAACTCATAGAGTTTTGCTTCACGCGGCTGTTCCTTCGGTAAAATGGTTGCATGTGCCGACATTGCCTGCATCGCCAACATCAATGTCACATAAAATAATTTCATTTTCGCTCTCCTTGCAACATTTTTCGGTTAATCATAATCTGCAAATATAATGCGCAATTTTATTTAATTTGTAAAGATTAAAATAATTTAACGCGCAAACAAAAAACTGCCGAAGAAAGCTCTCCGACAGTTTTTTGTAAATATATTAGGCCTCGCATTGCCACTGCTTTGCCTCATCGGCAAGCCACTGATAGATGCACTGCATCTTCTCATCTTCTTCCATGGTCGCCATGTCTTCGGGGTGCCACTGCACACACAAAATGTGCAATTTCTCCGAGCCCCATGCTTCCGGCGTGCCATCGTTGGCTTCGGCATAGAGGTCGAGCGGGAGCACAACTTTGTCCGGCGCAATGTGATGGCTCTCGGCCCACAATTCACGCTGAACCTTCCACGGCGCCACCAATTCTTTGTGCCGCGAGTTGACATAGAACTGATTAGCCCCATTGAACATACGCGCAAGCGGCGTATCGGCAAAGATGTTCAAACGATGTGCATCGACCATATTTGTCCAATGCTGAATCGGCGTTTCGATATAATCGAAGCTGCGATAAAGCTTGAGACCGAGCTCACCTGCCACCATCTGCGCACCGGCACACACGCCTAAAATCGGCTTTTTTTCCGCCAATGCCGCACGAATGCTCACGGAATATGCCATCTGGCGCAACGACGCATACGTCTCATCATTCTTCGGGTCGGTGTAGAACAGCTCCGAGGAATCAAACGCACCGCCGGGTAAAACCAGCCCCTGACACATCTCCAACTGTGCAACACAGTGATGATAGCTCAGAAAGATAATCCGTGCACCTGTCGTAGCCAATGCCAGAGCATAATTCCAATCAACAGAGTAAGCATCCCCGCTTCTGCCCATCAGAAAGCCGATAACCGGTGCATCTGCGGCCGGCTCGTGAAAACCTAACCTTCGATAATGCTCGGCAGAAAGCTCAAACAGCGGAATCTCCTCATCATTGATAAACTGATTGATGACGGAATCGGTCACATAGAACATCTTACTAAGCGACTCCATTTGCAAATAATACTTTTTCATAAGGATATGAATTTGTGAATAAATAATATAATAAAAACTCTCTTTGGCGTTCATTATAGACGAAAATAACAAAAAAGCAAGCACATTTTTGAAATTGCATACAAAAAAGCCGCCGGAATACATCCGACGACTTTTTTGGTAAATCTAAATCAGTCCCTTTTCTTGAGCTTTTTCCCGAGCCGCCTCGCACAATTCATACTCATCGTCATAGAACTCGAGCAAGTCCTTAGCGTTCGGTAATTCGAGCATAAGCATCTCGGCCTCGTCAGAAAGTGACGCGTTGCAGATATAAGCACCCACAACTTCTTCGGCATTCGGCAAATCAAACATCTTTAGCTCGTTTTGCGGGCTGAAAACATTGCCGTTTTCAACATACTGCAACACAAGCTCCGGTGCGTTATCCACCGCAAACAGACGTGCATCGGCCGCATCTTTGAAACTGTATCTCGGCAAATGCTTAATCAGCTTCAATGCAAACGGTGCTTCAAGCAACCTGATTTCTGCCGCTTCGGACAAATCCTCATACTGCATATACTCAAAAAGCAGCTTTTCGGCATCGCCCAAATAGAAAATCTTGAGTTGTTGTTCCCCGTTCAACACGCGTTTGTTTTTGATTAACTCGCGCAAGTATTCGTCCGGCCGACTGTCCTGCAAAAACTCCAGCATCTCGAGCTTGGTTATGCGATAATCGAGATACCAGCCGCACGCAATCAGGCACAACACGCCGCAGAAAGAAAGCTTAATCGCATCGGTTGCGGCAAACGCCTGTTGCACATAGAAGCTGTAAACCAACAGCCCGCCGAAAAGAGCCATACCGACAAAGAGCGCAAACAGTTTCAGATTTCTGGCTCTTCGCGAAGCGATTGCATTCTGCCCCAGAACAAGCACGCTTACGCAAAATATCACAGAAAAAAGAATCAGCCCGAGAGCATTGAAAATTGAACCGTCAATCGGGTCCTTTTCGGCACCATGGCAAAGAATAAGAGCCATAAACAACATAAGTCCCACAAACCCTACTTCTCTGTGGTGGGTTTCAAACCAATCCGCAAATGCAAATTTTCCCATAATGATAATATTTTGAAGTGAATAAATAATTGAATTCTATAATCATAAAGCTTTGACATATAAAATAGCAACTTATCTTATTTTTGTCAATAAAAAAATCCGCGAAAGGCAATTAACCTTCGGCGGATTTTTAATCGGTAAGCTTTATTTTCCGAGTGCAAACAAAGCGGCCTTACGCGCATGAATCAACGTTGTATCAAACAACGGGATGAGTGTTTTGGCCTCCCCGACCAGCAAGCCGATTTCGGTGCAACCCAAGATTACACCCTCGGCACCGGCGGCGGACAGCTTGGCAATAACATCCAGAAAACCGTCACGCGATTCCGGATAGATTCGCCCGCGGCACAGTTCGTCATAAATAACGTGATTGATATACGCCACATCCGGCTCATCGGGCACCAGCACTTCAATACCGGCTTCTTCGATTTTACCGCGATAGAAGTCCTCGGTCATGGTGTATTTTGTTCCGAGCAGAGCCACTTTTGAGATTTTGGCCTTTTTCAGTTCATCGGCGGTTGCTTCGGCAATATGCAAAAGCGGCACCGTAACATACCTTGCAATTTGCGGGGCGATTTTGTGCATTGTGTTTGTGCAAATCACAATACAGTCGGCACCGGCGCGTTGCAAGCGATAAGCGGCAAGTCCCAGAATCTCGGCGCTTTTATTCCACTCATTGTTTGCCTGACAACGTTCAATCTCATCAAAATCGACGCTGTAAAGCAAAATCTTGGCAGAATGCAAACCACCCAGTTCATCTTCAATCGTGCGGTTGATAATCTGATAATACGTTACCGTTGACTCCCAGCTCATGCCGCCGATTAATCCAATCGTCTTCATTTTTTGTTCCATAAGCGATTTTTTTTAGTGAATAAATATGTATTTAAATTATGACATTTCGCCCTAATTTACACACAAAAAAAGCAAAAGTCAACCCGCAAAACATACGGGCCGACCTTTGTCTTTTGCTTGTATATCCGCTTTGATACGGCTATTCTGACTTTGTTGCACTGTCCCAAACAATCTCGCCGATAGAGTTTTTATCTTTGACATTTTCGGTGCGCACAAACACGCGCTCGTGCTTTTGATTTTTTCGGGCGTAATTGGTGTATAAATCCAAATACAAAGTGGTTGCCCCCGAAATACTCTGCCGATGGTCACCAAAGTTGTTGGTTCTAATCACATACTTGCCGTCGGCGGCCTTTTTGAGCATAAATTCTTCCGGCCCAAAACCTTGCGTAAAGTCATGCGGATAGCGCCCGCCGAGAGCAGTTTCTTTATGTCCGTAAAAACATTCTTCGTTGAGCGGGTCAATCACATGCAAGTCAATATCCGTATTGTCGGTGCTCCACGACAACACCACCCGAATATCCACCGGCATATCAAAGATAAAATCTTTATCCAAATCGCCGGTATCAACCTCCGGATGCAAACTCAGCAAATTGTTCATCTCCACAAAGATAATCTGCTTAATTGGATTAAAGCGTCCCCAGTCTTTTTCCAAAATATCGCGGAAAGTATCAAACGCCTTTTGATATTCGCCCGCCGCCTGATATGCCAACGCTAAATCTCTGAACGACTGCGGGTCTTCGCCGCGCAACTCGGTAATTTTTTCAAACAGCTCAAGCGCCCGCGCATAATCCTGCATTTGCAACAATTTGTTGGCGGCAATTCTGAGCAACTCAACATTATCAAGTTGCATTTCCGTAATGTTCGACAACACCGTCAGCGCCTGTTCGTTCATATTGCGGCGCATAAACTCGTCGGTAATGTCAAAATAAAACGACGGTTGGTCCTGATATCCGATTTTGAGTTTTAAGTAATCCGCATACAAATCGGCATCGGTTGACGCCTTCAAAATCTTCAAATACGGCACATCCGGGTCCCATTGTCTGACTTCTATCGTCGCTTTCGGTTGCGCCGGCGCATTGTCCGAACCGCCAATTCCTTTGCTTTCGGCATTATAACTGCCGGCAAAGCCGAGTTCTTGCGCTTCTTCCATATCTATCGATTCCGCTTCCATAGAATCACTGAACGAATCAGAAAAGGCAGGAGAGGCACTGTCCGGTGCGGCGGCTCGGTCCATTTGCATCCCGTTAGACGCTCCGAGACGATGCGCGGAAAAACTCTGACTTTCCATACGCAGACTGTGACTCGGTTGCAACGGCTCAAATTTTTGCTTTTCGGCCGCCTTAACCGCCGCCTCAATATCAACCTCTCGTTCCCACCATTTTTTGACCTCTTTTGCCTGTGTTATTGCATCTCTCAGCGCATTTTCCTTCTGTTCGGTTACAATTCTGTTTTTATCTTGTTGCAAGCGATGATACTCATCCAGCAAATCTTCCGGCGGCGTAATATCGTATTGCAAATAATCCGACGCATTTTCCAACACCAGCAGCGAAGTGTTTTCCGTCACAATTGAATATTGCTGTCCCAATGCCAGAATCTCGTCTTTATTCTTTTCGGCATCTTCTTGTAAATATGCCATTTTTTGCAATGCCCACAAACGTGCCACCGCCGACTTGTTACCGCCGGCGTCAATTTTGATTTTATGTGTTTGCACGATATTGTCGGCATCATATCCCAGCACGATTTCCAACTCCGTTGCCGCCCCCGACAAAATACCGGCAAACGAAATATTCTCCGACGCCACGCTGCCTGCGACCGGATAAATCTCGCTGATATTCTCCCCGTTGTAGCGGATAATGCGCAACGGCTGTTTCAGCAACATATCGAGTGCCGCCGCCGGAGCCGTATTGTTCAGATTAATAAAGCGCGCAAACGTTCGATTTGCCCAACCGCGCAATCTGCCGGCCGCAAACGCCGTCGCCGAGTTAATCGTGTAAACCGGCATATCCGGCAAAATCAAACCGTCGTTTTTGCCAAAGGTTTCGACACCATCCGAAAACAGCAGAAACTCATCAACCTCAATCTTTTTCAAATCCAAAGCATCAAAGCGCGTCGCTCCGTCATACACAATCCCGTCGATTAACGCCGCCAACTCGGAAAAATCGCCGTTTTTAACGCTAATCCGCTTTGCTTCACCCTGTTTGATGTTAAACGGCACAAACACAACTTCGACATCGCCCAGTTTTTGCAAATACGCTTCCAACAGCGCCTTTTCCTTAGCCACATCGCGTTTTGCACCGGACAGCGAAGCATCCCACACCACGCCGATTTTGTGCGGCAACGGTTTATCTTTGTCGCTGACCGGCACATCAATATCGCCGTAAAAATAAGTATTTCCGCCTTTTTCGTGCGTAAAGACAAGCTCTTTTTCCATTTGCGGAATCTTGAACGACAGCGCATTGTTCAGCTCATAATCTTGCGCCTCAAAATGCGAGCGCACCGCTTGTCCCGACTGCGTAAAGGTAAAATCGGCCAAGTCGGTCGTCACTTCCGGCAAATCCGGCGTATCGGTCGGAATTTCGATATCCAAAGAAAATGTTGCCAATTTCTGCTTATACGCGAGCGGCAAAACATACTTAAATTGCCCGTTTTCTTTTTTGAGCATTTCTTCGAGCGTAATTCTGATTTTGCGCGTTCCTTCCGGCGCAAACGGATAAATGCGGGTTTTGAACTGATTATCTGCCGTTTTTTCGACCAACAGCGGGTCCGCACCGCGCCGCACCACATTTTCAAACGTTGCACGCGCCTTTTGTTTTTCGACCACCACGCCCTCGCGCATTTTGCCGTTTATATCAAGCGCCACCGCGGCCACCGTCTGATTTTCGGCAAGCGGAAACACAAATTCGGCTTCCAGCGTTGCCCGATTCGGATTGAACATGACCATTTCGTAGGTTGTTGTTGCCACATTGCCGATAACGACGGTTTTGATACTCATATCCCGCACCGTAATCGGCTGATAATTTTTCGCCACCACGATTTGCGGAATAAAAATCACTTCCGGCCGCGGCAAAATCACGCCGCAATTTCCGTCACGACACCGCGACAACGGCCGATATTTTTCCTGCGCCGTCACCGGACACACCAACCAACTGCTTAAGACAAACAGCGAAAGCATACATAAGGCAATAATTTTCTTCATGTTCTTAATCCTTAAAAAAATAACTGACGATAGCACTAAGTTATCCGAAATTCTCCGGATTGGCAAACATTTAAAGAAAATTGTCACAAAAAACGCAGATTACGTTTATACATTAAACAGGAAATTCATCAAATCGCCGTCACGCACCAAATATTCCTTGCCTTCCGAACGAATTTTACCGGCATCGCGACATCCCTGTTCGCCGCCGAATTTCACATAATCGTCATACGAAATCGTTTCGGCACGAATAAAACCACGTTCAAAGTCCGAGTGAATAATGCCGGCACATTGCGGCGCTTTCATACCTTTAACAAAAGTCCACGCACGCACTTCTTTCGGACCGGCGGTAAAATACGTTTGCAAGCCGAGCAGATTATAGCCGGCGTGAATAATTTTGGCCAAGCCGGTTTCTTCCAACCCCAGAGCCGACAGAAATTCGGCCTTTTCTTCTTCGCTTTCGAGTTGCGCCACTTCGGATTCGATTTCGGCGGAAATCACCACACTCTCGGCCCCTTCGGCCTTAGCCATTTGCGCCACCGCCTCAGAAAATGCGTTACCGCTCGCGGCCGAACCCTCGTCAACATTACACACATACAGCACCGGCTTAGAAGTCAGCAACTGTAGCATTTTGTAGCACTTAAATGCCTCTTTGTCGGCCTCGTCCGGAGCCGCCGTGCGTGCCGGTTTGCCTTGTTGCAACGCCGCAATAATCGGCTCCATCACCCGCACATTGACCGCCGCATCCTTATCGCCGGCTTTCGCTTTTTTGCGCAAAACATCAATACGTTTTTCGAGCGATTCCAAATCGGCAATCATCAGTTCGGTCTTGACAATATCGGCATCACGCACCGGATTGACGCTACCCTCGACGTGCGTAATATTTTCGTCTTCAAAACAGCGCAAAACGTGAATAATGGCATCGGTTTCGCGGATGTTCGCCAAAAACTGATTTCCGAGTCCCTCGCCTTTTGACGCACCTTTGACCAGTCCGGCAATATCCACAAACTCGAGTTGTGTCGGCACAATATTCTTCGGTTGCACCATTTCGACCAGTTTATCCAAGCGCTTATCCGGCACGGCCACCCGACCGGTGTTCGGCTCAATCGTGCAAAACGGGAAGTTCGCCGCCTGCGCTGCAATAGTTTGCGTCAAAGCATTAAAAAGCGTCGATTTTCCGACATTCGGCAAGCCGACAATTCCGCAATTAAACCCCATAATCTCACTCCGTAAATATTCAAATTGTCCCTTTTATAGCCAATATTAACCTTAATTGCAAGCAGTATTTTAAAAACAAAAAAGCGAGGCCCGAAACCCCGCTCTTTTTAAGCTGTCATACGGCTAGATGCGGCATAATGTCCGCGACAATACCGAACTGTGTTGCCACTCGGATTCGGCACCGTCTTCCACATAAGAACGTGAGCCGTCGCGTTCCGCATAATACGGAACCGAGCCGTAAGTATCATACATACGCACGATGGCGCCTTTGTTATCGGCATTACTGCCTTCCCAGCCGACCCAAACAAAAATGTGGTCGCTCGTATCCGCATCATACGACTTTAAGAAACCATCATAACGGTCGCCGTAAACATTGGAATAAGTATCGGTCGGATGATACATACAAAAGGCCAATTCTTCGGCTTCTGCGGCAGTGATAACCTTGTTTTTGCCGCCGCAAGCCATAACCGCACCGGCATAATAATCTTCACCTTGCGATACACAACGTTGCAACCCCAAATCGTCTTTCGCGTTGCTACATTCCGAAGAAGAAAGCGGCGCATAAGCAACCGATTTGAATTTATGCAAAAACTTTTTGCATGTATCGTTGATTTCATCACACATACAGGTTTGTGTGTTATAAATTTCGCCCTCACCGCATTTATCGGCACTGCAAGTCAAATCGCACTTATAGTGTGTGCCCGTATCGTCGGTGCAAGCCGAGCAGGCGTAATTTTTATCCATCGGCGCATCCAAATCGTAACCGACGCAAGAAGATGCGTGCGGAACAGCGGCGCGCGTGGCAACCGACATCGGTTGGATAATCGTTTTTTCTGCCTTATATTTGGCCTGAGATTTTAAGACGGACGTATAATCAGGCATACCGTCGCATTCTTCACCAAACGGCAAATAGCAAATACGTGCCTCGGCCGCATTGACCATAAATATACTAATACTCATAAAAAATAGGATTTTTAACACTTTATCAGTCATTGTTAATCCTTTCTGTTTTGTTATTAGATGATGTCATAATATCACTTTTTGACAATATGTCAATAATTTTGTATATTTTTTTTGATTTTATACATATTAATTATTCCGATATGCATAAACAAACATAGCAACCGGCTTAATTTCCGATTTTATATCGTTAAAACAAACAGTTTATAAATTAAATTTCAATAACGCTCTGCTTTCTGCCAACCGGTGCGTGTTGCTTTTTTGTGTATTGTCGCATTACACCTTGGTATCCTTCCACAAAATTGCTGTATACGGTGCGGCCGATTGTATTATTGACATCTTGGCACAGTGCCTCTTTTGTGGTTTTAACAAAATGATGCGCCTGCGCTTGCAAAAGATGGTTTTTGCCATACTTTTCAATATGCGGCTCCAATGCTTCGAGCATAGCCGGAAGCATCATTCTTTCATCA
Organism: Alphaproteobacteria bacterium; assembly: GCA_017543835.1. GTDB lineage: Bacteria > Pseudomonadota > Alphaproteobacteria > RF32 > CAG-239 > RUG410. The sequence goes on along the minus strand of JAFYFJ010000028.1, from coordinate 2,041 downwards.
TTCAAACTTTCAAGCGTCGGATAATATTTTTTTAAATATATATTCATTTGCAAAGCTGCCGACACAACTTTATCGGTTGCTTGCGGATTTTGCAAAGCTGCGGACAACAACATTGAGGTTGATTTGGATATTGCCCCCTGATGCAATTTCATTTGATTCGGCAACACCTTGCGGTTTTCATCTAAATTGATTCTGTTGGCTGCCTTTAAATCATCAACAAATTTTTCAACATTTTGCGCGCTTATTCCGTTTTCATACCATTTCCATAATCTTGTCATTTTCGTATCTCCTGTTGATTTTATCATACACGATTTTCATTTTTTGTCAACTACAAATTTTTCGCCCGTATTGCCGCTAAAAAAAAACAAAGCGGAGGGTCAACCTCCGCTTTGTTGCTTAATACTGAAATTAACTGAAATAATTTTTGCTGTCTTGACCGGTTCAACCGGCGGATAATCATCGGCTTTGCCGAGCAGGAATACGGACTTTGCCTGTTCCAGCTCCAGCTTTCCGTTTTGTCCTTTCAGCAGCTTGTAGTAGTAACCGTTGTTCTTGAAAACATCACCCACACTCACTTCTTCTCTTGTAAACTGCGAGAGTGTGCATTCTTCCAAGTAGTGACGGTCTTCGTCGAATATCGGCAAGTAGTTTGTCTCTCCTTCATACGAAACGCCCCAACACGTCAACGCATAATTCCTCCTCTTACCGTCGAATGTATAAAAGTTGGAGAGAAATACCGCTTGCGGCACTTTGTGTTTAAACGTCTGATATTCAACGGCTTCCACCACCGCCTGCGAACAATACGCTTTCAAACGTCTAATCTGGTCATTGTGATTCTGCGCGGCATACAAAAAATAAGTATTGCCGTTGAAGCAGAATACATCACTGTCGGGCTGCAAAATAACGCGATATACCGCATCACTCAAATCGTCCTCTGCCCATTCTTGCGGTTCATAAAACGCGCGAACATACGAAAAAATCCCCCGTTCTGCCGCGTCTTCATCCATCCATACGATGTGTTCGTGGCCGTTTCTGTTTTTCAGACGCACCAAAACCGCATTTTTACACTGCATGTAGATATTCGCTTGAGCTTTGCAATAGATAATGCATACTTCGTCGGCCTGACACGACGAATTGAATAAATCCATTCTTGCCATACTTTTTCATAATTGTATATTGATTGATATTTTGATAATTTTTGTAGACATAAAAAAGTTTAGCATATTTTTCTATTTTGTCAAATAAAAAAATTTAAGGGGGCGAATTGCCCCCTTTTTTAAAAATCGGTGTTCCTGTTGTTTTGCCCGAAGAACCAACCCTTAGGCGTTGGCTCGGCGGCGATAAACCTGCATGGAACTCTTACTCAGGTAGAATCTGTCGACCTCATCCTGACAAAGTTCATACCAAGTTCCGTTGGCGGAAAAGCGACGTCCGGGCGTTACGGTCTGCATTGCGACCTTGCTGAAATCCAGTTCGCCCAAGGTCACGCGGTCGCGCAAATCGACATAAATCAAGGTGTAGGGCTTGTCCGCACCCAATGTCTTGATAAGCCAAGCGCCTGCCAAATAGCGTTGCGTCGCGGCATCATACATCTGCACCACCTCGACTGTCACCACATTGAGCTTCAGCTTTTCGCAAGCGGTTCGCACGGTTTCCTCGTCGGCAAAAACCGTCAGCGCACGAAGCCCCATTTCTCCCCTTGCATTCTTATAGCTCAGGTAGAAATAATCGCCGTAGCGCAGCAGCTCTCCGTCTTTGACCTGTGTCATCGGGGTGTAAAGCATTTCGGGCGTTGTCGTTTCGCCCTCAAATACCGGTAGCACCGCAATGACTCGGCCTAAATTTCGGCTGGTCCACACGATTTGTTGTTCACCACTCGGTGTTGCAACGCGTTCAAGCGCCACAAAACCCTTCTTGTTCATCTTCGTGAAGGCCTTAAGGGCAGCTTGCATCGAAGAAATTGCACAGATTTTGCCTGCTGGCAAAGTGCAATGATTGAAACTGATTTTCTCCATATATAAATAATTGGATAAGATATCAC
>JAFYFJ010000027.1 GCA_017543835.1 Alphaproteobacteria bacterium | reverse complement strand
CCTGCTCTTTTTTAAACTCATCGGCCAAATAATTCACAATGCGTTGGTCGAAGTCTTCACCACCCAAGAACGTATCACCGTTGGTGGCCTTCACTTCAAACACACCGTCGCCGATTTCCAAAATGGAAACATCGAACGTGCCGCCGCCCAAGTCATAAACGACAATCGTGCCGGACGCTTTTTTATCCATACCGTAAGCAAGCGCGGCCGCCGTCGGCTCGTTGATGATACGCAACACTTCCAAACCGGCGATTTTACCGGCGTCTTTCGTGGCCTGACGTTGTGAATCGTTAAAGTATGCCGGAACCGTAATCACGGCCTTATCAATGGTTTCGCCCAAATAACTTTCGGCATATTCCTTGATTTTTTGCAACACAAAAGCCGAAATCTGCGACGGTGCATACTTCTGACCTTTGGCCTCAACCCAAGCATCGCCGTTATCACCCGAAATAATTTTGAACGGCGAGTGTTCTTTAAACTTGCTGACTTCCGCCGAATCATAACGACGACCGATTAAACGCTTAATCGCAAACAGCGTGTTTTCCGGATTGGTCACTGCCTGACGTTTTGCCGGATAGCCGACCAAACGCTCGGTGTCCGTAAAAGCCACCATTGACGGCGTTGTGCGTGCGCCCTCGGAATTTTCCAAAACTTTGGCATCTTTACCTTCCATAACTGCAAAGCAGGAATTGGTTGTTCCCAAATCGATGCCGATAACTTTATTACTCATTTTAATAAATCCTCCTTTTTTTCTTTCTAAAAATGTATATAGGGAGTCATTTTCGGCACTGCAAGAGTGCACGCAAAAATTTTTAACAAATAATGCAAAAAACATTACGGCATAACAAAATCCCCGCCGACAAATTATCGACGGGGATTGAGTTTCAGAACAAAAGTTTAATGCTGTGACTGCTTCGTGCGACGCATTTTGCCCATTTCATCAAGCGTGCGCCGACGCGGTGCTTTAGTCACATCACGCTCGGTTTCTTTGGTGGTTCTGACCAAAGTATCCTTTGCGGATGCGATAAAGTCATAGAAGCTGAACACTTTTTTATTAGGGCCGATAATTTCGATATTGCTCTTAGCATCCTTAGCATCCATTTCTACGGTTGAACGTTGCTTCGGGTTTTTGATATCGACCTTATTATCCTTACGCCAGAACGAATCACGGATAATTTTGCAAAGTTTGGAAGTCGGACGATGCTCCGTAAAGTTATCGGTCAACTCTTTCGGCGTCGGCCATAAAATCGCCTTATCGACTTCATCTTTGCTCATGGATTTGCCCTCTGCTTTGAGTTCGGCCTGTTTTTTCAGAACCTGTTTATACCCGACCGGATCGAGTATATCGGCGTTCAGTCGTGCGTTATGACCGCCGAGATACGATGCGGTTTGGTCCTTAATAACCTTGTCCATTTCCGCCCGACGTTCTTGCAAAAATTCAAGCAACGGCTTTCCGCCTTTGGCAACACGCTCTTTTTCCACATTTTGAACGTATGCTTTATATCCCGCATCAAACGCCATCGGGTTGATTTCCATTTTTTGAATGTGTCCGTTTTCATCTTTCAGCGGTTTGCCGTTTTTGTCTTTCATTTCTCTGGCTGCCGGATTATAGCCGTGAATCATCCAATATTCCTCAATCAGCAGTTGATGTTCTTCCGGCTTCGGATGAATTACCGGCGGATTATCTATCACGACCGGCGGATTGTCTATGACTACCGGCGGATTGTCTATGACTACCGGCGGTTCAATCGGCCGTCTTGTTTCATCAATTTTACGTTGGTCGGCTTTAGCGCCCGGACGCAAATGGTCTTTTACCTTGCGCGGCAATGCAAACAACAAAGCCCCAAAGCCGGCAACACGGTCCATTACTCGTGTAAATTTACCGTATAAATCAGCCGTTTCATTTTTGGTTACTTCATCATAACCTTTATCGCCAAAGGTATAGGAATCGACGCGGTCTGTCGGATGAGTGCTGCCCTTGATGTCAGGCACTTTACCCATATCGTTGACACCTTCATGAATTTCGCCGCCGATGTTATCTTCAACATTGCTGATTACTTGCACATCTTGTGCGTCAAGCTTTTCGCCTTGCAACAATTTTTGGAAAACGCCGTTAGCGGTATGGTCCGCGTCAACATTATAAACATCTCCGACCGTGCCGCTTCCGTCCGCTAACTGAACATTGTCGTTATGCATTAATACAGCTTTTTGATAAAGCTTATAAAACAGCATGGCACTGTTTGATTTCACTTCATCGTTTTCGTATGTATTCATCCACTCGTTACCCGGTTGTTGTGCGGCTTCATCCAAGCTCTTAATGGCATTATCATACAAAGCATAGTCGTGGTTCAGACCGCCGGTTCCGTTTTGATAGTCCGGTTGAACATGCAATCCGCCTTTGCCGTCATTCAAATATTCACTCCAACGAATACCGTCGTTGCGCATAGAAGCCCAATCGTGTTCTTGCATATTATAATTATGATAAGGTCCGACTTCAGATGTTTCTTGCTCCAGCAAAGTATATCCCGGTTGCTGATGGTCAGACGATTCGAAGTTCCAGCCGTCACTTTGGCTCTGTTCCAAATTGCTTCCGTGTTCGCCGTATAATTCTTTTGCCTGCTCGGCCGAAGCGGTAACGGTTTCGTTCATATTAACACCGCTCGTGCCTAATTCATAACCGAGCTTCGCACCGGCAAAGGTTGCCACCGCATTAACGGCACCCAACGCCGTCGCCATTGCGACACCGTGTCCGTTTAAGCGCATATCTTTATACGAGCGAATAAAGCGCCCGCTTCCGGCCACGCCCACCGAAGCAACACCGAAACCTGCCGCACACAGCGGACAACCGGACAAAGCAAAACCGACCGATGCGCCGCCTAAAGCGCCCGCCGTCAATGCCGTCAGATACGTCGGCGATTTCAAATCTTTTTTAACATCTTTCCAACCGTATTTCTGATGTTTTGTCATTGCCGCAATTTTTTTCACGGCAAAGAACGAAAGTGTTGCCACGGCCGCACCGCCAATCACACCGATTGCCGCCGCACCGCTGCCTGCGATTAATTCTCGTCCCAAACCGCCGGCAACCATCGTTGAAGCACCTTTCAAGCCGAGCGCATTACCGATAGAGGAACCTAAAGATAATTTGGTAGCGGCATACGCCACGGCCGTCGAAATACCGCCGCTCAACGCCGCTGTGCCGAGATTGCGCCATGTGGCTTTGTTTTTCAAATAAGCCGCATTATCTTTTGTATCTTTGCTGCTGCCGTCGATTTTTTGCACCTGACGCGCCAACAGGGCTTTTAAATATTGTGCATTTTCGGCACCGACTTTTCCGGAAATTCGGTTACCGTAAACTTCCATATTGTTGGTCTGACGCTTCAAGGCCAAATCATTGGCTAAAAGCGAAATATCAACGGTCTTTTCACCGTTCATCAAACCGCGTGTAAATTCTTCAAGATATTTCGGGTCGGTAAATTTATACGGGTTTTCACGCAAACCTTTGCGCACGACTTCTTCCGAATTTGCATACGCAAACAATGTTTTGAAGGTGTTATCCTTGGCACCTTCCAAGATGCTCTCTTTTGTAATTTTCTTATCAAAATCGCCTAAATCCTGAATCATGCCTTCGTTTGCGGCAAAACGCAACGCCGTATCTAAGCGGCTGCCTTTGACAACTTCCATCTTGCCGTCTGCATTAAGCACGATACTTTCTTCATATTTGGAAGGTTTGCCGTCTTTATCATACGCTTCGACAAAGCGGAAATTTTGCATTGCCGTTAAAAATTCTTTGCCTAATGTATCTTCATTAAATTCCAGCTTGTCGATAATTTTGGTGGCATCAACCATTCGTGAAGTAAGTTTGATGGCCGTATTTTTCGGATTTTTGGTTAATTCGGTCGTTGCATTTTTACTGGCCGGAATATGATACAACTCGTCATACGGTTTGATATACTCTTTCATCAAATCACGAGTTTCGTCATAAGATGTATATCCTTTAATATTCGGTTTTTTCCCGCCGTTTTGAGCGGCCATACGTTCTTCATATTTCTTTTCGCACACATCGGCCAAATGCATATATCCGTCATATTCATCGGCCGCATTTGTAATATCCGTGAAATAATATCCTCTTTTATCAACCAGTTGATACAGTAAACTCTCGCCGTGAGAGGTTGTCATACGCAATTTGGTGTTGAGTGCTTGTTTTTCGGCATCGGAAAGCGATTTGTTTTTAGCCGTCTGCGTATATCCCTCGATTGCCACGGCCGTCAATTCCGGCGTCAACAAGGTTTCGCTTCTGCGGTCTTGCTCCAATGCTTTAACCACAATTCGGTCAGCCAATTCAAATTTATAAGATGCAACTTTATTTTGCGGAATTTTATCACGTCCCGCATCCACCAATTGCCGCGCTTTAGCCATATCTTCCGGCGACACGGTTTGCACCGGAATTTGACCTTCCGGAAGTCCTGCCGACAAATCTCTCTCGCGAATTGCCTTCAACAATGTGTCGCGAGCCGTCGTAAAGTCATCATCCGCAACCAATTTTCTGTCATGCAGCAATTCCAATTCCGTT
>JAFYFJ010000026.1 GCA_017543835.1 Alphaproteobacteria bacterium | reverse complement strand
CGCAAGGCCACCAAAGAGATTTTACTTGAGAAAGGTAAATGCGTCAAAATCGAAGTGACACCGAAGAACTTGGATAAATATCTCGGTGTAAGGCGTTTCAGCTACGGCGAAGCGGATAAGCAGGACCATATCGGCGTGACAACCGGTTTGGCATGGACCGAAGTCGGTGGCGATATTTTGTTTATCGAAGCGGTTGATATGCCGGGGAAAGGTAAAGTGACGCAAACCGGAAAACTCGGTGATGTGATGAAGGAATCAATAGAAACCGCGTATTCTGTGGTGCGGGCACATTCCAAAGAGCTCGGTATCGAATCGGAGGTGTTTGATAAGACGGATGTGCATGTTCACGTGCCGGAAGGGGCAACACCGAAAGACGGTCCGTCGGCCGGTATTGCAATGTTCACGACCTTAGTGTCGGTGTTTACCAAAACGCCGGTCAAAAGTGATGTGGCGATGACGGGTGAAATTACGTTGCAAGGGCGCGTGTTGCCGATTGGCGGCCTCAAAGAAAAGTTGTTGGCGGCATTGCGCGGCGGGATAAAAACCGTGATTATTCCGCAAGAAAACGTCAAGGATTTGGCGGAGATTCCGGAAAATGTGAAATCGGGTATGGAAATTATTCCGGTTGCCAAAGCGTCCGAAGTGTTGAAAATTGCTTTGCGGAAATAATTCGACAGGTATAAAAAAATTCTGCGGCTAAGGTGCAGTTTGCGGACTATTTAAAATAAAAAAGTCTGTACGAAAGAATTATGTGTAACACACAACTCTCTTGTACAGACTTTCTTTTATTTTCCGCCAGACAAGAGATTAAGGAGTCTGTCTATGAAAATCAGCGCAAAAGTTATCCCTATCCCTAAACCTATGATTTCTTTAAGACTGCCACCAATACGCGAGACGATTAGGGCGTAACCAAGACCAACGAGGATAGAAATCAGAATGCTTCTTTTTGTAGGTTCCTTACCGAAATAATGGACGCCACATCCTACAATTGTAAATGCCGCTGCACCTATCCCTGAAGCAATGATGTCTTCTAAACTCCCTCCAATACGCAAGACGATTAGGGCGTAACCAAGACCAACGAGGATAGAAATCAGAACGCTTTGTTTTGCATAGTTACTCATATTTCTAATTGCCACGCCGCCCGAAGGAGGATACACGTAGCCTTCTAGTTTTTTGTTTGTTTTCTTACTTTTTTTGTATCATGCCTCATAATACAGACAAATAGAGAATATTATAAAGCAACAGCAATACAAATAAGAAAGAAACAAATCTAACTTAAAGTATGTATAACCATGAAAAGAACTTTATAATAATAACATAATTTTATCTAATATAACATATGATACGTTATTAGTATGCCACATTTAAAGGTCTAAGTCAAGAAAAAAGGACGATTTCTCGTCCTTTTTGAATTGTGGCTGCGGGTAAGGTGCACAAAGCACGATAAGCCGCAGAGTTTTTTGTGTGTCAATTAGCACAAATGTAAGCGGAACAGGCCGTTGACGCCTATCAGCAAAGTGTTTTCCTCTTGGTTGTAGGCCACCGAATCGGCACCGCACGGATACATATTGTCGGCAAATCTTTCGCCGTTGAAGCGGTAGAGGAAAAATCTGCCGCCGCGTTTGAGTGCATACAGACCGGCGCGGTCGTAAAGCTCAATCATTTCCGCTTGACCGTGAAAACGGCGAAAACCGTCGTAGTAACTGGAAACCATCCCTTGCAAGTTGGCACAAATCGCAAAATTCTGTTCGTTACTGCACAAAATCAGCTGTTGATTTGTGAACACGCAAAGACCGGCCGTTTCTGCATCCGGCTTAAGTGCATAAGCCGAGTGGGTGCCGATACCTTCCACTACCAAAAAATCACCGTGGATGCGCATTTCTTCCGAGGTCGTTATGGTTTCGAGAACAAGCATGCCGTCGCGGGTATAGACGCTCCAACGATGGTCGCACGAGGTGAACAACGCAAGGTATTTTGCGCTTTGCAACAGATATCTGCCCCAAATGTAATCGCGCTGGGCTTTGCCGTCCCAAAAGGTGAGGCGAAAGCGCGTGTCGTTATCGTGCATCGAATCTTGCAAAATAATCCATTCCGCGCTGTCTTTGATGGGGATAACGGAGATTTTGTCTTTTTCGTTTTGCATGATAATTTGGCCGTCGAGCGTCATAATGGAATCCTGCGTCACAATCAAATTGGCGTCGGGATAAACCTCCAAAATGGCTTGCGGCTCGGGCAAAAAGGGCAGAACCTCGATTTCAAACGGTTCGGCAAACTCTGATGATTTTACCGAAACATTTTCAGGCACCTTAAACAAACGTGATTTGTTACCATCTGTAAGCTGTAACAGTCCGCATTTTGTAAATAATTTTTGAGTCATATAAAAATTTTTAAATAAAACATTTTAGCGATAATTATATGTGATTTATTGATTGTTGTCAATGATTTGTATGCTGTTTGGCGGGTATTTTTATGATAATCTAAGAATTTGTCAATTTTATGAAAAAATACTTGACTTTTTGTCAATATAGGCGCATAGTAGAATTATCAAAGCTACAATTTAGAAAAGAATTTACAAATCAATATACAACAAATATGAAAGCAAAAGTCGTTTCCGTGGCAATTTTGGCAGTTATCGTTTTGTTCGTGCTGCTGTGTGTTTTACCCCTTAAGTTCGTTGTCGGTATTTGTGCCGCCGTCGGTATCTTCGCGATGTTCGGTGCTATGTTCTTGATGAGCATCAATGGCCTGGTCCGAACTTGAGAAAAAAGACCCGGAGAAAGCCAAAAAGATGTTGCTCGATGCCGTTTGTGAGCTCGAGAATCAGCGTCGGATGATTGGATTCTAATTTAGGAAATTGAGATTTTATCCCGTAATTGTCGTGTTCGACGATTGCGGGGTATTTTTTTATTTTTAGCGTTGACTTTTTGTCAAAACGGGTGTATTCTGTTTGTGTCAAAGAAGTTATTTACAAATACATTATAGAATATGAAAAAAAGTGCATTTTTTCTCATTATTGTGGGCGCGGTTTTATGTCTGATGCCCGAGTTTACAATTGTTGCAGACCTCACAACCAAAGTGGCGGGTTCTGCATTGTTGACCGTGGTCGGCTTGGCTGTTGCCGTTTATCTTCTGTGGAGATTCCAAGTTTGTTGCGGTGAGGCCATACATCAGATGCGCGAGCAGAAAGAAAAGGAGCTTGCAGAGCAGAATATCGAAATCGTATATCCGTCTCTGCGTTCTTTGATGACGATGATGGCACGATTTTTGCCGCGCTTACTCGGCGCTATCGTGATTGCTACGGCGGCCTATTTGGCATTATCGTTTTCGTGGCATTACATCTTACCGGTTTTGAAGTATGCGGCTTATGCGGCCGGTGTGTGCTTTGCTGTTTTGCTGGTAATTTGCGCGATGCCCGTGAAGTCCGACGACAGTTGCGAAACCGCGTAAAATTTATCCCCTTTGTGTGCTTATGGTGCGCAGAGGGGATAAATTTTTTTAAATTGAAAAACGGTTATTTTGCTTTGACTCTGTAGCTTAATGATTATATCTTGAACAACAGGAGAAAATATGAAAAACGTTCAAGATTTATCGCGTGAAGAAGCGGCGGCGGAATTGGCCGCTTTGGCGCAAAAAATAGCGGCGGCCGACAATGCCTATTATCAAAACGATGCGCCGGATTTAACCGATGCCGAATATGATGCGCTCAAACATCGCAACGCGGCGATTGAGCAGTTGTTTCCGGATTTGGTGCGTGCCGACAGCCCGTCTAAACGAGTGGGCGCGGCGGTGCAGAGCAAGTTCAACAAAATCGAACATCGCTTTCCGATGCTCTCGCTTGGCGATGTGTTTTCGATAGCTGAGGTCGAGGATTTTGTGCTGGGCGTCAAGCGTTTTTTGAATACGGCGGAGAATATTGCGTTTATGGCCGAGCCGAAAATCGACGGCTTGTCGTTTGCCGCGCGCTATGAAAACGGCGTGTTTGTCAGCGGCGCAACGCGCGGTGACGGTGTAAACGGCGAAGATATTACCGAGAACTTGAAAACCTTGAAACAGTTGCCGCTGACTTTGCCGCAAGGGGTGCCAAGCGTGTTGGAAGTGCGCGGCGAAGTTTATATGGCAAAGCGCGATTTTTTGGCGCTCAATGAGCGCAACGCGGCGGAAAAGAAGAAGTTGTTTGCCAATCCGCGTAATGCCGCTGCCGGTTCGCTACGGCAACTTAATCCGCGGATTACCGCCGAGCGTAAGTTGAGTTTGTGGGCATACACTTGGGGCGAGGTTTCAGAGCGCCAATGGACAACACAGGCGGAGTTTTTCGACAAGCTCAAAACGTGGGGTTTTCCGGTTAATCCGCTCAACAAAGTGTGCGCAACCTTGGCGGAAATCGAAGATAATTTCAAGCATATTATGGAAATACGCGCCGATTTGCCATACGATATTGACGGTGTGGTGTATAAGGTTAATTCCATAGAATTGCAGAATCGGCTCGGCTTTCTGACACGCACGCCGCGGTGGGCAATAGCGCATAAGTTTCCGGCAGAGCAGGCGTTGACGCGCATCAACAATATTCGGATTCAGGTCGGGCGCACGGGGGCGCTGACGCCGGTGGCGGATTTGGAGCCGGTCAATGTCGGCGGTGTGCTTGTTTCGCACGCGACTTTGCATAATGAAGATGAAATCAAGCGCAAAGATATTCGCATCGGCGATATGGTGGTGGTGCAACGCGCCGGCGATGTGATTCCGCAAGTGGTTGAAGTGCGGCTTGATAAACGACCGGCCGATTCCGTGCCGTTTGAATTTCCGACAACGTGTCCGGAATGCGGGGCACACGCCATCAGAGAAGAAGATGAGGCCATCAGGCGTTGCACCGGCGGGTTGACGTGTCCGGCGCAAGCAAAAGAGCGCCTGAAACACTTTGTCAGCAAAGAGGCATTTGATATTGTCGGCTTGGGCGATAAGGTGGTCGAAGCGTTTTATGATGATGGGATTATCAAGCATCCGGCCGATATTTTTACTCTGGAAGAACGTAACGGCGGCGCCGGCGATGATTTGTTTGCATTTGGCGATGACGGCTTGCATTTGGAACGTCGTGCCGGTTGGGGCAAACTTTCGGTCGATAATTTGTTTAAGGCAATCAATGCGCGTCGCATAATTTCTTTACCAAGGTTTATTTATGCTTTGGGGATTCCGCAGGTGGGGAGTGCAACTGCGCTTTTGCTTGCACAGAATTACGGCTCGTTTGATGCGTTGCAAGCCGATATGACGGCACGCGAAACGGCGAAACTGGTGGCAATAGACGGCATTGGCGGCGAGATGGGTAACGATATTGTCGAGTTTTTTAATGAACAGCATAATATTAATGAAATCAATAAGTTACGACAATATGTTCAAGTTGAAGATTATGTCGATGAACGGCGCACGGACTCGGTTTTGAGCGGGAAAACGGTGGTGTTTACCGGCACACTCGAAAAGATGACGCGGGCAGAAGCCAAGGCGCTGGCGCAAAAATGCGGTGCGAAAGTGGCGGGTTCGGTTTCGGCGCATACCGATTATGTGGTGGTCGGCGCCGATGCCGGCAGTAAGGCGAAAAAGGCGGCGGAATTGGGGATTAAAACGCTGACGGAAACCGAATTTGCGGAAATGACGGCAGAATAACGGCGGTTATATCAAGTCAGATAAAAAAACAGCATTCCGATATCGCACCTTTGTTTTGTCATCTTGAGGGGTTGAGCGCAAGCGAAATCCCCGTAAAGATATCATAGTTCTTGACGACCTTGAGTGTATAAAAACGAATCTCGACTATAAACCCTCAGATCTTGACGGGCATAAAGCCCTCAAGATGACAAGAATGGATAGTTTTTACAATAAAAAAACAGCGTGTGTTCTAACCCAAAGGATTAAGAACGCACGCTGCCGCTTAAAAAGTTACACTCTCTTAGTGACGTGTCTTATACCTATACATGCGCCACAATATGTTAATCATTTCAATCAATGGCCATCCAACGAGTATTGCTACCATAGCCATTGTTGGATAATTTAATGTAGTTTCATTGTAGCAGTTGGTATAGTAGTATGCCAATGCTATCATCGGTGAAGCCACGAACACACCAATAATAATGGCTGTAACACCATATATTAATTTGGTCTTGACCTTCTTGGCTTTGTCAATTGTGTTGACCGCCGCTTGGTATAGTTCCCAATTCATGACCTCCGCCATCAAGCCACCGATAAGTATGATGGCTATGGCAAACACATACACAATCTCCGGCATTTCTGGCAGAATTGTGCAGATGCCGAAAACAATTGCCAAAATGATTGGGATCACTAAAGATGTTCCCAGTAACTGGAATGCACCTCTGATAGAATCTCTGGCAGTAACATTGTTATTGCTATGATTGCCGTTAATTACTTCGTTTGCGATCACCATCTGAGCACCGCTCATAAAACCTATATTCATCATAATTGAAATTTTTTTGTTCTATTTTTTGTTTGTAAATAACTCAAATAAAAAAGCAAATATTCAAGAGAAAATTTGCTTTACCGATGCGCCAAAAGAGTTTATCGGTAGCAAAAAAATACGAATTATGAATACAACACCCGAGAGTGCGAAATTTAATCAATTTGTAAATTTCAAACATAATTCGTATTTTTAAGCACTTTCAGTTTAACAAATTTTGCTGAAATTGTCAAGTTTGTTGTCGTAATTTGGGCTGTGGGGAATTTGGGGATAGGCGGCTCAAGAGTGCTATTTCTCTTGCGCTTTGGCGGAGAGGATATGTTGGGCCATATTATAGGTTTGCGGAGCATCCGTTTTTTGTAAGCTTTTGATTGCCTTGTTGACGGCTTCTTGTTCTTCGGAAGAACGATGTCGGCTTTGGCGGTCTATATCACGGACGATAAGCAACAGGGATTTGATGTTTTCTAAATCTTCGCGAGCGGAACGATGCGGCATAAGAGGCATAAATCCGCCGTTTGTATATTCATTGATTTGTTGTAGCAACTGCGGGTGCAGTTCAAAATCGGGATTGATGATTTGATTGACATTGCCGAGACCTTTGATATTTGCAAACATCAGCCGCACGCGTCGCAGATATTCGCGATATATTTCCGGACTGTCGGCAATGTTTTGCAACAGCTTTCCTTCGGGTATGGAAGCGCAGACGGATAATTGATACATATATTCGGTGCCGGGATGATTATATTTTTCGAGCCATTTATCGAACATATATTTTGCCACATACAGTTCCGGATTTTCTTTGCCTTTTCCGGCGCGCAAATCGTTTTGCAGAGCCAATGTGTCAACTTTAGGATTTACATAGGCAAAGTGCGATAAATCGCCGGTTTCTTTATAATATTGCAGAGCCAAGCCGGCTTCGGTCATACTGGCTTTGATTTCCGTTAAGGCATTCAGTTGCGTAAATCTTTTTAAGGAAATATCCGGCTTGAAAATACCGTTTTCCCAGTCTTCTGCGTGAGATAATTCGTGTTCGGCGAGAATCCTTATAAAATCTTTGTTTTGACCCATCTTGATGATGGCGCTGATAATACTGTCCGCTTCGGTGCGCGAAAGCTTTTCATCGGTATTTTGTCTCAGCCGTTTTATTGCCGCCGACTTACGTTTTTCGGTCGGAACACGGATGAAAACTTCATTGTCCGCCGCAATGTATCGGGCCTTGGCATCTCTCAAATAATATTCGGCGGAAACCTGTATTATGTTAAATTTGACGGGTTGTGCGTGGACTGAATCGTGATGCTGTTGCCACTTGTTCATAACGCCGTCATAATCGAGTTCTTCCAAAAAGAAATCGGTGCAGCGATTGTCTTGTCGCATTGTAAAAAAGCCGTTGTGATAGCGGATATCAACACCGGTTGCGGCGATGTTTTGCCGTATTTGCGCGATGTCGGCGGTCGATAAGCTGTCGGTTTTATCATAAATGACTTTAATATCTTTTTCGGCCGTCGGTGCTTTGGCTACGGTGCTGTCTTGCGGATGCGGAAAATCAGCATCGGAACCGGCGGCACGAGTGTTTGATGACAACAACAATGCAAGCGCCAAATTGAGATAAATCAGCGATTTATGTTGTGCGTTGTGTTGTTGTGTCTGCTTTTTCATCAAAAAATCCTTTGCCAAATATTAACAAAATCAGCGATATTTGTCAATATAAAATGATTGACAACGGTTCGCGGTTTGTAAAAAATAGGTAAAAAACAAAGGAACAAAAATGAAGCATAACAAAGCAGATGATGTTGACGGTTGGCTTGTGATTGATAAACCGCGCGGAATGGGTTCAACGCAAGTGGTCGGCAAAACACGCTACTTGTTGCATGCCAACAAAAACGGGCATACCGGCGCGCTCGACCCGTTTGCGACCGGCGTGTTGCCGATAGCTTTCGGCGAGGCAACGAAACTGGTGCCGTTTGTAACCGACGGCGAAAAAGAGTATGAGTTTGTGGTCGAGTGGGGCGCGACAACCGATACCGGCGATACCGAGGGAAAAATCATCGCAACTTCGGATAAAATACCGAATCGGGCGGAAATTTTGGCGGCGATACCGCATTTTATCGGCAAAATTAAGCAGATTCCGCCGATGTATTCTGCCATTAAGATAAACGGACAAGAGGCGTATAAGTTGGCGCGCAAAGGGCAAACGGTCGAAATGCCGACGCGCGAAATCGAGATTTATGCACTCGAACTTTTGGAAGAACGCGAAAAAAGTGCCAAATTTAAGGTGCGTTGTTCGAAGGGAACTTATGTGCGCACTTTGGGCGCGGATTTGGCTGAATATCTGGGTTCTAAGGGGTATTTGAGCGAACTGCGGCGCACAAAATGCGGAAATTTTTCAATTAAACATACGATTTTACTGGATTATTTGGAAAAAGTAGAGTATATAGACAAGCGACGCGAGTCTCTTTTGCCGATAGAAACATCTCTGCGCGACATCGCGGAGATTGCTGTTTCGGCCGAAGACGCAAGAAAATTAAGTATGGGACAAGGGCTTTCGCCCAAGAATTATCCGGCGGTTTTGCCGACGGAATTGGCGGCGGTCAAGTTTCATAATTGTTTGATTGCATTGGTGCGTGTCGATGAGCGCAAAATCTCGCCGATACGCGTGTTTCATAACATAATAAAAAAGGAAATATAAGATGTCGATTACAAATGAAATCAAAAAAGAAATCGTGGCTAAATACGGCCGCAACGAAAACGATACCGGTTGTCCGGAAGTTCAAATCGCGATTTGGACATATCGTATCAATGCTTTGATTGAACACTTTAACGTTCACGCTAAAGATTTACATTCTCGCTTGGGTTTGATGAAGATGGTCAGCCGTCGTCGTCACTTGCTTGATCACTTGAAGAGCATGAGCGAAGAAAGATATCAAGACATTATTAAAAAGCTCGATTTGCGTAAGTAATTCGGCTTTGATAAACGGGGTTGCGGGAATGGTCTTGCAACCCCGATAAATCCTAATTTTAAATTAGGTGAGGTTTTTAAAGATGAAAAAAGATGAAATGAAAGGAAAGAAAAATTATGATAGATTTTAAAATTTGCCGCAAAGAAACAGAATGGGGCGGTCGTAAATTGGTATTGGAAACAGGTAAGATTGCCCGACAGGCAACCGGTGCGGTTGTGGCAACATACGGAGAAACAGTGGTTGTTGCAACGGTAGTGGCTGCAAAGGAAGTGAAAGCGGATCAGGATTTCTTTCCTTTAACCGTAAACTATCAGGAAAAATATTATGCAACCGGCAAAATTCCGGGCGGATTTATGAAACGCGAGGGTAAGCCGTCAGAACGCGAAGTGTTGATTTCGCGCTTGATTGACCGTCCGATACGTCCGCTTTTCCCGGATGCGTTCAAAAATGAAGTGCAAATTGTCTGCACCGTGTTGTCGCACGACCAAAAGAACGATTCCGATGTGGTTTCGATGATTGCGGCAAGTGCCGCTTTGGCAATTTCGGGCATTCCGTTTATGGGTCCGATTGGTGCGGCTAACGTGGGTTATAAAGACGGCGCATACATTTTGAACCCGACGATTGAAGAACAAGCCGAATCCGAATTGAAGTTGACCGTTGCCGG
Source organism: Alphaproteobacteria bacterium (assembly GCA_017543835.1). GTDB lineage: Bacteria > Pseudomonadota > Alphaproteobacteria > RF32 > CAG-239 > RUG410. Next base: position 3,111 of record JAFYFJ010000026.1, on the reverse strand, counting down.
TACCGAAGAGGGCGTGTTGATGGTTGAATCCGAAGCCAACGAGCTCTCCGAAGAAGTGATGCTCGGTTCGGTTATGTTCGGTTTTGAAAGCTTTCAGCCGATTATTAAATTGATTAAAGAAATGGCAGCCGAAGCCGGTAAAGAAAAATGGGCGGCGCCGGAATTTCCGCCGGAATATACCGCTTTGAGCGAACGCATTTTGAAGGATTTCGGTGCGCGCTATAATGATGCTTTCGGGATTACCGATAAGCTTGAACGCGGCACGGTTTTAGGGCAATTGGCTGAAGAAGTTAAGGCCACGATTGATCCGGAAAACGAAGTCGAAATGGCGTTCGTCGGCGATGCAATCGAGAATGTGATGCATCACACCATGCGCGAAAAAGTGTTGACAACCGGTCATCGTATTGACGGCCGTGACACTAAAACGGTGCGCCCGATTCAATGCGAAGTGAGTTTGTTGCCGGAAGCACACGGTTCGGCTCTGTTCACCCGCGGCGAAACGCAGGCGATGGTGGTTACGACTTTGGGCACGCCGGACGATGCACAAATCGTTGACGGTTTGTTGCCGGAATATAAGCAAGACTTTATGCTTTATTACAACTTCCCGCCGTTCTCGGTCGGCGAATGCGGCCGTTTGGGCACGCCGGGCCGTCGCGAAATCGGTCACGGTAAGCTCGCTTGGCGTGCGATTCATCCGATGTTGCCGACGGATAAAGAAGTTTTCCCTTATACTTTGCGCGTTGTTTCCGATATTATGGAATCCAACGGTTCGTCTTCCATGGCAACGGTTTGCGGCACTTGCTTGTCGTTGATGGATGCCGGTGTGCCGATGAAAAAGCCGGTGGCCGGTATTGCTATGGGCTTGATTAAAGAAGATGACGGTCGTGTGGCGATTTTGACCGATATTTTGGGTGATGAAGACCACCTCGGCGATATGGATTTTAAAGTTGCCGGAACCAAAGATGGTGTGACTGCGTTGCAAATGGATATTAAGATTACGTCGATTACCAAGGAAATTATGCAAAATGCTTTGGCGCAGGCGCATGAAGGACGTATTCACATTTTGGGCGAGATGGCTAAGGCCTTGGCAGCTCCGCGTCCGGAAATTTCGCCGAAAGCGCCGCGTATTCATACCATGATGATTCCGACCGATAAAATTCGTGAGGTTATCGGCACTGGTGGTAAGGTTATTCGCGAAATTATCGAAAAGACCAACACCAAAATCGATATTACCGATGACGGCGTGGTGACGATTGCTTCCAACAATAACGAAAACTGCCAAAAGGCAATCGAGATTATTACCGGTATTGTTGCCGAGCCGGAAACGGGTAAGATTTATCACGGCACGATTACCAAAATTATGGACTTTGGCGCGTTTGTTCGCTTTTTGGGGCAAACCGAGGGCTTGGTGCATATTTCCGAAGTGAAAAATGAACGCATTGCCTCCGTTTCGGACTTCTACAAAGAAGGCGATGAAATGTGGGTGAAGTGCTTGGGTATGGATAACCGCGGTAAGATTAAGCTGTCGGCTAAACGTGTTGACCAAGAAACCGGCGAAGATTTGGAAAACAAATAATCTGAATCGAGTGCATTATCAAAAAGCCGCAGGCAGTTTGCTTGCGGCTTTTTTAGTGTGCCGAAAGCGGCGGAAAATCTATTCTCATGCGCCAGAGATTAGACTTGACTTTAACTCTTGAAAATGTTAACATTTCGTAAATTTTTTAATAAGCGCATTTTTTAAGGATATTGCCATGTTGAAAAAAGGGTTGTTATTTTCTGTTCTTTTCTCGATGTTTTTTGTGTTTTCGGGCGTTGCCGAGGCGCTTACCTGTCAAACCGGATATGTTGAATACAACGGTTCGTGCCATAAACAATTAGCGTGTAAACACGGCGGCACACAACAGGGCGAGAAATGTAAGTGTCCGGCGGGTTGGAACGGTAAACTCTGCCAAAGTGCCAAAAAATGCTCTTATAAAACAACAAGTTGCGGCACCGGCTATGAAGCAACCGGTAAAACCTGTCAGAGCGGCAATAACAAATACATTGAGTGTAAGGCAAAGGCCTGCATCGGTTATGATTATACAACTTGTCCGACCGGATATAAGCAGAGTTCAAGCTGTATGTCGGGTGAAACTAAAAAACTCAGATGCAACAGCTGTGCCAGCGGTTATGTGAAATACAACGGCAAATGCTACAAGAAAATCGAATGCAAACACGGTGGCACGCAAGCCGGCGACAAATGTTCGTGTCCGGCGGGTTGGAACGGTAAACTCTGCCAAAGCGCCAAAAAATGCTCTTATAAAACAACAAGTTGCGGCACCGGCTATGAAGCAACCGGTAACACCTGTCAGAGCGGCAACAACAAATACATTGAATGTAAGGCAAAGGCCTGCACCGGTTATGATTATACGACTTGTCCGACCGGATATAAGCAGAGCGCAAGTTGCACGTCGGGCACAACGAAAAAACTCAAATGCAACAGTTGCGCCAACGGCTATGTGAAATACAACGGCAAATGCTATGCACAGCTAACGTGCAAACACGGCGGCACGCAAGCCGGCGACAAATGCTCGTGCCCTGCCGGGTGGACCGGCAATTTATGCCAAAATGCCAAGAAATGTTCGTATACGACAACAAGTTGCGGTGCGGGTTATGAACCGACCGGCAATACCTGTCAGAGCGGCAATAATAAATATGTGGAGTGCAGAATAAAGATACCTGCAGGATACACAAAAGAACCGTGCGGCGAGGGCTATACGCAAGTTAATATATTTGTTTCGGGAAATGATATTTATTATTTGTGTGTAGCAAATGACTGTTCAGCGTATAAGAAATCCTGTGGTGCGGGTTATGACGCGGTTGAAAGGTGCTTAAGCGGCGAAACTCAGTATTATACCTGCAAGCCGAAGGAAGTACCGGAAGGATATACAACAAGCGCGTGTGGTGCGGGCTATATACCTGTAGATAAATTTTTATCTGGAGAAAAAGTTTATTATAAATGCGGAAATTATCAGCGTGTTGGTAGGCATAATAATAAAAATAATGGTAATATTTCCATTACAAATGATAATGACGGGAATGTTGTTGGAATGTATTATGGTTCTGAAAATG
>JAFYFJ010000025.1 GCA_017543835.1 Alphaproteobacteria bacterium | reverse complement strand
TTATACACCGACTTGGCCACAAATTGCATAAAATGCCCTAAGCTGATAATAAAACCGACCGGTGCCTTACCTAAAGTTTGCAAAAATGTTTCCAATGTTCTTTTAAGCATCTTATTTATTCTTCTATATTCTCTCGGTTGTTATTCCAATAACGAATTGCCGCCATCACTTTTTCGGGTGCGGAATTTTCTTTAGCATACAAGTCAATTTGCTTAATTTCAAGCCCTAAAATATGCTTTGTTCGTTTTTCGGGCAAACGCTCGATAGCGCTTGCATCATCGGTCAGATTCACACATAAATCGACGGGCGCTTCTTTGATATACGGATATTTAACCAGCCCGACGCCGCGCACTTCCAATAGTCCGGCAATATTTTCCGCCGCTCGTGCATAAAGTTTTTGCTCTTTCTTTTCGAGCAACACGGCATCATCGGCAATCAACGCGGCATTTTTGCTTTCGATTAAACGCAACGCCAAATCGGACTTTCCGCTGCCGCTTTTACCCGTCAGCAAAACCCCGCAATCATTTACGACAAGCGCCGTTGCGTGCAAAAGCTGATTATCCGACATGTTCCAATCTCTGTAATTTTTCCTCGTCATCAACCGAAACGGTAATGGTGCGCTCGTTCCCGTTCACTTCAAAATCAACCTGCCAAATATTGCGCGGCGTCAGCGGCCCCATTTTTTCCGGCCACTCAATCAGGCACACACCGGCATAAAAGGCCTCATCGACATTCAGCTCAAAAAGTTCGGCCGGCGATTTTAAGCGATACAAATCATAGTGATAAATATCAAACTTCGGGGTCGGATACATCTGCACCAACGTAAAAGTCGGGCTCGGTGCTTCTTTAACCGGCGTCAGTTTTTGAATAAACGCACGCGCAAACACGCTTTTACCGGCACCGAGTGTTCCGTTTAAGGCAAAAATATCGCCCGATTTCGCAATATCGGCAAATTGCTCGGCAATATAAGCCGTATCTTTTTCCGAATTAGATTTGAAAACTTTACTCATTTAAACCATCCCTTAAAGTTAAACTTTGATTTATTCTCTTTTATATCAATTTTTCGATTTTGCAAACGACGCCAATCCCACGGCTTATAAAATCTGCCGTTCCACAGACCGCGATGCTCTTCTGCCGCTTGCCGTTCATATTCCACATAAATCTGCGTATGCTCGGTGTATGCCACGGCCCATCCCGCGCTGACAACCGCCGCCGCCACATCGTATTTTCCGTCATCCGAAAAACAAATACCGGTCGTGCGATTATTCTCTATTCGGCTGATAATGCGGCAACTGACATCTTTATGATTCAGCCAGTTACGCATCCAAATAATTGCCTCTTTGCCGCAGATATACGAATTACCGTAGCGGTTTTCGCAAGTCTGTGTCGGGTCCGGCGCATCTATCCCGAACAGTTTAATCCGAACGCCGTCCAAAATCAAAATACTGCCGCTTGCAACTTGCGGATGCCCCACCATTTCCGGATAATTCATCGGATTCAATGTTTTGGACGAAGATACCGAATTGCTCTGAGTATCGCCGCTAAACCACGATTTAACGGTATCCAAAAAACCGTTTGCGGAACGATTTTGATTTGCTTGCACCGGAATTTGCGGTTGCGTATTCGGATTATTTTGTTCGACCGACGCCGTCTGTGCTTCCGAAGGCATCGCTTCTGCCGATGTTGTTTCCGCCGCCGGCTGATTATTGCCGAACATCTGAATTTCCAAAGCGTTAATTTCTGCCGTTTGGTCTTCTTTTTCATACGAAACCGGCGCCTGCGGACGCGGCACACCGCTCAAAAACGATTTCAAAGTATTCCCGTTAAACAAACCGATACTGAAGGCAATATAAACCAACACACCGGCCACCAGCAAAAGCCGGCTCAAATTACCGAGCGGTCCCCAAATCAGCTTAAAAATGATGTATAAACAGGCGCACGCCGCAACAATCGAAAAAAAGCCCATACCTTGAAAAAAATTATTGGAGCTTTGCGCACCGACACCACCGAAATACATGGCAGCCAAGAATATTGTCCATATAATCGTTTTTTTCAAAAAGGGCATAATTTTCTCCTTATCCGTCAAGACGGATTAATTAGAACACATATTTTTGCGATTTGCAAGCTATTTATACAAATCCGGCAACGGTTTTTCGCGACGTTGTTTTGATTTTTTGTATCCGTGTTTAACGTTTTCCAAAATCACCGCGGCATCCAAAGTTTCTGACTTTCCGGCATAGAGAATACTGCTCAGTTTAAGCATTTGCTCATTAAACTTTTCGTTGCCGATTAACTTGGATAAATCATTGAGATTCGTGATATTTTCGCCGACAAACACCTGTTCGCCCCATTTGAGCAAATTATCGCGCAACAACCGATAATCGCAAATTTTCAGCGCATGTTCCATTTGTTTGACGCAATCCGATGCCGACTGTTCTTCCGCAATATGCGGCCGACGGCGCAAAAACAAAAAGCAGACAATCAGGCCGGCAAAAAACGCAAACGCAATTCCGGCTCCGATTTTGACCGCGTGCATCATCTCATTAATGCTTTTATCGACAATTTTGGCCGGCTCCGAAGATGGCTGCGGCTCCGACTTTTGCGTGCTTGCGGCAACCGGCTGTGTTTCTGCGGTTGCACCGTCGCCCGCTACATACATTTTTTCTGCCGGAATTTCGGCCGTTTCGATATGATTTGTGCGCACGTTATACCAACGCAATTTTACGCCCGGCACTTCCTGTTCGCCGTTTTTCTGCGGAATATAAACAATGCGTGTTACCGCTTGTGCAATACGCCGTCCGTTATGCAACACCGAATTAAGTTGCGGTTTTTCCGGATATTGTTTCCACGCCGGATTTTCGGCAAAATTCAACTCCGGCAAATCTTCTGCCGCCACACCGGAAGCAAGCACCGTAATTTCACGCGTTACCGCTTCGCCCACCTTAAACACCGGTTTGGCATCACTCCATTTTGCGTTCATCACCAACGCCTCAGCCGGCAACCACCAATGCGCGCCGTAATCTTCAGGTATCGGTTTAACATTTACCTTAATCGGCTCCGTGCGTAACATAATCGGCTTTTGCGTGCCCATAATATTCGAGAGGTCGAAATTAAATTCAAACAGTTTCATCAAACCGCCGAAGGAATTCGTTACCGGTGTTGACGATGTGTCGAGATAAGTCCCCTCAATCCGCACGCTCGGCACGGTAATCGCACCGCTTTTTTGCGGCACCAGCGAATAATTTAATTTAATGATGCGCTGCCCGTTTTTTTCGGTTACTTCCGGATTTCCGACCTGTTCAATCTGCCAGTCCTGCGTATCTTCAAAAGCCGGCATTTGCAATTCGACACCCTTCTTGTCATAAATCACCAAAGTCGCCGCAATTTCCTGATTTACAAACGGACTTTTATTATTAACGGTCAATTCCGCCCAAAAGGTGCTATCCGCACCCTGAGCCGCATTTTGCGAGCCGGTATTTGCCGTTGTCGCATTATTGACGGCGGTATTTTGCCCTTGAGCCGTGTTATTTTGTGCGGCCGGTTTAGAGCCCGCCGGCAACACTTCAACTTCCAGCGGAGCGGTTTTATAAGCACCGGCCGTAATCGCCGGAATTTGCAGTTTTCCCTCATATTTCGGCATCAAAAGCAAGGTCCACACGCGTTTTTGCTGACCGACACCGTTCACATAACTCGACTGCATAGATGATGATGTCGAATAAATCGAAAAATCCTTATTCAGAGCCGATAAATCCGGTTGCATGGTGCCGGCATCATCGCCGTCATAAATCAACTCAAAACGCACCGATTCGCCATACGCGACCTGTTGCGGATTAACATTGGCCGAAAGCTGACCGGCCTCTGCCGCACCGATAAAACCGCACATTACCCATAATAAAACCAACATTTTTTGCAACATTTTTGCCTCACTCATTTTGATATCTGTTTTTGCTGTATTCTTTGGCTATCAACGCCCTGAGCAAACCGCCCGGATCTTCCGGCACATCGCGGAACTTATGCAACCGCGCCCGGATTTTTTCCTGTTCTTCGGCGTCGAGATTATCGCCGTTTTGCACTTGAGCGCCCTGTGCTTCCTGCTCAGATTTTTCATCTTCTTCACCGATTTGCGCTTGGGCCTCGGCTTGTTGATTTTCGCCGTCGTTTTGCTCATTTTGCGAATTGTTTTGATTTTGCTCAGACGGCGTATTCTCGGCCCCGCTTTGTTGCTCGTTACCGTCATCGCCCGCACCGGCATCGGAGTTTTTGCCTTGCTGTTGCTCGCCCGATTGCTGTTCATTCGGCGATTGCTGATTTTGCTGTTGTTCTTGCCCTTGTTGTTGCCCCTGCCCTTGCTGTTGTTGCTCGCTTTGTTCGCCGTTTTGCTGTTGTTGCTCACTTTGTTGTTCGCCCGACTGCTCCTGATTTTGCTTTTGTTGTTCTTGATTCTGCTGTTGCTCGTTACCTTGTTCGCCGCTTTGTTGTTGCGCCGAATTTTCCTGTTGTTCGCCGTTTTGCTGTTGTTGATTTTGTTGTTGATTCTGCTCTTGTTGTTCTTGATTTTGCTGTTGCTCGTTTCCTTGCTCGTTTCGCTGATTTTCCTGATTATTCTTCTGTTCCTGATTTCCGGAATCCTGCTGTTGTTCCTGCTGTTTATCGGCATTATCTTCGTTCTTTTGATTTTGTTGCCGTTGCTGATTTTGATTCATTTTTTTCAGATATTCCAGATTATACGCCGCATCTTCAAAATTCGGGTCTTGCTTCAACACTTCTTCGTATTTTGCCATGGCCTTATCGATTTTACCGGCTTTGGCCAAGGCGTTTCCCTGATTATACAGCGCCGTTGCATCGGTTCCGGCGGAAAAATCCTTATACGCCTGCTCGTAATCGCCGCTTTTATACGCCGCCGCCCCGCGCCATTGTGCATCTTCAAACTTTTGCGCCGCCGCATCGTATTTCTTTTTCTTAAAAAGCCACATAGCTTCCTGATTATTGTTCAAAAACCAACCGGCATAAACCGGTGATGCCAGACAGCATAAAACGAGCACCAACATCACGCCTTTGCGGAAGAAATACAACAGCAACAATGCCGGCAACCACAGCAAATAATATCCCTCATCGAACCATACCGACTGCATATTTTCGCTCTCTTTAATTTCTTTTTGATAGAGAGCATTGATTTTTTGCCCGAGCGGCTGATAATTTTGATTATAATTCAAATACAAACCGTGACCTTTATCGGCTATCATCTTTAATTTTTCATTATCTCCTACGCTGACTTTTATCACATTGACATCAAATCCCTGTTTTGCGGCTTTTTCGGCGCTGTGCAAGGCCTTATCGAAGCTTTCGCGCACATCGGCGGCGAGCACCACGATATTGCCGAATTGATAACCGGCATTTTGCATCCTTCCGACCGCCATATCAAGCGCCCTATCCAGCCGGTCGCCGTTTGCCGGCATAATATCGGCACTGATTTGCGGCAACAGATTTTCGAGCAAACCGACATCTTCCGTCAGCGGCGTAATCACAAACGGCTCATCACTATAAACCATCAGGCCGGTTTCGGTTGCCTCAAACTCCTGCAAGATTTCTTTAACGATATAACGCGCCCGCGTCAAACGATTCGGCGCCACATCCGTTTGCTGCATATCATCAGACATACTCAGCAAAATCATCACCGGATTATCGGCACTCAGCCCCGGATTTTCCTTTTTTTGCCAAGACGGTCCGGCTAAGGCAATTATCGACCCAAACATAATCAGCATCGCCAAAATATACGGCAAACGACGCTGTGAATCTTCACCCCGAATCAGCAGATACTTCAGCAAATGCATATCACACACGCCGACCCACGACGACTGCACCGTTTCTTTTTTGAAGATAATCCAACTCCAGACTATTGGCAAAAGCAGAGCAATCAACCAATACGGCCGCAAAAAGTGAAACGCCTCAATCCATTCCATCTTATCTTCTCCCCGCCGCAAACAAAAGCACAAACAGCAACAATGCAAGCGCTATCGGGTAGTAGAACAAATCTTTTTGCTCTTGCACGAATTGTCCTTCTTTATCTTGGACTTCCAAACGGTTGATTTCGTTATACACCGCATACAACGATTGCAAATCGGTTGCTCTGAAATAATTGCCTTTTGTTGCCGCTGCCAACTGCCTCAAACTTTCTTCATCCAAATCCGCGCTGATGGTTCCGAACAAACCGCCCCACACCAATTGGTCGCTTGCCATACCGATGGTATATATTTTGATATTTTCCTGTTCTGCCATTTTGATGGCCTGCGGAAAATTTAACCGCCCGTCGTTATTGATACCGTCGGTTAAAAGCACCACCACCTTATTTTGCACCGGCGTTTCATCGGCAGACAAATTTTTAAGTGCCAACCCGACCGCATCGCCGATGGAAGTGGAATTACCGGCCATACCGCCCTCAATTGCATACAGCACTTCTTTAAGTGACTGCCGGTCGTATGTCAGCGGCACTTGCTGATAAGCGCGCGAGCCGAAAACGATTAAGCCGATTTGGTCATCAACTCTGGCATCGGCAAAAGCGGACACCACATTTTTAACCGCCGCCAACCGACTGTAATATCGCCCCTGATACAAAAAGTCCTGTTCTTGCATCGACGGTGAAATATCGACCACCAGCATAATATCGCGCGATTCCATACGAACTTTATGCGGTTCGCCCACCCATTGCGGACGACACAATGCCGCCACCCATAACGCCCAAATCACACAAAGCATAAACAATTTCCAATAGCTTTTGACTTTGCCGTAAAGCGCCGACCTGAAACTGAATTTATTTTCTTCATTGATTTTAGAAATATCGCGCACAAACGGCACCTGCAACGCATCACCGTGCATTTTTTTGGCGACAGGAATCATATAATACGCCAAAAACGGCAACACCGACAACCAAAGCAATTGCGGATAGGCAAACGTAATCATAAATTATCTCCTATCCAATCATAACAAAACTGCCACAAATTGCGCATATCACCCGACCGCACAATTTTACTTTCCGGCGCCACAAAAGGTGCGGCTTTCAACAGCTCGGCCGCATTTTTTTCAAGATTATATTTTGATTTTTGATTCAAAAACGCAATCCACGCATCGCCGCTCAGAGACACTGCTTCGGGATATTT
>JAFYFJ010000024.1 GCA_017543835.1 Alphaproteobacteria bacterium | reverse complement strand
CAACACCAAGTCGGCGATGGAACAAATGATGGAAAAGATTAAATCCGGTGAATCCAAGCACTTATCGGTTGTTATTAAGGCCGATGTTCAGGGTTCGATTGAGGCACTTGAGGGCTCGCTCAAAAAGCTTGCCAACGATGAAGTTTCGGTGCAGATTTTGCACTCGGCGGTGGGTGGAATTTCCGAGTCCGATGTGACGCTCGCGCACGCTTCCGATGCTTTGATTATCGGCTTTAACGTTCGTGCCAATGCGCAAGCGCGTGATATGGCGCATCGCGACGGGGTTGATATTCGTTATTATTCGATTATTTATACCGTTGTTGACGATGTGAAAAAAGCGCTCGAGGGTATGTTGACGCCGGAATTGCGCGAAAAGATTTTAGGTTATGCGCAAATTCGCAATGTGTTCAATATTACCGGTGTCGGTAAAGTTGCCGGCTGTATGGTGACCGAAGGTCTGGTCAAACGCGGGGCGAAAGTTCGGCTCTTGCGCGACAACGTAGTGATTCACGACGGCAATTTAGGCCAACTCAAGCGCTATAAAGACGATGTCAAAGAAGTCAAAGAGGGCTATGAGTGCGGTATGAGTTTTGAAAATTACAGCGATATTCAGGTGAATGATTCAATCGAGTGCTACGAGGTTGAAGAAATCGCCAAGACGTTGTAAGCAACAGGATAAAGAGAGGAGTTAAAAATGGCTCAGGAATTATCGCAAAGACAATTGCGCGTGGGGCAGGAAGTGCGTCGCGTGATTGCCGATGCAATCGAACAGGATAATGTCCGCTCGCAATCGATAGCCGATGCGTTCATTACGATTACAAATGTGATTATGTCACCGGATTTGAAGTATGCCACCGTTTATTTAACGACCCTGAACGGCAAAAATTTGGGCACGATTTTGGAACAATTGGCAGCGGATAAATGGCTGTTCAAAAAGCTCGTTGCCGACAAGCTGAAATTGCGCTTTACGCCGGAAATCAACTTTAGGGCTGATGATACGTTTGACGAAGCCGAGCGGATTAATCGTTTGATGAACGACCCGAAAGTGAAGGCGGATTTGGCTAAACCGGCAGAAGAAACGGATACGGCGGGAAACGAATAGATGTTGGATCAATTGTTCGCATATATGGTCGGGAGCAAGCTGATAATCGGGATTATCGGCATAATGCTCGTGTTGTTCATTGCCGCCATTATTCGCTATATGTTTGACCGTAGCGGCGGCTATTTTTAGCGGCCGATAACCGATTAATCAAAACACATTAAGAACAGTGTAGCACCTTGTTGTTACACTGTTCTTTATATAGCGCTCCGGCAAATAAAAAAAAGATTGACATAGATATAGGTTTATGTTCAACTTAATTCAGTTTATTTTTACGGAGATTAAGGATGCATTATGTTGCAAAACATCTGTCAAACAATGAAGAAATTTGCTATGTGGCAAAGATTCATTGGGTGGATTATTTCAGAGTAATTTGCTATAACATATATTATTTGCTGTGTGTTTTGTTTGCATTGGCAATGTCCGGAAACATGGTAATCATCTTGTTGATGCTTGTAATTTTATTGGTCGGGGATTTATATTTCTACCTTATGCACTATCATTTTTTGGAAATGGTGATTACCAACAAACGTGTTGTCTTAAAAACGGGAATAATCAGCGTTCATACCGAAGAACTGATTATAAAAGAAATTGAAACGATAGAAATCGAACAAACGTTTTGGGGAAGAATTTTAAATTACGCAAATATTTATTTTACCGGCAAAGGAAGCTCGGCGGTTGAATTCGCAACAGTCAAAAATCCGAGCGAAATCAAGCAAATAGTAGAGGACCACAAAGGATAAAAATATGACGCTCATCAGATGCCCCGAATGTAAAAAACAAATCTCGGATATTGCGCAACAATGTCCGTATTGCGGGTGTTGCGATTTTACACCTAAACCCAAGGAAGAAATCAGCAAAAAGAAGTTATTGTTCTTCTTGTTGTTCCCCGTCATTATGGCAATAGTTGCGATTAATTTGCAAAATAATCGGCAGTCGCCGAGCTATTCTTACGCGTCGGTGCAAAGGCAAAATACATCAACGTCGTTGCAGGAAAATCTGTCGGACGAAGCGGTAAGCGCACCGCAGGAAAATCTGCCGGAAGAAAATATCGGAGAACCGCAAGAAAATCTGCCGGAAGAAACCATCGAAGCACCGCAACAAAATGATGAACCGACATTTGAGGATATGGGACTATGAGAATACGCATTTTGATATTGTTGGTATTTGGCCTAATGCTTTTAAATACGCCGGCGCGGGCAGACTGGATACCGAGCACCGAAACCATGAAAAAATGGGTCAATAAACCTATGGAAAAATACCAGGAATATACCCAAAAAAAAGAGCAGGAAAGTGCCGATTGCAAACAGGCGGTCGAAGCGGCTTATAAAAAACGGCAAGAGCTGGGCGAAGATATCTTTATTTTAGAAGCGGACGGTGTTGTCAGCTCAAATAAAAAGATTATGCATTACATTAATAACAGCCGGATTACAGCCATTGTTGACGAAGGAATAATCATCGCCGGCGAGGAAAGTAATGTTTCGCAAGACGTCAATACGGCCATACAAATCGGAAGTTTGGCATTTGCCGGTCAGGGCAGAGGGGTTTTGGAAGCATTAGGCATAAATGACGGATTTGTTTCTCAGGAAAAAATAGATTCCCTCTTGAAAATGTGGGGAATATACAATGGTCATTTTATAAAAAATTCGTGCACCGCCGACAATGTTTGCCTATATATTCCCGGCACAGATTATGCCGTCAACGAAAGATTACACGGCAACATTATTTATCAACGGGTGGGCGCGTATACCTACGAAGGTCAGCCGATTAAAGCATACAAATCCTCGGGACATAATGTTTCGGAAATCGAATATAAAACTTATCTGAATAACAAAGATTTGGAGTGTTGCGTTCATGATGACGAAATAAAACCTTGTTCCAAAGACGATATTCGCGAGCTTTATAAAAAGATGTCCGATGATATCGAGGATTAATCTGAATTGCAGTTATTGTGAAAGGACTGAAGGATGAAAACCGAAAAAACAAAAGCCACAAAGAAGAAATCTGTGCGAAGCTCTGCCGGCAAAAAAGAAATCAAAGAAAAGAAGTCTGTGTCGACTTCTTCAAGCAAAAAAGAAATTAAAGAAAAGAAGTCCGTGTCGACTTCTGCCGGCAAAAAGAAGGCACTCCCGAAGAGCATCGTGCCAACCGATTCCCATGCAACCGAAAGCGTAAAGAAGAACAAATGTTGCATCAGATATAAATGTATCGTGATGTCGTTAATCATCATCGGCATTATATGCGGTGCGTGCGTGTATGGCAAAAGAATTATCAAAAGCGCGATAGACTATATTACGCCGTATGTGTGGCAAATAACCGCCGATTATGAGGGCGAGTCCGTGTGTTTGATGTATATGCAAGACGAAGAAACAATCGCAGACAATAAAGATAAGATGATACAAGATATTAAAAAGACAAAGCAAACTTGCAAATGTCTGCATAATATTGCCGTTAAAAACGGGGTTACCGATTTCGGTAATTTTATCAAGGTTATTTCGGAAGAAGGCAAACTCACAAAAGATTGGATGCATAAAAAAATAGACGGGGAAGAAACCGATATCGAAAATTCATATATCAAAACTTGGATGGAATTTTGGCTCAAAGAAAAATTTACGGACTGCGAATAATCGCGGATACAAGCCGAGATATCTGCATAAAAAAAAGATACCCGTTTGCCGCGGGTATCTTTATATTTATGAAGAACGGAAATTATTTTTTCATATCCGCCATAACTCTCATCGAGATAATTTTATCCGGCTCAAACACATTGCCGTTGTCGCGCGGGTTGCCGCGTTTGATTTTATCAACAAATTGCATACCTTGCACCACTTGTCCCCATACGGTGTATTCGCCGTCTAAAAAACCGGCATCTTTAAAGCAGATAAAAAATTGGCTGTCGGCTGAGTTCGGGTCGATGGCGCGCGCCATCGAAACCGTGCCGCGTCCGTGGTGTTTGTTGTTGAATTCGGCCTTGAGTTTTTGTCCGCTACCGCCGGTTCCGTTGCCGAGCGGGTCACCGGTTTGCGCCATAAAGCCGTCGATGACGCGGTGGAATTTGAGGCCGTCATAAAAGCCCTGACGCGTCAATTCTTTAATGCGCGCCACATGATTCGGCGCCACATCCGGATACATCTGGATATAAACATCGCCGTCTTTGAGTTCCAAAACGAGTGTGTTTTCCGGGTCGAGCTTCTGTGCGTTTGCACCGAAGGTCGTCATCAAAACAGCGAGACAGGTCAGTAAAAATTTTTTCATGGTTTATGTTCCTTTCGATAGTTTGTTGAAGGTTAGCGCGGCAAGTTCTTTATTCTGAAAAACAGAGGCAGAAGTTCATAATCGCCGTCGTGATAATAAACATAAAGCGGAATACTGTCGCGTCCGTAAGCTTGTAACGCGGCGCTGTATTGCGCGTTATGTTCGGTAATATCGGCCACAAACAAATGCACATTGTTTTGTGTCACAAATTTTGCAAAGCGGTCGGTATCTAAAATGATTTTATGATTAAACTTGCAGGTCAGGCACCAGTCGGCCGTAAAATCCACAAAAATATTTTCGTGCGCCGCATTGAGCTCGGCAATTTCATCGGCATCGAACGGTTGCCAATTCAACTCCGAAACAAGCGCGTCATCGGTGTCGATTTGCGCATACAAAACCGAGCCGAGCCATAGCGAAGTCAGCAACAGCGGAACGGCTAAAATGATTTGTAACTTGCGCATCCAAGCGCCCGGTTTCGGCAAAATACGGCGCAACGGTTGCGGAAAAATTTCTATCAGCGCATAAGGCAGAGCGTAGCCGAGCGCCAATCCCGAAAACACGGCAAATATTTCCCAAGTGCCGCGCATAAAAGCATAGCCGATGGCCGCACCCATAAACGGACCGGTGCAAGGGCTGGCAATCAGCACCGCAAAAAATCCGGTGGCAAATTCGTGCGCGCTCGCCAGTTTATGCATACGTTGCGAGGCGAGTTCCGGAAACTTGAGCCACCCGACCATAAAAACAAACATCAGCAAAAATAATATGGCCATTGCACCGACAAACCACGGCGACTGCAACTGAAATCCCCAACCGACGTTTGCACCGTGTTGCTTAAGCCACGCCAATAAAGCACTTAAGAGCATAAATGAGATAAACACGCCGCCGGTATAAGCCAGAGCGTTTTTGAGCGCTTGTCGTTTGGTGTGCGGCTCGCGCAACAACGCCCAGATTTTTAAACTCAAAATCGGAAACACACAAGGCATCGCATTTAAGATAATACCACCCAAAATCGCCAACAGAATCATCAGCAGCAACGTCGTCCAACTAGTCAGATATTCGATGTCGGCCAAATATGATTGTTCGGGTGTGATAATCAGCGCTTGCTTAAGTGCTTCGGGCCGGTCGCTGTTCCAACGGATTTGAATTCCGTTTTCGGACGGCGTGATTTCAACGCTTTCTTCGTCGAGCACATCTTTTTGCGGCGCAAGAAAATTAATCGGCATATTCGGCTCAAAATCGAGCGTCAGCAAATTATCGGTTGCCGGACTGGTCAGGGTAATTTTTTGCGGAAAAGTCGCGGTCGCGCGCGTTTGCAAAATCGACCATTCTTCCGCGCCGGTCTGCTTGATGTCGCTGAGCTGAAACGATAATTTTTCCGGTTTGCAAACATCGCTGCATTCCACAAAATCAAAAGTCAGCTCGGCATCGTTTAAGTTATCCAATTTGAGCGCGTAATAGGCCGTATTTTCATAAAGGTATTCGTGCATAATTTCAAACAATGTGCGCACCTGCGGCGTGCTTTGTGCCACCACCTCAACGGTTGAGTTCTCGGCACGCACCGTTGTCGGTTGCCCGACATCACCGGGGTTACTCCACGAAATATGCCAGTCCGGCTTAATTTCAAATTGCGCCAAAACAGAATCAACGCCGTTATGAAACAGGCGTATGGTGGTGTTATCCGTATGTTTGACCGCTTCGCTTGAAACTGCCGGATTCGCGCATAATGTGCCGACTAAAAGCATCAGAGCGAACAATATTTTACATTTCATATCTTTTTCCCGCTGTGCAATATAATAACGGCAAAAGATGAATAAAAGATTAGCTTTGCGCCGATTAAATGAAAATAAAAAAAATCTTGCAAATTCGGATATTTTCGGGTATATAGTGAACATCTAAACTCTATCATTATGAAAAATTATGTGAAGATTTTGGTTATGCTTGTTCTGGGAACAATGCTGACCGCTTGCAGTGACGAATGGTTAGACGAGCACAAGTTTGGCATGGACCGCACGCTTAAAAACATTACCGTGAAGGGAAATGTCGCTTATTTAGAGCTTCTTAACGGCAAAACCGAGACCGTTTATTTGGATTCCGTAAAGTCCGATAAAGAAGAAATTGTCCTCGCCGATACCATCAATCAGGTCTGGAACGCAGTCGATGTAACAACGCTTAAATGCGAAAAAACGCAGATTACTTCGTGGAAAGTAAAAGAGCGCAAAGGCAATTTTCGTGTTTACGCCGCAAACCTCTACACCGTTCTGAAGTTTGCCAATCGCTCCATCCTCTTGAATTTTACGCATGATTTGCTGGGGGTGGAAAATGCTTCGGGAGTGGATGAATTGCGCAACGCCGACTACCGCTATGTTCCGCGCCTCGAAATCGTCAATCTGGCGATGCCGTATCCGAACAAATACGGGCAGGCAAGCTATCATCTGCTGATAGAAGTGTTTGATGAAAACATTCCGATTGGCACGATTGATGTGGTCTTGAAGATATATGCCCAAAGCGATGTCATCATCCTGATTTGACAATCTCAAACATTAAAAATCTCCCGCGGACGTTGTTCCGCCGGAGATTTTTTTTGCGCTTATCGCAAGAAAAAATTGCTTTTTTATTAAAAATGTGATACGGATTTTCTGTTGTTCGGCAGGAGAAAATATGAACGAAGTTTGGAAAAGAATGCTGCTTCAAAGCAAAAGCAGAATAGAAGAAAAAAAGCGCCGCCGCCAAAAAATTATCGGCTTTGTTACCAAAACGGCGTTGGCGTTGTTGTGCCTGTATTGGTTGTTTCCGCAATACATCAGACGCGTGATTTATGCACCTTTTTTCGGCACGCCGACAACACAACCTTTGCAAATTTCGGCAACGGATTCGTTTGAAGATGTGACGGCGCCGTCATTCCGATTCACACGCGGAAAATACACCTATACACTGGTGCCGCGCACCAAGTATGCGGTCACCGGCCGCGTCGGCATTGTCGATGATTACGATACATTGTTCAACCGATTTTACCGCGGGCAATTTCAGGGTGACTATATCAATTTGGTGCCGCGCGATATTATGCTTTTAATCGGGCAAATGGCAGAGCCGTCCGTGTTTGCAAAGTTTGATTTTGTGCACGAAGAAAGAATGGGCGGCGTTCGGTGCAAAGGCGTGAAATATAAAAACTCGTTTATGCCGAGTTTTATGAGCGCCGAAAAAGCAGAAAAAAATTGGGATAAATATAATGAGTGTAATCAATTTATCAAAAACGAAGAACTCAACAATTATCATCCGATTCCCGCCAACGAACGCATAAACAAAGCTCTCTCCATGTTGGTCAGGGGCGATGTTGTGTATTTGGAAGGTGTGCTTGTGGATGTGCCGGAAATGCGGCTGAATACGGGAACGCGCAAAGAGCAGACACACAGCAATATGATGGTCGCCGGACAGGCGCCCGGTATGTGTTTTATCTTATATACGACCAAGGTGATTTTGCATAATCGCGTGTATGAATAGAGCAAAAAAATATCTGCCGATAAGCAGATATTTTTTCAGAAATAATGCACTTAAAAAAGTCTATTTCTTATATCTTATTTCTTGCTGGAAGAAGTTGTTGTTTTTTTTGTGGAAGTAGAGCTTTTTTTGCTGGAAGCAGAACTCTTGTTCGAAGAATTGCAGCAAGAAGTGTTGTTGCAGTTTTTACCATAGAGTTGATTGATTGCCATATTCCAGAAATATTCATCTTTTCCGTTCGGGCAACCGGCATTTTGCCAGCAATAATAAGCAGCTTCTCTGATGCTGTTTTCATTGTAATTTTTTGTAGACATTTAATTTCTCCATAATTTGCTAATAGTTCATATTACGAGCTTCAGTATAATCACTTTTTTTTATGCGTCAATAGTTTTTGATAAATAAAAATACAGAAAATGCAAAAATTTAAAAATCCGACTGTAAAAAAACGTTGCGGAATATTTTTTAAAGAATAACAACCACTTAAATCAAACATACTTTTTTTTACGATAATTCACTTGCAATTTTACGGATTAAATTATATAGATAGAAATAGAATTTTTAATCGTTGAGCGACTGAATATTTCAGTCCCCCCATACAGGAGTTTATTATGGATAATATGTTGTCAAAAGAAGAAATCGAAGCCATCATCAACGGCGACCACGGAAATGTTTTTGCGGTGCTCGGTATCCAACGCGATAAGGGGAGCAAAAAGGTTTTTATCCGCGCCTATCAGCCGTTTGCTTCAGCCATCGAAGTGGTGGATAAAGCCGGTAAGTCACTCGGCAAAATGACCAAAATTGATGAGCGCGGTTTCTTCCAACTCAATACGGATAAGACGGAATATTTCAGCTATCATTTCAAAATCACCAACGACCAAGGACATATTTATGAGGCGGAAGATGTGTATCGATTCCCTGCCACCATCGGCGACATTGACGCCTATTTGTTTGCGCAGGGCAACCATCGCGAAATATATAAAAAACTCGGTGCACATCTGATTGAAATGGACGGCGTTAAAGGTGTGGCGTTTGCCGTATGGGCACCAAACGCCAAGCGCGTGTCGGTGGTCGGCAGTTTCAACAACTGGGACGGTCGTATCAATGTGATGCGCAAACATATCAGTTGCGGAATTTGGGATATTTTTATTCCGAATTTGGTTGAGGGCGAATATTATAAGTTTGAAATCAAAACACAGGAAAATCATATTTTGAGCAAAGCCGACCCGATGGCAACCTATTCCGAAGTGCGTCCGAAAACTGCATCGATTGTTTTTGACATTAACCACTATCATTGGAACGACGAAGGGTGGATGAACTATCGCGCCAACAATAATATTTATGATAAGCCGATGTCGATTTACGAAGTGCATTTGGGCTCGTGGCGCAGAAAAGGCGATAACGGTTCCGAGTTTTTGACCTATCGTGAATTGGCCGACCGCTTGGTGCCGTATGTCAGCAATATGGGCTTTACGCACGTCGAGTTTTTGCCGTTGTGCGAACATCCGCTCGATGCTTCGTGGGGATATCAGATTACCGGTATGTTTGCGCCGACATCACGTTTTGGAAATCCGGATGACTTCCGCTATATGATTGATAAGTTCCATCAGGCCGGTATCGGTGTGATTATGGATTGGGTGCCGGCACACTTCCCGAAAGACGGTCACGGCTTAGCTGAGTTTGACGGCACTTGCTTGTATGAACACGCCGACCCGCGCAAAGGAGAACAAAAAGATTGGGGAACAAAAATCTATAATTTCGGTCGCACGGAAGTCTGCAACTTTTTG
>JAFYFJ010000023.1 GCA_017543835.1 Alphaproteobacteria bacterium | reverse complement strand
ATATACCCTTGCCGTTGTGGCAAAAAAAGCCGACGACCGTTGCCGAAAAATTGATTAAATCGTGTTCGGATTTGCTTTTGTTATAGCGGTGGAAAATCAGCTTTTGCCGTGCAGTTTCGATGGCTTTGACAACATCGCGGCGAATCGTTCGGTGGCTTGAGCGCACCAACAAATCGCACAAAGTTTTGCAAATCACTTTGGCGCCGATTTGACCGTAAGGTGCCGAGCCCGCGCCGTCCGATACAACGCCGACCAGTTTGTTTTTCAACACTTTCGAACACGCATAATCCTGACACGGCATATTGTTGGCCTTATGTAAAGCACCGCGCAGGCAAGCGGACAAAGTCCTTATGTGTGTTTGTGGGGTCGGCATATTATTTACTTTTCATTCCATTCGGTGATGTCGTCGAGATATTTGTTGGCGTTCGGTGCGGCTTTTGAAATGCAGGAAACACTGCGGCTGAGCCACAGGAAGAATTCCGTAAATTTTAAGCCGGTCAAACGTTTTGGCGGCAAAATCGAGAACTTTGCGAGTTTTTCCAAGTTGGCGCCTTGAGTGCCGATGGCGTGGATAACGACTTTTTTGTTTTTTTGCGCATAGCGGCAGAGTTCCGCCGAATCTTCCCAGCCGTAATCGGTCGGTTCGCCGTCGCTGATAAGGAAAATCCACGGCCGCTTAGAAGTGACACCGCAACTGTCATAAAGGCATTTTTGTTCTTCGATTTTTTGCAACGCGGTTTCCATGGCCTTACCGAGTGGGGTTAAGCCGCCGGCTTCCATAACCGGTGCCGTAAAGTTCATCGCGTCGGTCCAGTCCGATTCGATTTTGATTTCGTCTTTGCCGAATGCCTTGACAATCAGCAACTGCACGCGAGAGCTGGCGTCAATATCCTCTTTGAGTTCTTTTTCGAGCGCCACCAGACCGGCGTTGAGCTGTTTTATCGGCTCGCCGCGCATCGAACCCGAACAATCAAGCACCAAAACGCACGGGGTGCGTTCGTTGGCATTGTCGGCAAATTCGACATACGGGATTCGTTCTATTACGTTTTTATCAGCCATTGTTATCTCCTAGTGTCGCGGATAGTTGTGCGGATAGCCGCTGCCTTCGACCGGATACGGTTGCGAAAAACGTCCGCAAGCCGAAAGCGAGGACATAATGCCGACAAACAAACAGCTCCATAAAATTATTTTGCATACAGATTTCATTTGTTAACCTTTTTTTGTAATCTTGAGATTATATATTATCCTAACGGATAAAAGTTAAAGATAGCTTATTTTTTAGCAGAAAGTTGTTAACAATGAATAAAATTTTGCATTTTCTCACCGTTTTGTTTTTGTGTGTCTGCACAATATGCTCTTCGGTTGAGGCAAAGATAAATATTTTTGAAAAAGCGCGCTATATTCCGGCGCTCAGCGTTTATGACGATGCCGGCCATGCGTATCAGCTCAAGGATTTTCACTCCGATTTGTTGATTGCATTGTTGTGGTCAAAAACTTGCGGACCGTGCCTGAGCGATTTGCGACAACTCGGTGCATTTGTGACGCAAACCAAAGATGACGGAATTGAGGTTATTCTGATTTCGCCGGATAAGGAGTGGAAAACGGTGGCGGATAAAAGGGCTTTTTTGCGCCGTTTGAATGCGGTTAATATGGTCAGCTTAACCGATAAAAACAACCGATTCAAAGACGGTATGGGGGTTGGGGTGACGCCGACCGCAATTTTGGTCGACCGCAACGGTGAAGAAGTCGGGCACATTACCGGCTCGGTCAAATGGAGTGACCCGGAAGTCATCAAATATATGAAAAACTTGCGCAAAAAGATTTCAAAAAAGCTTGATGAGCGCGAAGCCGCCGATAAGCAAAATTAAAAACAAAACCGACAACCAACCGAGATTTTTTTCGATAAAAGCGCGCATTCTTTCGCCATAAACTTTCAAGAGCCATGCGATTACAAAAAAGCGCAAGCCGCGCGCAATAATGGAAGCAACGGTAAACACTGCCAAATTCAAATGCACAACGCCGCTGGCTATCGTGATGATTTTATACGGGAACGGCGTAATACCGGCACCAAACACAATCCATGCGCCGTATTCAGTATAAAGGTCTTTGAATTGATTAAACTTATCGAGATAGCCGTAAAAATCCAAAAGCGGTTCGGCGATGAGTTGGAAGAAATAATAGCCGATAACATAGCCGAGATATGCGCCGATAACGCTGGCAAGCGTGCATACGCCGGCAATTTTCCACGCTTGTTTTGGCGTGGCGAGAATCATCGGAATCAGCATAATATCCGGCGGAATCGGAAAAAAAGAGCTTTCGATAAAAGAAAACGCCGCCAACCAATACAGAGCGTATTTTGAGCCGGAAAGAGAGATGACTTCATCATAAATGCGCCGAATCATTCGGTTGAAAAACATAGCGGTTCCTTTAATCTGTTTGCTTTAGATTAAGTGCATATTATGATAAAATTTTTTCGATTTCAGCAGAGTTATCGTGTCTATCCACATAAAAAATGCGCGGGTGATTCAAGGTATGACGCGCGGCGATAAATTCGGGCGAATATTCGATTAACACGGTATCCGGTTGATTTTTTTGCAAATACAATGCCGCCGAATCCGCGTTATGCACTTCAAAATAATCGTAGCGGCTGCGATTTAGCCGCGTGTGCAAAGCATCTTCGTGCGGCGAATACGAATCGAGCAACATAATATGATGCGCCTTGTTGCCGTGCGTGAAACTCTCAAGCATATCGGTCAGTAGCGGAAAATCGGCCGGCATATTGAGATAGCGTGTCACTTCGGGATGTGCGGTAAAATCTTCGGTTGGCGGATTCAAAACAATAACCGGAAAATGCACAGTTGTTTTGCTGAAAAAGTTTTCCAACATTGCAGTCGGATTTTTTTGATTTTGCAGGTTAATTACCACCACATCGGGCTTAATTTCACGCGCATAGAGCAATAGCTGATACATATTGTCGGTGCCGAAGGTCTTAAACGCGCGGTTGTCGTAAATATCGAAAAACGCCGGCAGAAAATGACGACGATTGTCGTAGAAAAAGATGTTTCCTTGATAAGATGATGGCATTATATTTTCCTTTCGCGGTTGCCGGAAAATATAATCGCGAATCGCAAAAATTAAAGGGCGGAATGCTGAATTAAATACGCATCGTATGTGTTTTGCAACAACATCGCGATGGTCATCGGTCCGACTCCGCCCGGCACCGGTGTTATGGCTGCGGCCTTTTCGATAACATCATCAAAATCTATGTCGCCGCAGATTTTACCGTTGTCGCGGTTGATACCGACATCTATCAAAATCGAATCGGACTTAATCCAGTCGGCCTTAACCAATTTGGCGACACCGCATGCGGCAACCAAAATATCGGCCTTGCGCGTCAAATCTTTAATGTTGCGGGTGTGAATATGCGTAATGCTGACGGTGCATTCCTGATTAAGCATCAGAGTGGCAAGCGGACGTCCGACAATCAGCGAAGCGCCGATTAAAACCACATTTTTACCGCTCAGATTCGGGCAATAATTTTGAATAAGTTTCATAATTCCGAGCGGTGTGGCGGCAATAAAATACGGCTTTTCGTTGTTTTGCAACATACCGGTATTGTAAGGATGAAAGCCGTCCACATCTTTGGTCGGGAGAATGCGGTTGATGATTTTGTGCGTATCCAAATGTTTCGGGAGCGGCAATTGCACGATAATACCGTTAACTTCGGCATTGCCGTTGCAGTCATCAATGATTTTGAGGATGGTTGCTTCATCTGTATCTTTCGGCAGATGATACAACTCGGTTTTGAGGCCGATTTCGGCGGCGGCTTTTTGTTTGTTGCGAACATAAATCAAGCTTGAATCGTCATCGCCGACCAAAATAATCGCCAACATCGGCGCATTGGGTAATGCGGATATTTTTGCTTTAAGTTCGGCACGAACTTGCATTGCTGTTGTTTTGCCGTCGATAATTTGTGCCGTCATCTCAATTTCCTTTTATCAAATTGTTTAATTTTTGCGCCATTTCCGGTGTCAGCGGTTCGTTGATATAAAGCTTTTTCAAGTGCACCGTTGCGCCGCTGACGAGCTCGATGTTTTGCTTGGCAATTTGCAATTCTTTGGCGAGCATTTTAATCAGGTCTTTGTTTGCTTTGCCTTTTTCGGGAGCCGTTGTAATGCAGGCCTTCAGATAAACCTGTTCGTCCGCGTTTTGAAACAAATCGCCAAAGCCGCAAGCAGATGCGTTCGGTGTCAGTTTAATGCGAACGATAAAGCCGGACTTGAATGGTTCATAAAAGCTCATTTTAATATTTTAATGCGTTGCTGAAATTAGAAATAAATATCCCGATGAACAGCAAAAACAGCAGTAAAACATACGGCGAAATATCGTGACCGGAAAGCGGCGGAACCTTTTTGCGAATCAGTTTGTAAACCGGTTCGGTCAGCATTTTCAAGATTTCCATAAATTTTTCGGCGTATTTGTTGTGCACGGACATAATTTGATAGTGCAGCAACCAATATAAAATAATATCAACTGCCACAACCTTGAAATATAAGCCGACAACAATGCTCAACACATCTAATAATGCACTGCCGAGTGCTCCGAATAACCCCATATTATTTCCTCCTAACCAATTTTTTCATCATTTTCGTTCAATGATTCTTTAGAACTTTCTAACATAATAAATCTGTTTTTGTCAAACCTTCTTTTATTATATGTTCCGCGCAACATTGCAATTCGGTCGCTTAAATCTTCTTCCGAAGGCCGCGACGGTGTGTATTGCGCTGCAGATTCGGTCGCGGTTTGAACGACGATTTCTTTGCGCAGTTGCAACAGCATAATGCGTTTGAGCCAATTTTCGTATTTGAAATACCCGTTCAAATCATCATCGTCTTCGTGGTCAATATCCAAACTTTGTCGCTCTTTCGGGCTGAAGTTGTAGTCATAACCCAAAGTTTGCAAAGATTTGAGCATTTTATAAATCGGCTTGGCACGCTCAAATTCTTCGCGGTCGGTGGTTATGCCTTTTTCATCGCGCGTGTAGTTTGTTATCAAATCGCGAATTTCGCGCAATCGCACGATGTTGAGTGCAACTTCCGCCATAACGGTTTCGTCATCCGAGTGGGTGGTCTGCAAAAAGCTGTATGCAGCAAACAATGTAAATTCGTAACGGTCTATTCTTTCGATAAAGTTTTGGCGTTCGTCATAATCTTCATCGGTAATGTATCCGTCGTTCATATGCTTCATAATTTCGGCGGCGCAGTTAATGATATCGCGATAGGTTTGTTCGGGCGATTCTTCCACACAACTCATGGTCAATGTGTGCGCCAACATATCCATTATTTTATGTTTGTCGTAGGTGTCATCGTTAAATTCCACCGTATAATCATCGGGCGCCAAAATGACCTCGCGCAAAATGGTTTGCGCGTTTTCGCGGTTGACGTTCGGAAAGCATTTTTCCGTTGCGTCATACAGCGTGTCAAAATATTTGCAACTTTCGTAACGTCCCATAATTATCTTTCTTCAAAAATATATTTTGCCTGTTCGCGCCAGAAAATGTGGTCGATAACCCAATTACTGATTTGCTCGATTTTTTCCATTTCGACACCGAGGGCAATCCCGACTTTGCCGATGAATAAAGTTTCTTGGTCCGAAAGAATGTTATCAACGTGTGAGAGCATACACATTTCGCGAATCAGCTCTAATGCGAGGTGACGATTTTTAATGATTTTGACATCTTGCAAAATTTTTGCCTCATCAGTGAGATTTTGCAACTCTTCCAAATCTTCAATACCTTGTTTTTTGGCTGTGTTGCGGATAAATTCCAATTCATTTTCGTCGGTAATGCCGTCAGAATCGGCAAGATGAAACAATACTCGGAAAAATACCGTTTTTTCCTCAATTGTTGCCGAATCCAAATATGATGGTATAATATTGTTGATATCGGACATCTTTTCTCCTTGTTTTGCAAACGTAAGCACATCATATATGTGTTTCGCGCATTTTGCAACAGAAAAAAATGTTGAAAAAAAATACTAAGTGGCGTATGGATTATATATTATATAATTTTTGAAACGGAAGAGAAGTGTCGGAAAAATATTTTATCAAAACTTTCGGCTGTCAGATGAATGTGTATGATTCGTCGCGTATTGCCGATATGCTCAAAAAAGAGGGCTATGAAGAAACTTTAAAACAGCAAGAGGCCGATATTGTGCTGTTCAATACCTGCCATATCAGAGAAAAGGCGGCGGAAAAACTGTTTTCGGATTTAGGACGAGCGCATCTTATTCAGCTTGAACGTGAAGAAGCCGGTAAACGCACGATTATCGGCGTGGTTGGGTGCGTGGTGCAAGCAGAAGATATGCAGATTATCAAGCGTGCGCCGTTTGTGAATTTTGCATTGGGACCTCTGATGTATCATAAAATACCGGAAATATTGCGCGAAATTAAGCAGAATAAAGAACAGGAAAGTATTGTCAATACCGAGTTTCCGGCGGAAAGCAAGTTCGATTATTTGCCGGAAAACAAGGCGCAAGGTGCGTGTTCGTATTTGGCGATTCAAGAAGGTTGCAACAACTTCTGCACCTATTGCGTGGTGCCGTATACGCGCGGAGTGGAATATTCGCGGCCGGTGGCGGATGTGATTAAAGAGGCAAAGCGCTTGCTTGCAACAGGCACGCTCGAAATCAATTTGCTCGGGCAGAATGTGAACTCGTATCACGGAGAAGACGAAAGTGGCAAAGAGCGCGATTTGGCATATTTGTTGCGGCGGGTGGCCGAGCTTGACGGGATTAAACGTATTCGTTACACAACTTCTTATCCGGCGGATATGAATGATGATTTGATTGCGTGTCATAAAGATTTGGATGTTTTGATGCCGTATTTGCATTTACCGATTCAATCCGGTTCGGATAAAATTTTAAAGGCAATGAACCGGCGGCATACGTCCGGCGACTATTTGCGAATCGTCGAAAAACTCAAAAAAGCGAATCCGAATATCGGAATGTCGTCGGATTTTATTGTCGGCTTTCCGGGCGAAACCGATGAAGATTTTCAGAAAACACTCGATGTCGTCAACGAAGTGAAATATATTCAGGCGTTTTCATTCAAATACAGTCGCAGAGCCGGCACACCGGCAGCCGTTATGCCAAATCAGGTGGAAGAAAAGGTTAAAAAAGAGCGCTTGGATATATTGCAGAATCTGCTGTTTGACTATCAAACAAAGTTTAATTTGAGCTGCGTTAATAAGGTGATGCCGGTGCTTTTGGAACAAAAAGGACGGCATAAAGGACAGCTTATCGGGCGCACACCGTATATGCAAAACTTGCATGTTGAAACAAACGGTGCTAACATAAATAAAATTATTGATGTGAAAATCGTGGAAGCAACCACCAATTCACTTACCGGAAAGGAGATTTAAGATGGCAGAAATTTGTTTTGAATTGTTCAATAATCAATTGGTGCAACAACTTGTCGGTGAGGCCGACAGTAATTTGCGGCTGATTGAAAAAATGCTCAATGTCGAGATTTTGAGCTTCGGAAATCAGATTACGGTTAAGGGCAATACCAGCGATGTTGAAAATGCCAAAACGGCGATTGAAATATTGTATAACAAAGTCAGTCGCGGGGTTGATATCGGCGAACAGGAAGTGAAGGCGGCCGTCAGAATGAGCGGCGATGTGCACAATGAAGACGATAAAAATAATTTGACCGATATCGTGCTCAAAACCAAAAAACGTTATATTTATCCGCGTTCGGCCAACCAAGCGAAGTATATTCAGGAAATGATGAAAAATGAGCTTGTCTTCGGTTTGGGACCGGCCGGGACCGGTAAAACCTATTTGGCGGTGGCGCTGGCGGTTTCGATGATGCTTGAAGGCACGATTGATAAGATTATCTTGTCACGTCCGGCGGTGGAAGCAGGGGAAAATCTGGGCTTTTTGCCGGGGGATTTAAAAGAAAAAGTCGACCCGTATCTGCGCCCGTTGTATGATGCACTTTATGAGATGTTGCCGGCCGAGCAGGTGGATAAAAAATTGGCGTTGGGCGAAATTGAAATTGCACCGCTTGCGTTTATGCGCGGGCGCACGCTTGCCAATTCGTTTGTGATTTTAGATGAGGCACAAAATACGACGCCGATGCAAATGAAAATGTTTTTAACCCGTTTGGGCGAAAACTCGCGTATGGTGGTCAACGGCGATTTAAGTCAGGTTGATTTGCCGAGCGGTGTTATCTCCGGCCTGCGTGATGCGTTGAGCACCCTCAAAAACGTGCCGAATATTTCTTCGGTGACTTTCGGTTCGGAAGATGTGGTGCGTCACGGCTTGGTCGCCAAAATAGTCAAGGCGTATGAAGAAAAAAGCAAACGCACAAAAGAAGCGGCGCAGTATGAAAATATCTGAGATTATATTGGATACGGCGGTTGAAGATGCGCGCTGGGAAACGGCCGTCGAGAATATTGCACAAGTGGCGGAAAAGGTCAAAGCCGCCGCTTTCGACTACTTGGAAACACACGAAAATTTAGATTTTTTAGCAAGCACAAAGCCGCTCAAAATTAATCTTTGTTTGAGCAATGATGAAACCGTGCATCAGCTCAATAAAGAATTTCGCGGTATGGATAAGCCGACCAATGTGCTCTCGTTTGCCAATTTGGATTTTGATAATTTTGCGGCCGAAAATGAGCCGTTTGACGAGATTGAACTCGGCGATATTATCGTGGCGTTTGAAACAATGGTGCGCGAGGCCGAAGCGCAGGAAGTGACACTTTATGCGCATTTTTGCCATTTGCTGACGCACGGTTTTTTGCATCTTTCGGGCTATGACCATCAAACTGCGGAAGAAGCGGCTTATATGGAAAATTTGGAAAAAGAGATTTTGCAAACGCTTGATATTGCAAATCCGTATGAGGAGGAATAATGGCTAAAAAAGCAACAATTACCGAAGAAAAAACAAAGAAAACAACAACCGCGAAAAAGACCGCGACAAAGAAAGCGAGTGCAAAAAAGGCGACCGCCGCAAAAACAACAGTAAAGAAAAGTGCGGTCAAAAAGATGGCGGTTAAGAAAACGGCGACGAAAAAGGCAGCGGCAAAAAAGCCGGTTGCGAAAAAAGCGGTAAAGGTTGAAACGCAAAGCACGACGACACCGAAAGAAGTCAAATCAAGTTGGCTTGAGCCGGAATTTTGGCGCGAAAAACTTGAAAAAACCGCGGCACATCCGAAAACAACGGCGCTGTTGCTCGGTGTGTTGCTGACGGCCGCTTTACCGCCGTTTTATTACACTTTAGCATTGTTTGCGGCGTTTGCCATGGTGATGTTTTTGGCGTGCAAAACCGAAAAAATGCGCACGCTTGCGGCCATCGGCTATTGGTTCGGCTTCGGCTATTTTGCCGCCGGATTTTATTGGATAGGCAATGCGTTGTTGGTAGATGCGGCAAAAACGGGGTGGCTCTATCCGCTTGTATTGTTCTTAAACGGGGCATTTTTCGGGCTGTTCGGAATTTTGCCGCTTATGGCAACGAAGTTCGGCAAAAACGTGCTGACAAAGTCGATGCTTTTTGCGGCGATATGGTGCTTGGTTGTCGAGTGGTTGCGCAGTTTTATTTTGACCGGTTTTCCGTGGAATCCCATCAGTTCGGTGCTGACCTTTAATCCGGAGTTGATGCAGATTTTGGCGTATGTCGGGGCGCACGGGGCATCGCTGATTTTGGTGCTATTGGCGGTATTGCCGGCGGCGTGGCTGATTAAGCCGAATCGAATCAGATTTTACGGTGTCGGATTTTTGCTGTTGGCTTGTTGGGCGGCGCTGTGGATTGGCGGCGGCTATGTGATTGAAAACAGACCGGAAATACCGTCGGGAGATTCGCTTGTGGTGCGTTTGGTGCAACCGAGTATTCCGCAAACGCTGAAGTGGAACAAAGATACGCTCGATAAGAACTTGCAGGAATATATCGAGTTGAGCAATGCCAAAGACAATGCCTTTGTTGATTTTACGATTTGGGGCGAAACGGCGTATCCGTTTGATTTGATGTTCGATGTGCGGCATAACCGCCGGATTACGCCGATTATTCCGTCGGGTGGCTATTTGATTACGGGCTTTTTACGGCGGGTCGACGACGGGTATCATTATACGCCGTATAATTCGTTTGGCGTGGTTAATCAAAAAGGACAGTTGGTCGGCTGGTATGATAAGAATCATCTGGTGCCGTTCGGCGAGTATATTCCGTTTCGCGAATATCTGCCGGCGTGGGTTAAACCGGTGGCCAATGTGGTGGCTCAATTCGGACGCGGCGATAAGTTCAAAACGTTGCAAATCGGTGATATGCCGGCGTTTGCACCGCTGATTTGCTATGAGATTATTTTTTCTGACGAAGTGGTTATCAAAGGCGCCGATAGACCGACTTGGGCGATTGTTTTAACCAACGACGGATGGTATGGCAACAGCGCCGGCCCGTATCAGCACTTGGCGGCGGCACAAATGCGCGCGGTTGAAGAAGGAATTACTGTGGTGCGCAGTGCCAACACCGGCATCAGCGCGGTCATTAATCCGTATGGCGAAATTAAGGCGCAGATTCCGCTCGGCACACGGGCGGCGATTGATGCGTTGGTCAAGCCGAAGGAAGCGCATCTGACATTGTTCGGGCAATACGGCAACAAGATTCCGCTGGCAATGTGTGGCGGGTTGATTTTGTTGGCATTTTTGTTCGGGCTGTTTTCGCGGCGGAAGAAATCCTAACAATCTCAAAGAATTTTGCACAACGCGCAAGTCATTAACGATTTTATAAGTAAAATGGTTTATGACTTGTTGTTGTATATACAATTTTAGGAGACTTTTTATGAAAAAATACATTGCAGAATTATTCGGAACATTTGTTCTGGTATTTGTCGGCTGCGGCACGGTTGTTTTTGCGAATACCGGCACGGTCGGTATTGCTTTGGCATTCGGCTTGGCGCTTATGGCGATGGTTTATTGCATCGGTCCGGTTTCGGGCGCACACGTCAATCCGGCTGTTACGCTCGGCGTATTTTCGGCCGGTCGTATGGGGCTTAAAGATGCCATCGGCTACATTATTTTTCAATTTATCGGCGCTACATTGGCCGCGTTTGTTTTGCTCTATATGTTGCAAGGCAAAATCAACGGTTACAACATCGAAATCGGCGGTTTGGGTCAAAACGGCTGGGGCTTGAATTACGGCGGCGGCTATGATTTGATTCCGGCGATGATTTTTGAATTTATCGCAACATTTATTTTTATTAAGGTAATTCTTAAAGTTACCGAAGGCGATTTGAAAATTGCCGGTGTGGTTATCGGCTTGACATTGGCCGTTTTGCACATTTTGGGCCTGAAAATTACAGGCGTTTCGGTTAATCCGGCACGCAGTTTCGGTCCGGCATTATTTGTCGGCGGTCAAGCTATGGCACAACTTTGGATGTTCTTGGTCGTGCCGTCGGTAGCCGGTATTTTGGCGGGTATTTGTTCGCGTTGTTGCTGCTGTTGCTGTGGCGGTGCGTGCAAGCTCGAAGAAAAGAAACCGGCTGCGGTTGAAACAAAAGCGGCCGAAAAGCCGGCTGTTCAACACAGACACGTTCCGGCGCACCGCAATGCACCGCGTAAAAGTGCAAAAGCACCGAGCAAAAAATAACTTTTTGCTGAGTTTATAAAAAAGCTCTGTCGGTTTGGCAGGGCTTTTTTGTTTCGGGATACGGCAGATAAAAAAAGACACCGGCTG
Source organism: Alphaproteobacteria bacterium (assembly GCA_017543835.1). Classification (GTDB taxonomy): domain Bacteria; phylum Pseudomonadota; class Alphaproteobacteria; order RF32; family CAG-239; genus RUG410. The sequence continues at coordinate 19,075 of JAFYFJ010000023.1, read as the reverse complement.
AAAGGACAAAGGCCGGTGTCTTTCTTAACCCCCAATTTAGTAACAATGAAAAGGAATACTATCAATGTTTACGATATTAATATAGCACGTCAATACGTCAAAACGTGTCGTATATAATATTTTTTTTGAAAAAAAGTCTATTTTTTTGCCGTAACGATTTTAATCGCTTCTTCTTCGGTCAATGCGCTCGGGGCATAACCTTTCGGAATCGCATAATTGTTGCGACCGCATTTGAGATACATACCGTAACGACCTTTGCTCAGCACAATATCTTCTTTGGTTTGCGGGTGTTTGCCCAAAACTTTCGGCTCCGGCTTGGCAACGGCGTGTTCTAAAATTTCTGCGGCGCGTTCGGCGGTTATGTTGAAGATGTTGTCGGCGCCGGTCAGCGATTTCGACTTTGTGCCTTGTTTGATGTATTGACCGAATTTGCCGATGTTGACTTCGATACCGTTACCTAAATCACGCGGTAACGAAACTAAAATTTCCGCTTGCTCCGGTGTCAGTTCTTCCGGCTTTGCAAATTTCGGCAGAGCGACACGTTTCGGTTTTTCGGTGGTGGCGGTGGCATCTTCGCCAAGTTGAACATAATAGCCGTAAGGACCTTTTTTGAGGTAGATGTTCATACCGGCGTATTGCCCCATCTGTTTATTTTCGTTTTGAAGCGGGCGAATCGCCGTATCGGTAGCGTCTTTTTGTTCTTCTTCTTTGGTGTCGGTCAGAGGTTTGGTATAACCACATTCCGGATAGTGTGAGCACCCCAAAAATGCACCGTATTTACCGAATTTTATGCTGAGGCGACCGTCATGGCATTGCGGACAACTGCGCGGGTCAGAGCCGTCTTCACGCGGCGGAAACAGGTGTGCCGAAAGTGCTTCGTCAATGCGGTTAATGACTTCGGTCAGTTGCAACGGCTGAACGCTCTCCACCGTTTTGATGAACTTGGCCCAAAAGCCGCCGAGCAGCTTTTTCCACTCCATATTGCCGGCGGAAACGTCATCGAGATATTCTTCGAGTTGCGCCGTAAAATCGTATTCCACATATTTTTTGAAGAAGTTTTCCAAGAATACGGTTACAATACGGCCGCGGTCTTCCGGAATAAAGCGCAGTTTTTCAACCTTGACGTATTTGCGCTCTTGCAATACGGCGATAATATTGGCGTATGTCGAAGGACGGCCGATGCCGAGTTCTTCGAGTTTTTTGACCAAACTTGCTTCGGTAAAGCGCGGCGGCGGCGTGGTAAAGTGTTGCGTCGGCTTAATCTCGCCTTTGGTTACTTTTTCACCGGCTTCAACGTTCGGAAGAATCACATTATCGTCATCTTCGTTATCGTCATCTTTGCTTTCTTGATAAAGCTTCAAAAAGCCGTCAAATTGAATCACTTGGCCGGTGGCACGCAACAAAATCTTATCATCGGCAGATTTGGCATCGACCACTACTTTATCTAAAATTGCCGGATTCATTTGGCAGGCAACGGTGCGTTTCCAAATCAGTTCATAAAGTTTGTGCGCGTCGCTGTCGAGTTTGAGTTCCATCTTTTTCGGTGTGTTCAAAACATCGGACGGACGGATTGCTTCGTGCGCTTCTTGTGCGTTTTTGGTCTTGTTTTTATATTCCTTCGCGGTTTTCGGCAGATAAGACGCACCGAAATATTTTTCAATTGCCGCTCGACAGGCGTTGATGGCATCTTTCGAAAGGTTGACCGCGTCGGTTCTCATATAAGTGATAAAACCGTCTTCATAAAGTTTTTGTGCCACCTGCATTGTCTTTTTGGCCGAAAAACGCAATTTGCGCGCGGCTTCTTGTTGCAAGGTAGAGGTTGTGAACGGCGGTGCCGGATAGCGACTGGCTTTTTTGCGCTCGACATTGTCGATATGGAAATCTTGTGCTTCGATTTTGGCTTTGGCTTCGGCCGCTTTTTCGGCGGTGTTAATTGTAAATTTTGCTAATTTTTTGCCGTCGAGATTAATTAGGTGCGTCAGCATTTGCGCGTTGTTTTGTGTGATGAGGTTGACATCAACCGTCCAATATTCTTCCGGCTTGAATTTTTCGATTTCGGTTTCGCGCTCGCAAATCAAACGCAACGCCACCGATTGTACGCGACCGGCCGACTTTGAACCCGGAAGTTTGCGCCATAATACCGGCGAAAGCGTAAAGCCCACCAAATAATCAAGGGCACGACGTGCCATATAAGCACTGACCAAATCCTGGTCAATTTCACGCGGATTTTCGATACCTTCTTTGACCGCCGACTTGGTAATTTCGTGAAAAACAACACGCTGAATTTTTTTGCCGCTTAATTTCTTTTTTTCTTTCAGTTCTTCCAAAATGTGCCACGCAATTGCTTCTCCTTCTCTATCCGGGTCGGATGCGAGAATAAGAGTGTCGCAATCTTTGAGTGCGGCAATAATGTCGTTGAGGTGTTTGCGTCCGGCGGCGCTGAATTCCCATTGCATCGCAAAATCGTGCTCAGGGTCCACCGAACCGTCTTTGCTCGGCAAATCGCGAATATGGCCGTAACTGGCGAGAACCTTATAATCCGAACCCAAATATTTGTTGATTGTTTTGGCTTTTGCCGGAGATTCCACAACGACTAATTTCATTTTTCTATCCCTTTATTTTTGCCACTTTGTTACCGGCGTGTCGCTCGATTTTGCCCGAAAATTCCAAATCAAGAATTTGCGCAAAAAATTCGGATTGCGATAAGCCGCATGAGCGCAATAATTCATCAATATCAACCCCTTCATACGAAATCAAATCTATCAACCGGACATTTTCCGCCGGTGTTTCCGACATCGGAATCGATACTTCTTTATGTGCAGAAATATTTACTTGATTTTTTGGTTTGTCAAGAGGGAGTGATAAAGTTTTTTGCTCTTTTATGGTGCGATTTTGGCGCATACTTAATACATTAAGTATATCATCGGCATTTTCTGTTAATAATGCACCGTCTTTGATTAATTTGTTCGGTCCGGCAGAACGACTTTCCATCGGCGAGCCCGGCACGGCAAAAATTTCTTTGCCCTGTTCGAGCGCCAGTTTTGCCGTAATCAGCGAGCCGGAATTGACACCGGCTTCAACCACGAGCGTGCCGTCGGATATGGCGGCGATGATGCGGTTACGGCGCGGAAAATTGGATATTTGCGCCGCGGTGCCGAGCGGCAGTTCGGAAATCAAAAGACCGTTGTCACGGATATTGTGATACAGCTCGGTGTTTTCGGTCGGATACGGCACATCAATACCGGTGCCCAAAACGGCGACGGTGGCTCCGGTCTGCCCTTTGGCATAAAGTGCGCCTTTGTGCGCCGCACCGTCAATGCCGCGTGCCATGCCGGAAACGGTCAGCACGTCGGCTTCGGTTAAGTCGTAGGCAATATGCGAGGCCATTTTGCGTCCGCCGATAGAGGCATTGCGTGCGCCGACAATCGAAATCGACAACGGATAATTCAATAAATCGGTGCGGCCGAGCGCATAAATAATCGGCGGTGCGTCGTTGAGCTCGAGCAGATTTTGCGGATAGTTTTTATCGGTGTAGGCAATAATTTGCACACCGAGTTTTTCGGCTTTTTCCAATTCGATTTCTGCCATTTGTCGCGGGAACAGAGCGCGTTTTTGCGCCGCCAATTCCAACGCGTTTTTGATGTTGCCCGCTTTGCGAACATAGTTGTAGAATGTGACCGGCCCGATGCCGTCGGTGTTGAGCAGTTGCAATATATCGATTAAATCTGTGTCTTGCACGTTATTTCTTCTTGAAACTGATTTTGCTTTCTTCGCCTTTGAGCAAGCGTGCGATGTTGGCGTGGTGACGGAAGATTACCAAAACGGCCAATGCGCTGTAAAATACGGCGTATACCGGCGGGCACATAAACCATGCGATAATCGGCATGGCAACCGCGGCCGTCAGCGCCGACAATGACGAATAGCGGAAGGTAAAGGCCATAAACAGCCATATTCCGAGAGCTATCAGCGCCACATATGGCTGTGTCATCAAAATAAAGCCGAAAGCGGAAGCGACGCCTTTGCCGCCCTTAAACTTGAGCCAAATCGGGAAGTTGTGCCCCAAAACACCGAATGCGCCGGCAATTAACGAACCGACAACATTGAGCGGTGCGCTGATGCCGAACAAATCTATATCCGGCGTTTGCGGTAACAGTTTGTAGGCAACAAACGCCGCCAAACCGGCTTTAAGCGCGTCCAAAATCACGGTTAAGAGCGCAAGCCATTTGTTGCCGGTGCGCAAAACATTGGTGGCGCCGATGTTGTGCGAGCCGATTTTGCGAATGTCGCCGTAACCTGCCAAATAGCACAAAACCAAGCCGAAAGGTATCGAACCGGCCAAATAGCCGCCTAAAGCGCATAAAGCAAGAAGCCATATCATCTTTTATCTCCCAAATTGCGATTATATGTTTTGTAGCCGAAATAATTTTTTTTTGCAACCTTATTTTTTTTGCGACGGAATTGCAAAATTATAAAAATTCTGTTGAAACCGTGTAAAATAATAATGACAACATAAATAAAATGTTTAACATACAGACAGGTTAAATTAAAATGAGTGCGAAATGGAACCCAAATATAAAAGGATAATGCTTAAATTATCGGGCGAAGGTCTGGCCGGAAGCGATAAATTCGGAATTGATTCCGAAGTGGTTGCACGCGTGGCCCGACAAATCGTCGATATACATAATTTAGGTGTTGAAGTATGTTTGGTTATCGGCGGCGGTAATTTTTTCCGCGGCGCCAAAAACGTCGGGCAAATGATGGACCGAAGCGTTGCCGACCAAATCGGTATGTTGGTCACCGTGATGAATGCGTTGGCGATGAAATCGGCATTGAACGCACTCAGTTGCAAAGCAACAGTTTATTCGGGATTTTCGGCGCCGCAGGCGTGCGAAACATACAGTTTTCGCAAGGCGATGCAATCGCTGGAAAACGGCGAAGTCGTGATTTTTGCAGGCGGCACAGGGAGTCCGTATTTTACGACAGATACGGGGGCGGCGTTGCGTGCGGTGGAAATGCATTGCGAAGTGTTGATGAAGGCAACGCAGGTTGACGGTGTTTACAGTGACGACCCGCGCACAAATCCTGACGCGGTGCGGTTTGATGCCATCAGCTATGATGGGGTTATCGCCAAGCACCTGAATGTGATGGATATGACGGCGATAGCGTTTGCGCGCGAGGCAAAATTGCCGGTTATGATTTTTGCGCAAGCCGGCGAAAATGCTTTGGTCAACGCGGTATGCGGTAATGTGAAACGAACAATTATCAAATGAGGTTAGTATGACAGATTATAATTCGTTAAAAAATGACACAATGGAAAGAATGGATAAAACGTTGGAATCACTCAAAGGTGATTTCGGCGGATTGCGTGCCGGTCGTGCGCATGCCAGTTTGCTCGACGGTATTTTGGTTGAAGCCTACGGCAGTATGTCGCCGATTGCTCAAGTCGGGACGGTTGCGGTGCCGGATGCGCGCACATTGTCTGTCAGCGTTTGGGATAAGAGCTTGCTTAAAAATGTGGAAAAGGCCTTGCGCGAAAGCGATTTGGGGTTAAATCCGATGAACGACGGACAAACCATCCGTATTCCGATTCCGCCGCTCAGCGAAGAACGTCGCAAAGAGCTGGTGAAAATCGCCGGAAAGTATGCCGAGCAGGCCAAAATCGCCGTGCGTAACATTCGCCGCGATGCGATGGATGAAGTCAAAAAAATGAAGAAAGATTCGTTGATTTCGGAAGATGACGAGAAGAAATATAACAACGATATTCAAAAATGGACCGATGATGCCGTGAAGAAAATCGATGACCAATATGCGGCCAAAGAAAAGGATATTATGCAGGTATAGGGTAGTGTCGTGAGTTCGGGTTTGCAACATATCGCTTTTATTATGGACGGCAATCGCCGCTGGGCAAAACAGCGCGGTTTGCCGGTAGCGCAAGGGCATAAAAAAGGCGCCGAGACGTTGGTCGAAATCGCAAAGGCGGCTAAAGAAGCCGGTGTCAAGTATATGACGGTTTATGCGTTTTCAACGGAAAATTGGCAACGTTCCGAAAGCGAAGTGGCGCAACTTATGGATTTGCTACGGCAATATTTGGACAGCGGCTTTAAGGAATTGCAAGAAAACGATGCGCGTATTCTCTTTATCGGCGAAAGGTATATGTTGGCGGCTGATATTGTGGCAAAAATGGAGAAAATCGAGCGCGAAACGGCAAACAACAAGTCGGTAACTTTATGTGTGGCGCTCAGTTACGGCGGTCGTCAAGAAATTGTTGCGGCGGCAAAACGGCTTGCGGAAAAAGCGCAAAAAGGCGAGATTGCGCCGAAGGATATTGATTGCAAATTGTTTGAGCAATATTTATATACCGCCGGAATTCCGGACCCGGATTTGATGGTCAGAACCGGCGGCGAAAAGCGCGTCAGCAATTATCTGCCGAGGCAGTTGTCTTACAGCGAATTTTATTTTTCGGACACATTGTGGCCTGATTTCAAAAAAGAGGAATTTATGCAAATTAAGGAAGAATTCAGCAAAAGGGAGAGAAGATATGGTAAGTCGTAAAATGGGGGCGATGATTAAAAGAGTGTTGGCCGCAGCGGTGATGATTCCGATTGCGATTATCACATTATATATCGGCAGTCCGTATGTGGAAGTGCTGGCGATAACCGTCGGCGGTTTGCTCGCGTGGGAGTGGGCAAATATGCTCTCGACACCGCATACATCGTCGTATTATGTAACGGCGTATATGATGGCGCTGGCGACGGCGATTTGGGCTTATAATTTTTCGGTTATTCTGCCGATGATAGCGATTATCGCGCTGTTTGTATGGGCGTTGGCCGAAAAAGAAAAGCATCGCTGGTTGCTGGTTTTGGGCGTGCCGTATATCGCTATCGGTGTGGCGTCGCTGATTTGGATGTATCGCTCGTTTGACCCGAGTGCCGGCGATTTTGACCCGCGCTACAATTACAGCTTTATTATGTCGGCTTGGTTCTTTTTGATGGTGTGGAGCATGGATATCGGCGGCTTGGTTGTCGGTTGCAACGTGCGCGGTCCGAAGTTGGCGCCGAAAATCAGCCCGAACAAAACCTGGTCCGGCTTTATCGGCGGTATTTTGCTTGCGGTTTCGGTCAGCATTATTTTCATGTATTTCTGCACGCAGATTATGGAAATTCCGTTCTATGATTTTGAAAAATTCCGCTACATTTCTTTCTCGCATATGAAAACGCGCTATGAATGGAACGTTAACAGCCAAATGTTTTATGCGTTGCTCGCGGTGTTTGTAGCGATATTGGCGCAAATCGGCGACTTAATCGAATCGGCAATTAAACGCACGGCCGGTGTGAAGGATTCTTCAAAATTGATACCGGGACACGGCGGTGTGTTTGACCGTATCGACGGCCTGATTTTTGCTTCGGCGTTCACGTATTTGTTCTTTGCGTATATTTTGTGAGGCCGAACAAATGTCAATAATCGCAAATATTATATATTATATTGTGCCGTTTATCGTCCTGTTGGGCGTGTTGGTGTTTGTGCATGAGTTCGGACACTTTATTGTGGCGCGTCTGCTGGACGTGCGGGTAGTGGCTTTTTCCATCGGTTTTGGTAAAAAACTGTGGAGCCGCACCGATAAAAAAGGAACTTGCTGGCAGTTGGCGGCAATACCGCTCGGAGGATTCTGCCAATTTTTAGGCGATGGCGATGCGTCTTCTTCGACAACCGACGAAGCGTTGGAAAACTTGAGTGAAGAAGAGAAAAAAGGCGCGTTTGCTTTGCAACCGGCGTGGAAAAAAATTCTTATTGTGATTGCCGGCCCGTTCTTCAACTATTTGTTTGCGGCCATATTGTTTTTCGGTATGTTTTGGGCTTACGGCAAAATGGTGTATCCGCCGGTTGTCGGCGAGGTGTTTGAAAACAGTGCCGCCGAAAAAGCCGGTATCTCCGTCGGGGATACGATTATCAGCATCGACGGTAAAGAAATTACGGATTTTCTGTCGCTCAGCAACGAAATTCAGCTGACGCAAAGTGACCCGGTCGAAATTGTGGTCGAGCGCACGTTTGAGGCAAAAATGCTGCCGGAAATGATGCCGGTTTGCGGCAAAGATTCCGAATATAAGCTTATCGGTGTGAGCGGTACATTGATAAAAGAAGAAACAACGCTTGAAGACGGCTCAAAACAATGTCATGAAAAAGTTTTGCCGATTGTCAACAATGTGTTGCCGGACAGTCCGGCGCAAAAAGCGGGGTTGCAAAAGGGCGATGTTCTGATTGCGGTTGATGAAAAGCCGCTGGCTTCGTTTGCGGAGTTGCAACAATATATCCGTGAACATCAAGACGATGAAGTCGCCGTGCAATATAAACGTCGCATACCGTTGCAGGCGCATTTGGAAGAAAAAACACCGCCGGGAGATGAAGAGACACCGATGCCGCGTCGTCGGATGCTCGGCGTTAAGTCGGTGCCGGATTTAACCGTGTCGGAAAAATACGGTTTTGCCGAGGCAGCGGTTGCCGGCGTGAAAGAAACTTATGATATTACCGCGATGACTTTGCGCGGAGTATGGCAGATGATAACCGGTCAACGCAGCGGGGAAGATGTCGGCGGCATTATTCGAATAGCCGAGATGTCCGGCGATGTAAGCAAACGCGGCGGCTTTATCGGTTTTCTCTATTTTATGGCCTTGATTTCGGTCAATTTGGGGTTAATCAACCTGTTTCCGATTCCGGTGTTAGACGGCGGAAACTTGGTGATTTTCGTCATTGAGTTGTTGATAGGTCGTGAACTTAAACCAAATGTTAAAGATTGGATTTTTAAATTTGGTATAATGATTGTTTTGGCACTTATGGTGTTTGCAACATGGAATGATGTGGCACACCTTTTGGGTCGATTTTTTAAATGATGAGGAATAACACAATGAAAAAAGTAATTTATGCCGGATTGTTAACCAGCTTGATAGCTTTTCAGGCAAATGCCGCCGGATACTATGTGAAAAACATTGAGGTTGACGGTTTGCAACGTGTGGAAAAAGAAACGGTGTTGGCGTATTTGAATCTGAAACAAAATCGCAACATATCGCAAGAAGAGTTGGATAATTCGTTCAAAAGTTTGTATGCGACGGGTTTGTTCAGCGATATTGACTTTGATATTTCCGAAAAGAATACGTTGAAAATCAATGTGAAAGAAAACCCGATTATCGGTAAGCGCGCGTTTGACGGCAACGATAAAATCGGCGACAGAACATTGGAAGCCGAGGTGCAATTGGGTCCGCGCTCGATTTATGATAAGGCAAAGGTGCAACAAGATGTTCAGCGCATTTTGAATGTGTATCGCAAAACCGGTCGCTATGCGGTGACGGTTGAGCCGAAAATCATCGAACGCGAAGATAACCGTGTGGATTTGATTTATGAAATCGACGAAGGAACATCGGCCAAAATCGATAAAATTAACTTTATCGGCAATATGCACTACAGCAACTCCGATTTGCGTGACGAGATTATGAGTCGCGAGAGCAGATGGTATCGCTTCTTCAGCTCGGCGGACGAATATGATGCCGAAAAAATGGATTATGATAAGGAAATGTTGCGTCGTTTCTACACAACGCGCGGTTATGCCGACTTTAATGTTGAGTCCGCGGTGGCCGAGCTCAGCGACGACAACAAATCGTTCATTTTGACGTTTACGGTTGATGAAGGTCCGCGTTACAAGGTTAGAAACATCAATATCGAATCGCACGTTGAGGGCGTTGATGTCAACCGTTTGCGCAAAGATTTGGAAATTTCCAAAGGTGACTGGTATAACTCCGATGATGTTGAAAAATCAATTTCCGAAATGACCGAAACGCTCGGCAAAAAGGGCTTTGCGTTTACGGAAGTCGGGGTTGAATTGCATCGTGATGCGGCCGACAACAAGGTGGATGTGAACTTTGTGGTCAACGAAAGTGAACGTATGTTTGTTAACCGCATTAATATTACCGGTAACGAGCGCACAATGGACGAGGTTATTCGCCGCGAATTCAGAATTGACGAGGGCGATGCTTTGAATATTTCGAAGCTGCGTGATTCGCGCCGCAATATCGAAAACCTCAACTACTTCAGCAAGGTTGATTTGCAAACCGATGTTATTTCCGATAACAAGGTTGATGTGAATGCGATTGTGGAAGAAAAATCGACCGGTTACTTCAATGTCGGTGTCGGTTATTCTACCACCAACGGTGCTTTAATCAGAGCCGGTATTGTTGAAAATAACTTCCGCGGCAAAGGTCAGGAACTCGGCTTTAATGTCGGCATTTCCGAAAAGAACAAGGATTACAGCATCAGCTTTACCGAGCCGTATTTCTTAGGACGTCGCTTGAGTGCCGGTATTGATTTGTTTATGGAAGACCAAGACTACGAAGACGAGGCATCGTATGATACCCGCACCATCGGCGGTCGCACCCGTTTGGGCTGGAAGTATACCGACCGTTTCTATCACTTTGTGCGCTATAACTTGAGCGAAAACGAAATCAAGAACGTTAAGGATTACGCATCCGAATTCGTGAAGGCAGAAAAAGGCAAAGCCGTGACCTCATCCGTCGGCGAAACCTTTGTGTATGACCGTCGCGACAGTTCGGTTAATCCGAAAGAAGGTTATTATCTCTCGCTCGGTCACGATATTTCCGGCTTGGGCGGCGATACGAAATATAATAAAGTTGACGCAAAGATTTCTAAATTCTATACGGTGTTTGACCACTATACCTTCAGATTCTTTGCCAACGGCGGCTATATCGCGGGTTACGGCGGTAAAAAAGTCAGAATGTCCGACCGCTACTATTTGGGTGGCGCCAATATGCGCGGTTTCGAATCGGCCGGTATCGGTGCACGCGACCGTCGAACAGGCGACTCTTTGGGCGGTAACTGGATTGTTACGTCCGGTGCCGAGTTGACTTTCCCGATTGGGTTGGATGAACTCGGTGTGAAAGGCCGCACTTTTTGGGATGTCGGTACCCTCGGTAAGCCGGACCACTTTGATGAATACAAAATTGCCTACACCGGCTTGGTCAGACAGTCCATCGGTTTCGGCTTTGACTGGTTCTCTCCGATGGGACGCATTAACCTCGACTTCGGTTTCCCGATTGTTAAGGCAGATTACGATGAGAAGGAAGTGTTCCGCTTGAACTTCGGCACCAGCTTATAAGGGGAAAAATATGGTAGATAAGCATTTTTATAATGCCAAAGAAAACGTGACCTTAGCACAAATCGCAGAGGTCACGTCTGCCGTTTTAACGGATATGGCAAAAGCAGGGGAAACAATACGCGATATTGCGACAATGACAAGTGCCGGCGCTGAAGATATATGCTTTTTCTACGACCGCAAAAGTCGGGAAAAAGCCGCCGCGCTGAAGGCAAAGGCCTGCGTGACGACCGAAGATTTGAAGCAATTTGTGCCGGAAGGTGTTGCGGTTTTGGTGTGCGAAGACCCGAAAATCGCGTTCATCAAACTCAACGAATTTATGTATGCCGAAAAGAAAGCGGCGGCGGGAATTGACGGTAGTGCGAAAATCGCCGCGAGTGCCAAAATCGGCACGGGTTGCAGTATCGGTGCCAATGTCGTTATCGGCGAAAATGTCGAAATCGGCAATAATTGCGTGATTGAGCCGAATGTGGTAATTGCTCAAGGTTGCAAAATCGGCAACAACTGCCGAATCGGTAACAACGCGTCGATTGCATACAGCATTATCGGCAACAATTGCTACATTTATACCGGTGCGCGTATCGGACAAGACGGTTTCGGTTTTCAGCTGATAAACGGACAACATCATCGCATTCCGCAGCTCGGCCGTGTGATTATCGGCAACGATGTCGAAGTCGGCGCCAACACCTGTATCGACCGCGGTGCGCTTGATGATACGGTTATCGGTGACGGGACGCGTATTGATAATTTGGTGCAAATTGCGCATAACGACAAGCTCGGACGCGGTTGCATCATTGTTTCGCAAGTCGGTATTGCCGGCAGTTGCACGCTCGGCGATTATGTTGTTTTGGGCGGTCAGGTCGGTTTGGCCGACCATTTGAACATCGGCAGCGGCGCGCAGGTGGCGGCGCAGTCGGGCGCTATGCGTGACATTGAGGCCGGTGCGGTGGTTATGGGAACGCCGTGTGTGCCGTTTAAGGACTATATGCGCCAAGTTTCGTTTTTACAAAAAAATTCTAAAAAATAGAGGATAAAATGGCTGAAGAAAAAATTTATAATATTGATGAAATTATGAAAATGTTACCGCATCGCTATCCGTTTTTGCTTGTGGACAGATTGATTGTGGAAGAACCGGGGGTTAAAGGTGTCGGTATTAAAAATCTGACAATGAACGAGTTGTTTTTTCAGGGACATTTCCCGAACAATCCGATTATGCCGGGCGTGTTGCAAATTGAGGCAATGGCACAAACTGCCGGTTGTATTGTTATGGCGGAAGGCGATTATGAAAATAACAAACGCAATGTGCTGTTTATGTCAGTTGAGGGCGTAAAGTTTCGTAAGCCGGTGCGGCCGGGTGACCAACTGAAAATGCATCTTGAAAAAGTGAAGGTTCATCGCAACATTTTTGTGTTTAAGGGTGTATCAAAAGTTGATGACCAAGTGGTGTCTGAGGCAGAAGTAACGGCGATGATTATTTAAGTCGCAAAATGCCGGTTGTCAAACGGTTCTGAGTTCGATTTTGCGTAAAATTTTCAAAAATTGCTTGCAAAATCCGTTTTATGCGTTTATACCATAGCCAAGTTATAACTTATTTGAGGTTTTTATGAGTAAAGAAGAATTGATTGAATTGACCGGCGAAGTTGTTGAAAAATTACCAAACGCCATGTTTCGCGTCAAACTCGAAAACGGGGTGGAAATTTTGGCGCATACAGCCGGTAAAATGCGTAAGTTTCGCATTCGCGTAATGGTCGGCGATAAGGTGGATATTGAAATGACGCCGTATGATTTAACCAAAGGACGCATAACGTTCCGCCATAAAGACGCGTAAATTGCGGACAAAGAATTTGCAAAAAAAAGGCCGTTCATGAAGAACGGTCTTTTTTTATGCGCAGGTTTCACCGTGCGAATAGCGGTATGTAACCCCGATAATCTGAACAACCGCAAACAAAAATGCACCCGCGAGCAAACAAAAGAAGAAGTTTGCGGCCCAAATCGTCAGCAGTGACATTGTCATCAGCGGCAAGCGAATGAAATTCGCAAGTAATACGGCAAAACCGAACAGAACATGATTCCAATTTTGAATGCGCGGATTTTGGTCACGCAAGTAAGTCTGTGCGGTCGGCGACACTGCGGCCGGAATGGAAAAGCCCAATACGCACAGAACAAACAAAATGATAAAAAGCGTATTCATATCATAAGCGTTCTATTGTTTCTTTTCAAACCACCAACAGACAACCCAGAAAAGACATCGCAAAGTATTATAGGTCAGCGCCCAAGCTATGCACATAGCAAAAAAGCCGATTGCGGGAAACAATATAAAATTAAATGCTTTCCCAAACCAATCCGCTCTGCTCGGAAAATCTACGAACAGGCAAAGAATTGCGCCTGCCGTGAACAGAACCCGGTTGATGACTTGCGCTTGATAGCAGTTGTAAGAAAGAAGTGCGCGTGTTCGTGCATCTTTCCAATCGGAAACAACGGCGGCAAACAGACCCATAACGCAACCGATAAACACAATCAGCTGTCCGATGAATGTTTCCATAATAAGATTGTATAACACCATAATTTATAAGTTTTAATGATTTTTTCAAAAGAAGTTCCACTCTCCAAAAAAGAAAGAGCGGAACTCCGTTTTAGAGCTTATTCCTTAGTCGGCTGAGCGGTGCTCTTAGAACGTTTTTCGTTCTGCTGCCAGTAGACACCGGTTTCGCGTGCACCCGAAATAAACAAGAAAAGAGCCGTTGCGCCGTGCAGGAAATTCCACTCAACCGGACGAAAGTTCGCAAAGGGAATAACCAGCATATTAACGGCGTAACCAATGACGAGGCACCAGCCGACACAGGGCACCCAGATTCGTTCTTTAAGAACTTCTTCCGCGGTTTTCTGCTGCTTTTTGGTCATCGGTTTTAAGTCAGGAAGATACTTGAACCGCATCAACACAATCTCGCGCAAAGAAGCAAGACCTGAGATGATGAAAGCGGCCCAAATAAGTTCTTCACTTTCGATGGGCGTGCATACTTCGACAAACGGCGCAATGGCGCAATTGACGAAAAACCCGAGACCGATGACTGTGCCGAGGCCAACCATCCAAAGGTGCGAAGTCTGTATTTCAACATCCTTTCGCAACAAATTTGTAATTTTTTTCATACGCGATATATAAATGATACATAGTTTGCTTTATATTATTTTAATTTATCGGTTTTGTCAATATATTTTGTGCAAATAAGTGCTTGAAAGCGACGCAAAATACATATATAAGTGTTGAGAGAGGTAAAAATGGTCAGTTTGTGGAAATTATACGCTCTGTTTTTCAAAATGGGCTTGTTCACATTCGGCGGCGGTTATGCCATGTTGCCGATTTTGAAAAAAGAAGCGGTCGAAAAGCAAAAGTGGATAACCGAGGAAGAATTGCTGAATTACTACTCCATCGGACAATGCACACCGGGGATAATTGCCGTCAATGCCGCTTCGTTTATCGGCTATAAACTGCGTAAAATCGGCGGACTTATCAGCGCGACGCTCGGGGTAATTTCGCCGTCGCTTATCATTATTGTTTTGGTGGCGGCGCTCTTGCGGCAATATATGGATAATCCGTATGTGCAACAGGCATTCGGCGGAATCCGAATTTGCGTGATTGCGCTGATTATCGATACGGTATGGGATATGTGGAAAAAGGGCGTTAAAAATGCGCGCGGCTATCTTGTTTTTGCCGCGGCGGCGATGCTTTTGTGGTGCTTTAATCTGTCGGCGATTGCGGTGGTGATTTTGGCGGCCGCGGCGTCGTTTGTGCCGGATTGGCGGTGGCGGAGGAGCAAAAAATGATATACGCGCTTCTTTGCTGGGAGTTTTTCAAAATCGGGCTGTTTGCCGTCGGCGGCGGTTTGGTGACGGTGCCGTTTTTGTTTGATTTGGCCGAAAAATACGGTTGGTTCTCTTTGGCCGAATTGGCGGATATGATTGCCGTGGCGCAGTCAACGCCGGGGCCGGTCGGTATCAATATGGCAACATACGTCGGTTTTAAGGTTGCCGGTTTGGGCGGGGCAATAGCGGCGACTTTGAGCGAAGTGCTGCCGTCGATGGTTGTTGTATATATAATAGCGCAGGCGCTTGTCAAATGGCAAAATAATCCGCGGCTCGACAGAATCCTTGCCGGTATTCGTCCGGCGGTTTTAAGCTTGATTTTATTTGCCGGATGGGATATAGCTAAAGAAACGATTACCGATTACAAATCGCTGGCGGTGTTGCTCGGGTTGCTTGCGGCTATGCGCTTGTTTAAAAAAAGCCCGATATGGTTTATTGCGGTGTCGGCGGTTATCGGTCTTATTTTGGAAATGTAACGGAGGATATAATGGCGGAAACGGTTTATGATGTGGTAGGTGTCGGTAATGCGATTGTCGATGTGCTCGCCAAAGTCGGCGATACTTTTTTGACCGAGCGTGGCTTGGATAAGGGCTCGATGACGTTGGTCGAGGCGGTGGAAGCCGGCAAAATTTATGCCGATGTGATTCCGGAATTGCAGGTTTCGGGCGGCGCGGCGGCAAATACCGTTTCGGGCATGGCGTCGCTCGGTGCCGACTGCGCTTATATCGGTAAGGTGCACGATGACGAACTCGGGCAGCTGTTTCAGCGCAATATCGCGATGGCGGGTATCGACTTTTTTACGCCGCCGCTGAGCGAAGGACCGGCAACCGGTCGCAGCGTGGTGCTGGTAACGCCGGATGCCGAGCGCTCAATGTTCACATATTTGGGCGCGGCACGCAAATTGACCGAAGCCGATATTGACGAGAAAACCATCAGCGAATCGAAGTTTTTGTTTTTAGAGGGTTATTTGTGGGATGAGCCGTGCGAGCAAAAAGCAATGCTCAAAGCGTGCGAATTGGCGCACAAACACGGGCGCGAAATTGCGTTCAGCGTTTCGGCAAAATCGTGTATTCAAAAGCATCGCGAGAGTATGCTCAAAATGATTACCGACCACGTTGATATTTTGTTTGCCAACGAAGAAGAATTGAAACTTTTGTTTGAAACCGAAGATTTTGCCGAGGCGCTTGATGCGATTAAGCCGCTTGTCAGCATTGCCGCCATTACGCGTGACAGTCGCGGTTCGGTGGTGGTGCACGGGCGCGAAAAAATCTTTGTGGAAGCCGAAAAAATCGAAAATGTGGTTGATTCGACCGGTGCCGGTGATTTATATGCCGCCGGTTTTCTCTATGGTTTGAGTAAAGGACGCAGTTTGGGAACTTGCGCTACCATCGGCGGAATCACGGCGGCGGAAGTTATTACGCACTACGGCGCGCGGCCGGAAGTGTCACTGCGCGGATTGGTGCGTCATCGGCTGATTGAATACGGCAAACGCGCCAATACTTAGGAGAATCGTATGGAACTGACGCGTCAAGAAATCATCCGGCTATTGAGTGATGAACAAAAGCAAGGGGATTTGTTCAAAAAGGCCGATGAAGTGCGGCGGCAATATGTCGGCGACGAAGTGCATTTGCGCGGGCTTATTGAGTTTTCGAATATTTGTCGCAACAATTGTATGTATTGCGGAATCCGGCGCGATAATCCGCAACTTGCGCGTTATCGAATGAGCGAGGAAGAACTTGTCGACACCGCGCGCAAAGCGGCTGAAATGGGCTTTAAGACCATTGTGATGCAGTCGGGCGAAGATATGTGGTTTTCGCGTGAGCGGATGTGCCGTATTGTTGAGCAAATCAAGAAGTTTGACGTAGCGATTACACTCTCGGTCGGCGAGCGGCCGTATGCGGATTATAAGGCGTGGTTTGATGCCGGTGCCGACCGCTATTTAATCCGCATCGAAACAACCGATAAGGACTTGTATCATCGGCTTGACCCGGGGATGAGTTGGCAATATCGACATGAGTGCTTGATGGCGCTTAAAGAAATCGGTTACGAGCTCGGTTCGGGGATTATGGTCGGGTTGCCGGAGCAGTCAATCGAATCAATTGCCGACGATTTGCTGTATTTAAAGGAAATCGGTGTGGATATGGCCGGTATCGGTCCGTTTATTCCGCATGCACAGACACCGCTCAAAGATGAAAAAGGCGGAACGCTTGATTTGGCACGGCGCACCATGGCGGTTATGCGTTTGCTGTTGCCGGATATCAATATTCCGGCGACAACGGCGATGGAAAGCTTGCATCCGATGGGGCGGATTTTGGCGTTGCAAAGCGGTGCAAACGTGGTGATGCCGAATGTGACGGAAGGCGAATATCGGCGGCTTTATGAGTTGTATCCGGGCAAAATCTGTGTAAATGACACACCGCTTCATTGTAAAACTTGTATCGGTGCCAAAATTATGAGTATCGGGCGCAAAGTCGGAATGGGATACGGCGGACACGCCGGCAAATTACCGCACGGCGCGAAATAAGCATTTATTTAAAAAAACAATTTTAATCCGGTTGTTTCTGTATATAAAGTTTTCTTAATTTGACTTGACTTTTGTCTATAAAAAAGGTAGAATACAAGTAATGTTAACAGTTAAACGAGGAGATTTATTATGGCTGACAATAAAAGCTATTTGGACAGATTAAAGAAGAAATTGGGGTTGACAGGCGCATTGTTGCTCGCCGGTGCTACACTTTCACCGAATACGGCAAATGCCGAAGAAGTTACCGATACCAAAAATAAAATTGAGTTAACCACAACCCCGAAAGATTATATTGTTGTTGATACGGCAACGATGGAAGGTGTTTTGACGGCACAAAACGAAAAAGAAGCGCAAAAACTTTTGAATCATTATGCCAGAAAATATGTGAAAGATAAAGAGATTTTACCGTCTCGTTTGGAAAAAATATTGAAGGAATTTTCCGGCCAAGAATATCTGTTGTTGGAAACGATTAAAAACGATATGAAACCTCATAAACATACCATACGCCCGTTTGCAGATTTAGGAGACAACACCAAATATACATTTATAAAACCGGGGCCGAAAAAAATGCCTTTTGATTCTTTCCGGTTTTTTGTCGGTGGCGAAGAAGAAATTAATATTGACTATTTGCGGACTATTGTTAATGCTAAAGATGTTTTTGAAAAAAGCGGTCTGAATTTGCTTAATCCGCTTCCGTCGGAAAAAAAGTTATTCTCGGATGAAGGTCTTTTGGATATGCTGAAAAATCGCGTCAATGGCGATAATTATGGGGTAGATATGCAGGTCAACAAAGAAACCGGAAGATTGAACGGTGTGTCAACAATTCGGAAGTTCGATGGTGAAAAATCTGAAATAATTGCAAACTTGAAGTATGATAACGGTAAGTTTATCGGCGGTGATGTCAACGGAAAACCGATTAGAGCATTCGACGCCAGTAAGCAAATGGCAACTCAAAAAGCACTGAACGAATTGCAACAAAGTTTATAGTTTTTGCCGAATAAAACTTGCAAAAACAATTCCGTATGCTACATTAAGTTCATAAACAGTAATAATTATGAGCTTAAAACAATATCATTATGGAAGAATTCAGAATTATTTTTTATTCGTTTATCAGCGCGGCAATTTTTCTGACACTTGCCATGTTGTGGTATGATTTGAAGTGGAAAAAGAAAAATCCGTGGTAAATGTGGTACTTAAGAATCTCTATGTGGACTTCGGATTAAGAACGCTTCCCGAGGACGATCCTTACTATCACGGAGTCTATGCCGGCAAACTTTATGACAGAGACCTGGCATATCATCAGGGAACTGCGTGGGCCTTTCCTCTCGGAGCATTTATAGAAGCGTACTTAAAGGTTAACGATTATTCCAAAGCGGCCAAAGAATATGCGGCGATTCTTCTTGAGCCCATGAAGAAGCATCTTGACGACGGCTGCATAGGCGGAATTGCAGAGATATTTGACGGCGACGCGCCTCATATAAGTCGCGGATGCTATACACAAGCCTGGAGTGTAGGAGAAATCCTCAGGGCTTACT
>JAFYFJ010000022.1 GCA_017543835.1 Alphaproteobacteria bacterium | reverse complement strand
TTTACGAAAAATACAAAAAAAAATCGCAAATCTTTTAACCGAATGGTAATACATCGAGATTATACTTGTGGAAAATAGTGTAATTACGAAACGATACGGAAAGATTGAAAATGAGATTTTTAAACCGGTGGATTATCGGTATGTTGTCGTTGCTCTGCCTCATGTTTTTGTTTGCGTTTGAGGCGGCGGCGTCGGTCAAAGTTAAAGATATGCGGCTCGGTAATCAGCCCGACGGTGCCCGTGTTGTATTTGATTTGAACGGAAAACCGCAATATCATGTGTTTTTGCTTGATTCGCCGAAACGCGTGGTTGTCGATTTTGACGATGCCGATATCGAACAGCTCAAAACGCGGGTGTCTAATCAGGTGGTGGCGGGCGCAAGAGTCGGCACACTCGGCGGCAACGATAAACGCGTGGTGATTGATTTGTCACGGGCGGCGGTGGTCAAAAAGGCCTTTGTAATGGCTCCGCAAGAGGGGTTGGGCTGGCGCTTGGTGGTTGATTTGGCGATGACTTCCGACGGCAATTTCAAAACTCAGCTCGGCGATAAATATACACAAACGAACAGCACGAAAAAGCCGGAAGATGAAATTAAACCGATTCCGACTCCGACTTATTTGCAAGAGCCGACACCGGTGCCGGCAAACAGTAAAATTCGGCGCAAACGCATTGTGGTTTTGGACCCTGGACACGGTGGTAAAGACCCGGGGGCCATCGGTTCATACAATAAAACTTACGAAAAAAATATTACTTTGGAAATGGGTAAAGAATTAAAGAAAATCTTGCAAAATAAGGGCTATGTCGTTTATTTAACGAGAGAAAACGATATTTTTATCCCACTCAGACAACGGATTAAAATTGCGCAAAAGCATAAGGCGGATTTGTTTATGTCGATTCACGCCGACAGCGCACGCAACCACAGTGCGACCGGTTTGTCGGTTTATACGCTTTCCGATACGGCATCCGACCAAGAGGCCGCGGCGCTCGCCGAACGTGAAAACAAAGCGGATATTATCGGCGGTATCGATTTGGGCGGCAACACCAAGGAAGTTAACGATATTTTGATTTCGCTTTCGCAAACCGATACGCGCAACCGTTCTTCAAAATATGCGACTTATTTGGTGCAGGAAATGTCGAAAAGTGTGAAACTCGTGCGCAATACGCATCGATTTGCCGGTTTTGCCGTGCTTAAAGCGCCTGATGTTCCGGCTGTTCTGCTCGAAATGGGTTACTTGTCGAATCGCACCGAAGAAGCCAATTTGAGAACACCGGCGTATCGTAAAAAGTTGGGCGAAGCGGCGGCGCGTGCCATAGACCGCTATTTTACCGACCCGGAAATTGCATCGATTTATTAAACAGTTCACATACAGGTAAATAGTTATTGCAATTTTGAGAAATTGTAATACATTCGATTCAAGTTCGAACTTTTATCAATAGTGAGTTTATATGCTGAGGTTTTTATCGTATCTCGTCAGTTTGGGGTTGTTTTGCCTGATTATCCTGATTGTTGCGGCTACTTATGCCGTAACCAAAATTAATATTACCATTCCGGACTATCATCAGCTCGAAAACTATGAACCGCCGGTGACAACGCGTTTGTTTGCCGGTGACGGTCAGGTGATGATGGAGTATGCGGCCGAAAAGCGCTTGTTTGTGCCAAACGAGATGATTCCGGATTTGGTGAAAAACGCCTTTATTGCGGCCGAAGATAAGCATTTTTACAAACATTCGGGTATCGATTATTTGGGCATTATTCGCGCGGTGATGGGAAATATGCGCAAAATGGGCACGGGCAAACGTCCGGCCGGTGCTTCAACCATTACGCAACAGGTGGCGAAAAACTTTTTGCTTTCTTCGGAATTGTCTTATACACGCAAACTTAAAGAGGCAATTTTGGCGCGTCGTATCGATAAGGCGTATTCCAAAGACCATATTTTAGAATTGTATCTGAACGAGATTTATTTGGGCAATCGCGCTTACGGCGTGGCGGCCGCCGCCATCAATTATTTCGGGAAATCGCTCGATGAACTGGAATTGCATGAAGTTGCTTATTTGGCGGCGTTGCCGAAAGGTCCGAACAATTATAATCCGAAAACAAAGCACGAGGCAGCGGTGGCGCGACGTAACTGGGTTATCGACCGTATGGCCGAAGACGGCTATGTGACGGCGGAAGAAGCGGCCGCGGCCAAAGAAAAACCGTTGGAAGTGACGGAGCGCAAAAGCGGCTTTTTGAAGGGAACCGAATATTACAGCGAAGAAGTGCGGCGCAGTATCAGCCGTAATTTCGGCGATGAGGCGTTGTATCAGGGCGGTTTAATCGTGCGCACAACGGTTGACCCGAAGTTGCAGGATATTGCCAATCGCGCGTTTCGTAAGGGGCTGATTGATTATGATTTGCGACACGGTTGGCGCGGCGCGACTGCAAAAATCAAAATCGATGAGAATTATAAGCAAAAGCTGGCGGAAACGGCGTTGCCGGCCGGTGCTGAGCCGACTTGGGAAAAGTCGGTGGTGACTAAGGTGACGGCGGATAAGGCCGAAATCGAAACGGTTGACGGCGAAAAAGGTAATATTTTATTGGCTGATTCCAAATGGGCGCGGTTCAAAGAAAAAGGTAAAGATATGGGGCCGGTGCCGAGCAAAATGGAACAGGTGCTGAAAACCGGCGATGTGATTTATGCCGAAAAGGTGGCGACAAAAGAAGGAACAAAAGGCACGCCGACTTATAAATTGCGGCAGGTGCCGATTGTCGAAGGCGGTATCGGTCATGGCTGCGGCCA
>JAFYFJ010000021.1 GCA_017543835.1 Alphaproteobacteria bacterium | reverse complement strand
TTCGGTATGCGCATCAACACATACGCCAATGCCCGCACGGCATTTTCGTCGCTTAAAGGTAAAGCGTATCCGGTAATGCACTTGCCGTTGCGCTCGGGTATGTCTATCGGCGTTTTGCTGATTTGCGTTGAGCTGATAATGATGATGATTATTTTGGTATTTGTGCCGCGTGAAACGGCCGGCGCTTGCTTTATCGGCTTTGCTATCGGCGAGTCACTCGGCGCTTCCGCATTGCGTATTTGCGGCGGTATCTTTACCAAAATTGCCGATATCGGTGCCGATTTGATGAAGATTATTTTCAAAATTGACGAAGATGACGCGCGTAACCCTGGCGTAATCGCAGACTGCACCGGCGATAATGCCGGCGATTCCTGCGGTCCGACGGCCGACGGTTTTGAAACTTACGGCGTGACCGGTGTGGCACTCATCAGCTTTATCGTTTTGGCGGCCGGCTACTACTTTACGCCGGAAGGCAATTTGGCGGCTCGCACATTTGCGCCGGATTTGCAAGCACGTTTGATTACGTGGATTTTTGCAATGCGTATTTTGATGATTATCACATCGGTATTCTCGTATGCGATTAACGGCTTTTTCTCCAAGTTGCGCTACGGCAAGTCCAAAGAATTTGACTTTGAAAAGCCGTTGACCAGCTTGATTTGGATTACGTCGATTATCTCGATTGCCGTAACTTTCGGTGTGTCTTACTTTATGTTGCCGCAAGAATTGTTCGGTTCAAACATTTGGTGGCAAATGTCGGTAATCATCAGCTGCGGCACTTTGGCGGCGGCGATTATTCCGGAATTTACGAAGATATTTACCTCTTCCAAATCAAAGCACGTTCAAGAAGTGGTAAATGCCAGCCGCGAAGCCGGTGCTTCTTTGAACATCTTGTCCGGTATCGTTTCGGGTAACTTCTCGGGCTTCTGGCAAGGTGTTGTTATGGCCGGTCTGATGGCTGTTGCTTATGTTACTTCACTCGGCGACATCGGTGCGATTATGATTTATCCGACGGTGTTTGCGTTCGGTTTGGTGGCATTCGGTATGCTCGGTATGGGTCCGGTTACAATTGCCGTTGACAGCTACGGTCCGGTGACGGATAACGCCCAATCGGTATTTGAACTTTCGCAAATCGAAGAAATTAAGGGCATCAAAAAAGAAATCAAAAAAGATTACGATTTCGAGCCGGATTTTGAGCACGGCAAACACTTGCTTGAAGCCAACGATTCGGCCGGTAATACCTTTAAGGCAACTTCTAAGCCGGTATTAATCGGCACGGCGGTTATCGGCGCAACAACGATGATTTTCTCGATTATCTTGTTGTTGAAGCTTGAGCTGAACCTCATCGACGCCCGCGTATTAATCGGTATGATTTTGGGCGGTGCCGTTATTTATTGGTTCTCCGGTGCGGCGATTCAAGCGGTTTCGACCGGTGCATATCGCGCGGTTAACTACATCAAAGAACATATTAAGCTCGATACGAAAAAGGCCGCTTCGGTGGAAGATTCCAAAACCGTGGTGAAGATTTGCACGCAATATGCGCAAAAAGGTATGTTCAATATCTTTATCGTGATTTTCTCGTTTGCGATTGCGTTTGCTTTCTTCGGACCGGAATTGTTCGCCAGCTATTTGGTTTCAATCGCTATTTTCGGCTTGTATCAGGCACTTTATATGGCGAATGCCGGCGGTGCTTGGGATAACGCCAAAAAAGTGGTTGAAGTTGATTTGAACGAAAAAGGCACACCGTTGCACGATGCCGCTGTTGTCGGCGATACGGTCGGTGACCCGTATAAAGATACGGCATCGGTTGCGCTTAACCCGATTATTAAGTTCACGACTTTGTTTGGGTTATTGGCGGCAGAAATGTCGGCCAAAGTTTCGGAAGAAAATCCGAATGTGGCATTGGGTATTGCCTGCACCTTCTTGGCTATCGGCCTCGTATTTGTATGGCGCTCATTCTACGCAATGCGCATAGAAGCAAAAAAAATAGATTAAGTGATTGACTAAATCATTATAGTTTGCTAGAACGGCGGCATTGAAAGATGCCGCTGTTTTTTTTAGGAGTGAATAAAATGCTGGACTTTATCAAAACTTTTAATATGACGCAATTTACCGGTGCGTTTGTTGTTTTGTTCGCAATTATCGACATTATCGGCACGTTGCCGATAGTGATGAATTTGGAGCGCAACGGGCGTGTTGTAAGTGCCTCGCGTGCCAGTATTATTTCGCTATGCCTGTTTGTCGGCTTTATGTATATGGGTGAGGCATTTTTGGGACTTTTCAGCTTGGATATTTCTTCATTTGCGGTTGCCGGTTCGATTATTATTTTTGTGATTGCGATGGAGATGGTTTTAGATATCGAGATTTTTCACTCCAGCAACACGGCGGGTAATGACGCAACCTTTACGCCGGTGGTGTTTCCGCTGATAGCCGGTGCCGGTTCATTTACGACTTTGCTCTCGATTCGCTCGCAATTTTCCGACTTCAATATTTTGCTTGCCGTTTTTGCCAATGTGCTGATTGTTTATGCTGCGCTTAAAATGTCTCACAAGCTCGAAAAAGTATTGTCGCCGGGTGTGATTTGCATTTTTCAAAAGGCGTTCGGAATCATTTTGCTGTCGATTTCGGTCAAGCTTTTTACTTCAAATTTAGTAATGATTGTATCAAATTTTAAGAACGGTCTTTGCGATTAAAAAATCAGATATTGCTCAGTTTTTGGAGCAACTCAGCCATATCGGTCGGAAGCTCGGAATCAAATTGCATAAATTGCTCGGTGCGCGGATGAATAAACCCCAAACTTTTGGCATGAAGCGCCTGCCGCGGAAAATTGTTGACGAAGCTTTTTAATTCTGCCGGCAACGGTATTTCCGACTTTTTGCTTTTAACATACACTTTGTCGCCGATGAGTGCGTGTCCGCGGCTACTCAAGTGCACACGGATTTGATGCGTGCGGCCGGTTTCGAGATTGCATTGCACCAGCGCCGCCGCTTTGCCGAAAACCTGCAAAGTTTTGTAATTTGTTGCCGCAGATTTCCCGCCGCTTTCGACAAGAGCCATTTTTTTGCGGTCAAACGGACTACGGCCGATGTTGCCCTCAATTCGCCCGTTTAGCGGCGAAGGCACGCCGTAGACAACCGCATAATAAGTGCGCTCGATTGTATGCTCGGCAAATTGTTCGCTCAAAAAACGGTGCGTCGTATCATTTTTGGCCACCACCAACAAGCCGCTGGTTTCACGGTCAATACGATGCACAATCCCCGGACGCTTAACGCCGCCGATACCGGATAAATCGTGACAATGGAACAAAAGGGCGTTGACAAGCGTGCCGTGATACGCGCCCGCCGCCGGATGCACCGTCATTCCCGCCGGTTTGTTAATCACGGCAATATCGGCATCTTCATACACAATGTCGAGCGGAATATCTTCCGGCATCGGCTCGGCTTCTTCCGGTGCCGGCACGGTTACGACAAACGAATCTCCTAGTCGCACTTTATACGAGTTATCGGTAATTGTGATATCTTCGCACATTACGTAACCGCCTTCTATCAGGCGTTGAATTTGTGCGCGCGACATATTATCGAGTTTTTGCGCCAAATATTTATCTAGGCGCATTTTGACTTCGTTTGCCGTCGCATCGGGCGTTATGATAACGTTTTCTTCCATTTTTTTAAGTATATCTTGTTATTTTTCCTTTATTTTATCATAAGGGCGATTATAATGAATTGCAAGAACAGTTTATAAGATATGAAAAGGAGTGGTATTTTATGGCTGATGACGAATTTTTTAACGAAGGCGACGACTTTGAAAAACTGCTGAACAGTTTTATCAATACAAAACTCGAAGAAGAGGAAGAAGAGGAAGAAAATTCTCAGCCGGAAAAAACGGAAATTTCCATCTCTGCCGATGATTTTCAGCTTTCGGAACACGATGCGGCCGTGAATGCCGAGGCCTCCAAAGATTTTGAAGAAGAACTTGCCGCTACTTTTTCGGACGCCCGCGCCGTTGTCGAAGAAGAAGAAAACGCACCGGAACTCGGTAGCGAGGAATCCGAATTGGCACAGGCGTTTATCAATTATCAGAACTCCATTAACAAATTGGCCGCCAAAGAGGGAACCACACCGCCGATGTGGCGTTTTGAAATCGATGATTTGTATCCGAATTATAAGCCGAGTATCGGCACGATTTTGGCCGGTGATTTGGTCGAGGGTTGGAACTTTTTAAGCCGAATGTTTCCGGACACCGTCGGCAAATTTCAAGTCAATTCGAGCGATGAAGAATTTTTGAACTTTGCGGAAACAATTCGCGACCAAGATTTGCAACTGGCTGTAATCTCTTATGTCGAGATTTTGATAGATATGGAAAGTTGCGAGCTTTCGTATCAGGCAAAACTTATCAAATATCAGGAAAAACACATCAAAAAAATTATGTATGAGGAATATTTGGCGCGCAAAGAGCGGCAACGTCGTTTTGTGGAAGAAGTTAAAAAGAGAAATTTCCCGATAGATGCCGAACGCCTGATAAGCGCGTATTTCCGCGTAGCGCAAAAAGATGTTGACGGTGCATTTGAGGCATTGACGACAAATCCGGCGATTTTTGCGCCGATTGACTTTTCAAAAATCAAGCCGCGCTTTTTCGGTTTGATAAAAGTTTCGCCAAAAGACGGTATTCGCGTCAATATCGAAATCGGGAAATTTATGAAAAAACTTAAGATTTAGGACAAAAAAGTGTAGACAAAAAGTATTTTTTGTGGTATATTCAAGTAAAATAGTTTGATTTTTAGGAGATTTTCTCATGGCTGAAACAATTAAAGATGCGGAATTTGAAGCTTTTTTGGCACAAGTAAAATCAGAAACACCTGATATGTCGGTGATTAAAGCCGGTGTGGAAAAATTCGGCATGGGCTTTTTTTCGGATTCGCAAAAAGAAGCTTTTTTGAAGGCAATGTTTCCAGCGCCGATTCAAAAAGGAGCAAGCGCGTCGGAAAAGTTGGGTTTCCAAGATTTAAACGGCATTAAGAATTCGCTCAAGGCGATGCAGGAATTATGCGCCGATGAAAAATCTCCGGTCGGCAACAATGAAATGAAAAGCTTTTTGACCTTGACAGACCCGGCAAACGGCCGCAATGTTTTGACGACCGTCGCACTCAACACTTGGGCGGCCGAAAAGAAAGATAAAATAATCAGAGACAAAGGGTCAAAAGAGTTTGTGGCGCTTTTGGATAAACAAGAAAATGCGATGATTGATATTCAGAATATGCTGAATAATGTTGATGCGCGCACAATGGCTGAAGCCGCGAATACGGCCGATGCTTCGGACCGCTTCGGTAACAGGCCGATTCGACCGGTAACATATCGGGAATTGGCAGCAAAATCCCCGCTTTTGATGGATGAAAATATGAAAAGAATCGCGCCGGAACTCGAAAAAATGAATTTCCCTGTTCTGCGACCAAAAGAAACCGGCTTGGTAAAGGTTGAAGATAAAGAAAGAGGTTTAGCCAAAGTCGAAGATAAGGAAAGAGGTGTGGCGCCGGTTGAAAAACAAGAAACTGCGGTTACCGTTAACGGCGCGAATCCGGTGAAGGTCGGTAATCTTAACGGCGATGCGCTCAATATTGACGGAACTCCGAAAACAAAACCGGAGGATAATCCGGACCAAAAAGTTGCCAATTATGAAGGCGATGCCGGTCCGGATTCGAAGGACGGAAAGAAAGAACATCCGAGCAGTTTAGGAACGGTCAGAGAACAAGATATTATCGACTATATGTTCCAAAACTGGTTCTTGGGCGGCGTTAATCTTATTCTTGACGGTGCGTATAAAATTGCAGACCGCGGCATTGATGCTTTGTGCGGCAATTATGAAAATGCCCCGAAATCAAGAGTTACGGCTACACTCGGCAACGGAGCCGCGGCGGCAAGTGCCGCACCGGCGGGCACCGGCAGAGCGGCAGAAGCAGGCAGAGCGGCCACATCGGGAGATAATAAAGCCGGGCTTACGGCACAAATCGACGCATTGGCAAATCAAAGCACTACAGGTTATTGGGATGTTATGAAACATTTTGCCGGTCCGCACGCCAAAGAATATGCCGAAGTATTTCTTAAAAACATAGAAAATAACATCGGAAAAGAGCCGAAAAAATGGGTTTGTGAAGAAATAACTTTGCCGTCCGGTGAAAAAGTTACCCCTCTGAATCCTGATACAAACAAAGAAATGATTAATCAACTTAATGCGTTGAAACGCACGAATCCGAGGGCATTTGATGAGATGTTGGAAGCATTACGGAAGAATCCGAAATCGCTTGCGGACAACTTCCAACTCAAACAAATCAGACTGGCAAGTCAGCTTGCGGCACTTGATTATGCTTCCGATAATCTCGGCACCGAGCTTGAAGGCAACACCAAAGCGCAAAAGAAGGTCAGTAAAAATACCTTTGTGAAGGCGACGGAACTTTCCTCAACATTGGCACAACTCAGCAAAAATGCCGAAGAAGAGTATCGTGTGAAACATAATATACCGGAAAATGAACCGCTCAGCAAAAAACAACAGGAAAAAGTCAATAAGGCGGTTGAAAAGAAGTTTGGCGAGTATTTGAACGGCACCATCGAAGAAGGAAAGGCACTTAAAGGGTTGGTGGCTTTGTATGACAAGGAAAATGATGCCGATAAAAAAGCAAAACTTGCGCAAGATATCAAAGCTCAACAGCAAAAACTCGACGACTTTTACGGTCAATATCTGCCAAAAGGTAAGGAAGGGCGCGGTAGCGATACCTCCGAGCGTTCGGCGCCGAGCAATGATGATGCGACGAATCAACCGCGCGGCTTAAAAGAAGAAGCCGTGGTGAATAATCAGGCAGAGATTGTCGAGCAACAACAAAAAGAAAAAATGGCCGGCAGTCAGGCCGACCTTGAGGGACGGAACGCGGAGAACACTCAACGCCATAAGCAATTTAATGAAAAACGAAGCCAAATTCAAGGGAGTAATACTTCGCGTGTTACT
The DNA here is from genome assembly GCA_017543835.1 of Alphaproteobacteria bacterium. Taxonomy (GTDB): domain Bacteria; phylum Pseudomonadota; class Alphaproteobacteria; order RF32; family CAG-239; genus RUG410. Next base: position 958 of record JAFYFJ010000021.1, on the reverse strand, counting down.
CAACAGCATTCGCCTCAAATTCAAAGCGGTGTCACTTCCATATTCAGACCTACGGAACGGACGACCAGATGATAAAAAAGTTCTTTCATTACGTCTGCTTTGCAATTACCAGCATTATATGGATGGCACTGGTGGCGCTTGTTTTGCATTTCGGTTTGCTGTATTTGTTCGGCATTGACCCGTTGGCGCCGGAAACTTATGCCGGTATAGCGGATTATTGGAACAGCGGTGGTGTTTTGCATGGGCGTGATATTTTGATGTTACTTCTGATTATTGCTTATTTCCCGATATGTTGTTTGGGGTGCTATAAGCTGTATCATTACAAATATCTCAAGCTTTTGACCGTTCCTTTGAACAAGATTTTCAATCACGGGCTTGACGGTTATGTTGCGCCAGATGTCAACATCAAAAACCTCAAAATCGAGGAAAAAAAGACGTTGGAACAAATCGTGCAAGAGCGGTTGGATGAAGAAAAAAAGAAAAATCAACAGACAAACAGTTCGGTTGAGTTTCGAAAAAATATTATTGATAAGATAAATGAATCAAAAAAGTAATCACTTTTTTAACAAATTATATGTTATAAGCTAAGAGAGTGATTCTAAAACGAAACGGAGTGTGCAGTTGAAGTCCTTTTTGGCATTTCTTAGAATAATCATTGTCGGGATTCTGTGGGGCATTGTCTTCACGGAAGGAATCCGTGTCATTATGCTGTGCAACTGGCACTTTGATATTTTCGGCAAAGAACATTGGCAACTGTTTGGCAAATTATGGAAAAACGGTTGGGCACCGCACGACGGTAAAGAATGGGCGCTAGTGCTTTTAATGGTGACCTTTATCCCGATGATTTTAACCGGCTGGTGGACCTTGAGTATGGTGGCGTGGGAAGATATTATCTGGAAAATTATCTGTTTCCCGTATGAAGTTTATAAAAAACTTACCGGCCAATCATCTACCGCTA
>JAFYFJ010000020.1 GCA_017543835.1 Alphaproteobacteria bacterium | reverse complement strand
ATATAAAATGTAAAATATGTTAATGTTCATCAGTTGTAAGGCGCAGTTTATCCGATTTAATCAGAAAATCAAGAAGTTTTTTGCGAAACATTGAAAATAGGCAAAAAGACATTATTTTCCCTATATCAATTCTCAAACAGAGAGGGAAAATATGGCAGAATACAGAACGGATTTATTGATTATCGGCTCCGGACCGGCAGGTTATACGGCCGGTATTTACACCGCGCGCGCCGGTATCAGCGCATTGGTCGTATCGGGTGCGCAAAAAGGCGGACAACTGATGATGACGCACGAGGTCGAAAATTATCCCGGATTTGACGAAGCGCTGAGCGGTCCCGATTTAATGGAACGGATGCAAAAACAAGCCGAGAACCAAGGTGTGCGTATTATTAACGATGAAATTACCGAAGTCGATTTTTTCGACCACCCGTTTTGTTGCAGTTCGGCGGGCGGCAACTCTTATGTTTCACGCGCCATCATTATTGCCACCGGCGCGTCGGTCAAATGGCTCGGATTGCCGAGCGAGCAAAAATACATCGGGCACGGCGTTTCTTCTTGCGCCACCTGCGACGGCTATTTTTTCAAAAACAAAGAAGTTGCGGTTGTCGGCGGCGGCAACACCGCACTTGAAGAAGCCCTTTATTTAACAAACTTCGTAGATAAGGTGTATCTGATTCACCGCCGCCACTCGTTTAATGCCGAATATGTGTTGCAACAGCGGTTGCACGAAAACCGCAAGGTCATCATTATATGGAACAGCGTTGTTGATGAGGTTCTCGGGCGCGAGAATCCGCTTGAAGTCACCGGCCTCAAGGTGCGTAATGTCAAAACCGATACGGTCAAATACATCAATGTTTCGGGCGTATTTATCGCCATCGGACATCATCCGAACACCGATTTGTTTCGAAAATATCTCAAAATGAGCTCGACCGGTTACATCAAAACCAAAGAAGACGGTTGTTCGACCGATATTAAAGGCGTTTATGCCGCCGGCGATGTTTGTAATCCGTATCGACAGGCAATTATCGCCGCCGGATGCGGTGCCAAAGCCGCCATCAATGCCATTCGGGGCCTCTGAAGCCACAAAATTCGCCAATCGATAAAATTTCGTTAAAAAACACTTGCATTTGCAAAAGATTCTATGTATAACTCTTTCACAAAGTCAAATATTTAAAAAGGTAGAAAAATGGCAAGAGTTACAGTAGAAGATTGTATTGATAAAATCCCGAATCGCTATGATTTGGTGTTGGTTGCCGCGCAACGCGCAAAAGATATTTCGTCGGGTTCGCCGATTCAGGTTGACCGCGATAACGATAAAAACTCGGTTGTTGCTTTGCGCGAAATTTCGGAAAACCGTGTCAGCATCGAAGATTTGCAACGTTCGCTCGTTATGGGTCAGCAAAAATTTGTTGAAGTCGAAGAACCGGAAGATGAAGAAATCGAAATCATCTCGGCCGAAAAAGAATTGGCTGCCTTGGATTCTCAATTCTCCAGCGATATGATTAGCGATGAAGATTTGAACAACACCATGCAAATTCACGGCGATGATGAAGATGAGGATTTAGACCTCGACTCCGAAGCCGATGAAATCGATTTTGACGACGGTGCCGATTTTGAGGATGATGCATTCGACGATATGGATGATATAGAATAAAAAAATTTCCATATTAACTTTTATTAAAGCAAAACATACTATCTTAAATGCTATGTTTTGCTTTTTTGTTTGAAGGAAAATGCGATGTTGCGTCAGTATGAGTTGGTTGATTTGGTCAAGTCTTACGATCCGTATGCGGACGAAGACGCGCTCAATCGCGCCTATGTGTTTGCCTTAAAAAAGCACGGCTCGCAGATTCGCACATCCGGTGACCCTTATTATTCGCATCCGATAGAGGTTGCAGGTATTTTAACCAAATATAAGCTCGATTCCGCTTCGATTATTGCCGCGCTGTTGCACGATACGGTTGAAGATACCGATACCACGCTTGAAGAAATCAAAGATTTGTTCGGTGAACAGGTGGCGCAATTAGTTGACGGCCTGACCAAACTCGCCATGCTCGAGCATAAATCCGGCTCCAGCAAACAGGCGGAGAACTTTCGCAAACTGTTGCTTGCTATGTCGGAAGATATTCGCGTCTTGCTGATTAAACTTGCCGACCGCCTGCATAATATGCGCACTCTAAAATTCTGCCCGCCGGAAAAACGCGCGCGAATCGCCCGCGAAACACTCGATATTTATGCGCCGCTTGCCGAACGTATCGGCATGGATGAGCTTAAAGAAGAAATGGATGAGATTTCTTTTGCCGAATTGTATAAAGATGCGCATGATTCCATTGTGACGCGTCTGAACTTTTTGCGTGAGCAAGGCAGCGATGTCGTGCCGAAAATCATTAAGCAACTCGAAAAAGACATGGAAGACAACGGCGTTCATTGCACCATTACCGGCCGTGAAAAATCGCCGTATTCGATTTGGCGCAAAATGCAGCTCAAAAACGCCTCGTTTGAACAACTCTCCGATATTATGGCCTTTCGGATTTGCGTTGATACGGTGGCAGACTGCTATCAGGCGCTCGGTATCATTCACAGTAAATATCATATGGTGCCGCGCCGTTTCAAAGACTATATTTCCACGCCGAAACCAAACGGTTATCAATCGTTGCACACCGGTGTCATCGGCCCGCTTGATGTGCGGATTGAGGTGCAAATTCGCACTTACGAAATGCACGAAGTCAACGAAAAAGGTGTGGCGGCGCACTGGGCATATAAGCAAGGGCAACATACGGAAGGCAAAAACTTCCGCTGGGTGCGCGAGCTTTTGGAAATTCTCGACCAAGCGCAGAATCCGGACGAGTTTTTGGAAAATACCAAGCTTGAAATGTATAACGACCAAGTGTTCTGCTTTACGCCGAAAGGCGATTTAATCGGGCTTCCGGTCGGTTCGACACCGGTCGATTTTGCCTATGCGATTCACTCCAATGTCGGCAACACCTGCGTCGGTGCCAAAATCAACGGCGAGATTAAACCGTTGCGCACTATTTTGCAAAACGGTGACCAAGTCGAAGTTCTGACCGCCAAAAATCAGCACCCGTCGCTCGAATGGGACCGCTTTGTCGTTACCGGCAAGGCCAAAGCCGCCATTCGACGCTATGTGCGTATTAACAAGCGCGAGCAATTTATCGCGCTCGGCAAAGAAATCATCGACAAGTTGTTTAAGGCAGAAGACCAAGAGTTTTCGGAAAAAGAGTTGGTTAAATATCTCTCTAATTTTGAGGCGGAAACGGTTGATGATGTTTATGCCAAGGTCGGCGAAGGTTTAGTCACCGGTTGGGACGTGCTGCGCATTATGCATCCGGCATATCGCCAATCCAAGCTTGAAAAAGTTGTCAGCGCCATCAAACTGCCGGTGTTCAATAAAAAGGATAAAACCAAAAAAGATTCGCTCAAAATCCGCGGCTTAATCGACGGTATGGCGGTGCATTTTGCCGGTTGTTGCCACCCGTTGCCGGGCGACCGAATCGTCGGCATTGTCACCACCGGCAAAGGCGTGACCATTCATACGGTCGATTGTCCGTCGTTGCATAATTATGACCAAGAGCCGGAGCGTTGGCTTGATGTCGATTGGGGTCCGGAAGCCGAGCAGGAAAAGCACGTTGCCCGTCTGAAACTTATGCTCAGCAACGAACCGGGCGCGTTGGCGGAAGTGGCAAACATCGTAGCCAAAGCCGAAGCTAATATTATCAACTTGAATATTACATATCGCACACTAAGTTATTTTGAAATATTGCTCGATATCGAAATTAAAAACGTCGACCAATTGAATAATCTGATTTTGAATATGCGTGCCGAAAAGCTCATCAGCTATGTTGCACGCGCCAACAAATAACGAGGTGAAAGGTGGAAAGCATTAAAAATTATTTCAACCGACTGCTCAAAAAATTTTTGGTTCAGCTGAAACGTCTTAAAGGAACGCCGTATGAAATTGCCGCCGGATTTGCGTGCGGGGTGGCGATTTCGTTTACGCCGTTTATCGGCTTTCATCTGATTTTGGCTGCGATTACGGCGTGGGTTATTCGTGCCAATGTCGTTTCTTCAGCCATCGGCACCCTCATCGGCAACCCGTGGACTTTTCCGTTTATTTGGATTGCGGTGCTTTCAACCGGCCGCTTTTTGCTGGGCGATGCCGTCACCACCGACCCCGTCAATTTTATCAGCATTTTCGAATCGGCAAGCAAGGCGTTGCTGACGCTTAACTTCAAAAACTTCGGACGCGATGTGTGGCCGATTGTATTCCCGATGCTTATCGGTTGTGTGCCGTATTATATCATATCATGGATTTTATCCTATAAAATCATCAAGGTTATGCTGGACAGAATGGCGGCGCGTCGCGCCAAACGGCAAGCCGCACTAAAGGAGAATATAAAATGATTGTCGGACTGGGAAATGATATTGTCAATATTGAGCGAATCCAAAACACGCGTGATTATCTGCAACATTTTGCGGCACGAATTTTAGGCCCCGACGAACAAGCGGAAATTCGTAAAAACGGCGCGGCGGAAGATATGCGTTTTCGCGAACTGTTGGCCAAATACTATGCCGCCAAAGAGGCCTTTGCCAAGGCACTCGGCACCGGTTTCCGCGACGGTATTTTCTTTAAAGACATTCAGGTTTTGCATACCGATTTGGGCAAGCCGATGCTTAAAATCAGCGGCACGGCCGAAAAATATTTGCTCAAACTGACCGCCAAACCGCAATTGTTTGTAACCTTGAGCGATGATATGCCGTTTGCGTTTGCCGTTGTGATTATCGAGGGCTGAATTTATGGCGAACGTCTTATGGACTCTGTTTTATGTGTTTGTGGTGCTTGATGTTGTTTTTATTATTTGCGCCGGTGTCGTGTTCACTTATTTTTTGTTCGCCTCGCGCTTTATGCGTTCATCCCCGCCGGTGCCGACCGTCGGCGGCGTCAAAGAGGGTATGTTAAGCGGCACCGAAGAATATATCAAAAATTTGCCGCACGCGACCGTTGTCGATTTGGGCAGCGGCTGGGGTTCGCTGTTGTTACCGCTCGCAAAAAAATATCCGCAACACACTTTTATCGGCTACGAGCGGGTTTGGTTACCTTATATTATCAGCCGTTGGCGCACGCGTAAATTGCCGAACATCAAACTTTATCGGCAAGATTTTTTCACCGCAGATTTTGCCGATGTCGATGCGATTTTGTGTTTTCAGCTGGCATCAATTATGCAAAAGTTGTTGCCGTATTTGCAAAAACATATCAATAAAACGGTGCGAATCTATGTTAATCGCTACCCGTTCAAAGATTTGGAACCGCTCGAAAAAGTTTCGGTTGACGGCGATTATGCCGTTTATTATGCCTACGATATTGAGCCGAAAAGATAGTTATTGCTGTTTTGATTTGCCCCAAGACCGCACGGCGACGTTTGAGATTCTCACGTCGCGGGAAACCGCTCCTCAGAATGACGAGTCTTTTTTTAAAAGTTTTATTAAGAAGAACACGAACGAAAAAATTACAAGCACAGACTCCTTAAAATTCGGAGAATGAGGCAGAGACGCAGTAAGCGGGGTGGCGCGGTGTACAAAAAGGTACATAAGCCAACCCGCTCACAAGTATCTGACCATTATACGAATTTTAAAATAAAAAGGGACCGTCTGACCGTGCATACTTTCTTCATTCAGACCGAACCGCTTGCGTTAAGGTGGGTGCCATATAACCGGACCACGATCCGGACAGAGACAGCTCCCGAAATGGTAATGTTGGCTCGAGTGACATGCGGTTGACACGTATCAGACAGTCTTCCTTATCTCTAATTTAAATATACATCAAAACTCTGAGTTTTGCAAGCAAAAAAGAATTCAAACGGCTAAAAAGTTAGGATTTCCGCGGGTTTGCGCCGATTTGCGCGTGTTCAAAACTTATTAAGAGCAAAATTTAAAGCGCTTGCAAAGTCGGCAAAAATATTGTAAGAATCATTTTACCGAATAACTCTAACTTTTTATAAAGGAAAAAGATATGGCTAACAAATATGCGGGCACACAAACCGAAAAAAACTTGTGGACAGCTTTTGCCGGCGAAAGTCAGGCGCGTAATAAATACACTTATTTTGCCAGCGTCGCCAAAAAAGAGGGCTTTGAACAAATCTCCGAAATCTTTACCAAAACCGCAGCAAACGAAAAAGAACACGCTGAATTGTGGTTCAAAGAACTGGGAGAATTGGGCGATACAGCCGCTAACTTAAAAGCCGCCGCCGATGGTGAAAACTATGAGTGGACCGATATGTATGAGAACTTTGCCAAGACAGCCGAAGAAGAAGGATTTCCGGCTTTGGCGGCAAAATTCCGCGGTGTTGCAGCCATCGAAAAATCGCACGAAGAAAGATATCGTGCGCTGCTGAAAAATGTTGAAGCACAAGAAGTGTTCAAACGCTCAACCGTTAAGGTATGGGAATGCCGCAACTGCGGACACATTATTGTCGGCACGGAAGCTCCGGCCGCTTGTCCGGTTTGCGCGCATGCACGCAGCTATTTTGAATTAAGAGCGGAAAACTATTAATTTTCCATAGACTTATAAAGCAAAAAAGACTAGATTAAATCTGGTCTTTTTTTGTTTTTAAGGGATACAATGACGCACAGCAAATTAACATACGCAAGAGTTTTGTTTTATATTTTATGGCTGTTGCTTATTCTGAGTTTGGGCCAGACAATTTATGTTTTGCTGTTTTCGGGAAATATCATATTTGATGACATCGAACATTTGCGCGCTTCTTACTTTGTCAGTTTGGGCGATGTGCCGTATCGCGATTTTTTCGAGCATCACCATCCGCTACTGTGGTATGTGTTGGCGCCGGTTGTTTCCGTTTTGCCGCACGATACGATTACGGCGGTGCGTATCGGCCGTTTCATCAGTTTGGCTGTATCGTTCATCGGTGGTTATTTTATTTATAAAACAGAAAAGAAATTTATCGGCGGCACGCTCTGCGCCCTGTTCTGTCTCGTGTTTTATTTTTGGGGGTTGAACTCCATATCTTCCGCCGGACTGTGTTATATTAAGCCGGATATTTATCAACGCTGTTGTTTTTTCATCGGGCTTTATTATTTGTTTTGCTATTTTCGTTACCAAAAGTTTCGTGATTTGCAAATTTGCGCGCTGTTATGGACATTGGCTTTTTTGTTTTTGCAAACAACCGTATTTTTTGTGGCGCCGCTTGCCGTGCCGGTGTGTTATTTCTTGTATAAAAATCCGCAGAAGTGGGCAGACTTTGCCAAAGCCGCCGTTTTACCGCTCACTATTCTCGCCGTATGCGTCGCAATTTTGTGGAAGCTCGATTTGCTTGCGCGCTATTTTGAAACAAACTGGCTTTTAAACAGAATATACCTATCGATATGGTTTGAATATAACCATCCGACGCGCGAAATATTGCATCATTTATCGGACATTTTGCTCATCACATCTTGTTCGTTGGCCTATTTGATTTACAGCAAGAAATTCAATATTTTCTACCTCGCATTAATCTCGATGCTGGTCTGCGAATTTCTATCCCGCTTTTTGCTTGTCACACCTTTCCGGCATTATTACACCTGGTTAATCATTTATACTTCGATGGTGTCTGCACCTTTCTTGGCCAAAGCAAGCTTAAAATATAAAAATGTTGCGGCTTTGTTTGCGGCGGGGTGGTTGTTGCACACTTACGGCAATATGCTTTACTTAAATCAGAGAGAGTTTGTGGTCGCTCAAAAATATATTCCCTACACGCACGGCGAAACGATTTTCTCACAGTTTTTTGAAAAGCGCCCGTCTTATTATTGGATGTATCCGTTGCCGGAAAGTATTGATGATGTGTCGTTCGAATATGTCAACGATTACAGTTTGGAAAAAATCTACAAGCAGAATAATCCGCAATACATTCTCTATCCGCCTAAGCCGAACGAGGATTATGAGGCAATTCGCAAAATTTTGAAGTTTACGCCGGAAAAGGAAAAGATTTTATTGCGCCATATTTTAGACAAGCAATGTATCGATGATTTTCTGAATAAAAATTATGAAGAAATCCAATACAATATTTATCAGCGCAAAGATACATTACCCGCAACCGAGGGAACGCAATGAAAGGTGTAAAAATGCTCCGTAATTTATCTTACAAAAAATTTCTTTTCTGCGCATTGTGGTTGCTGCTTTTGATAAATTTGGGGCAAACGGTTTATGTTCTGCTGTTTTCGGGGCATATTTTGTTTGATGATGTCGAGCACCTGCGCGCCGCATATTTTATCAGTTTGGGCGATGCACCGTATCGCGATTTTTTTGAGCATCATCATCCGCTGTTGTGGTATGTGTTGGCGCCGATTGTTTCAATTATGCCGCACGATACGATTACGGCTCTGAGAATCGGCCGTTTCATCAGTTTGGGCGTATCACTTCTCGGCGGCTGGTTTATTTACAAAACGGAAAAGCGATTTATCGGCGGCACACTCTGCGCCCTGTTTTGCCTCGTGTTTTATTTTTGGGGCATAAGCAATGTATCGGTGGCGGGGTTGTATCACATCAAGCCGGATATTTATCAGCGCTGTTGTTTTTTCATCGGGCTTTATTATTTGTTTTGCTATTTTCGTTATCAAAAGTTTCGTGATTTGCAAATTTGCGCACTGTTGTGGACGGCGGCTTTTCTGTTTTTGCAAACAACTTTGTTTTATGTGGCGCCGCTTGCCGTGCCGGTGTGTTATTTTTTGTATCAAAATCCGCAAAAGTGGCGGGACTTTGCCAAGGCCGCCGTTTTGCCGCTCGCTATTCTCGCCGCTTGCGTTGCAATTTTGTGGAAATTCGATATGCTCACGCGCTATTATGAAACAAACTGGCTTCTTAATTCGATTTACACTTCGGCATGGATGCAGACGCGCCTTTCGGTCACCAAATTTTTGGCCGTCGGCGATATGTTGATGGTGGCGGTTGTGGCGATATGTTTTTTGACTTATCGGCAAAAATTCAACATTTATACTCTGACCTTGGCTTTTTGCCTGCTTGTCGAGTTTATTCTCAGAACATTTTTGGTAACAAACTTTATATATTATCTGACTTGGTTAGCCATTTTTGCCGCTATGATTGCGGCGCCGTTTATCACAAAGTTGTGCCTGAAATATAAACAAATCTTTGCGCTGTTTGTTTTTGTTTGGTTATTGCATACCGGCACAAACTTTATATTCATCAACGAAAATCTATTTAAGTCGACTCAAAAATATATTGCACAAACCGGCGGCGAAACCGTTCTGTCACAGGTTTTTGAAAAAAAGCCGGCGTATTATTGGCTGTATCCTAATCTGGAAAGCATTGACGATATGTCTTTTCAGTATGTTTCCGATTATGATTTGGAAGAAATTTACCGGCGGCATAATGCGCAAATTATATTTCGCCCACCGCTTTTTACCGGAGATTATTACACAATCTGCCGCGTTCTCAAACCGACACCGGAACAAAAAGAAATTATACGGCGCCACTTTGTCGGTGACTTTATAAAAGAGAATTATGAAGAAATCGAAGAGGATATTTATATGCGCAAAAATACATTACCGCTTGAGGATACAAACGATGAATAAGATTTTTTGCGCACCGTATTTCGTTTTATCGGAGGATATAATATGACCGAGTTTTTCAAGAACAAATGTCTGTGTATTATTCTCTTGCTCAACCTGATTATTTTGGGCTATTTTTTCCGCTACGACGGTTATGCCTATATGGATACATTTGAGCATTTGCGTATGAGTTGGCTCGTTAGTCTCGGCAATATGCCGTATCGCGATTTTTTTGAGCATCATCATCCGTTGCTGTGGTATACGTTTGCGCCGCTCATGAAAATATTGCCGCATAATGCCATGTTGGCCTTTTATGTTGCCAAAGCGGTGGCGGCCGTCTGTTCGCTTTTGACTTTTTACATTTTTTATCTCATCTTCAAACGTTTTCTCGGCGGCAGTAATGCTTTTTGGTATTTTTTGCTCTGCTCTTCGATTTTTTTCCCTATCCTTTACAGTTTTTCATTTTTTAAGCCCGAATCATTTGCCCGTTTTTTTTATGTGCTCGGTCTTTATTGTTTTCTTGATTATGCCGAAGTCCGCAAAACAAAATCGCTGATTTGGTGCGGCATTTGTTTTTGTGTGGCATTTTTCTTTATTCAGACCATTGTTTTCGGCATATTACCGTTGGGTTTGCCGCTTATCGTTTTGTGCCGCAAAAACAAACGTTGTTATGCCGATGCCGCAATTACCGCATTGATTTGCATGGTCCTGCTCGGTGCGTTTGCCGCGTGGTTGTATTTCAACGGCGCATGGTCGCGATATATCGAAACAAATTGGCTCCTTAACAATTTTGTGTTCACAAAGTTTTATCGCCAGCAATCTTATGCTATTTGGTTTTGGCTGCCGTATTATCTTATTGCTCTTGTTTGCGGAATATATACTTGGAGAAAGCAACCGTCGTTTTGCTATAACACCTTCTTTTTACTTTTTGTATGTTCTTTTATTCAACATATATATTATCCGCCGACACAACCGCATTATCTGATTGAGCTTTCAATGTTGACGGCTATTGTTGCGACTCCGCTTCTTATGTCTTTTATGAAGTCAGAGAAAAAGTCTTTTCTTTACGCTTTCTTTTTATTTTCTGCCGTTACCAATTTAGTTTCTTTCTTTGCCGATTACAGTAAGGAAGGGCTCAAAAAAATGGCGTTGGTTAATCAAGATGAAAACGCACAGATTTTCAATGTTTATTTTACGGCCATAAATGTCTATGCCCCGCAATTATCTTATTATGTTATGTTCAACAGATTACACAGCGTTGACGGAACATTGTTTCATTCGCAGCCGGATTACGATGTTAATGATTTTATCAATAAGCACCGGCCGCAATATATCAATATCGAGCCGGAAGGTATTTATACGCAATATCCGCCGAGATTTTCTCTTAATCCGAAAATTCTGCAAAATGATTATCAGCAAATTTTGCCGGATTTATATCAGCGTAAAGATACGTTTTCCGCCGACGAGTAAAATCAGTGAACGCCCTTATCGAGCGGGTCAAAATACAAGCGAAGCGTTTGCCACACATCATATTTGTCAGCATATTTTTGGCCGAATACCTGTTTGAACGCGTTTTCGGTCATAATAATGGCGCGGCGTGCGCTTTCTGCCACCGAGCGATAATTCGGGTCGGTGTTGTAGCGATGCTTATCCACAAATTCGATTTCATTGATTGAGCCGTCGCGCTTCATACTGACGCGAATCTCAACCCGCATTCCGTCAATACCCATTGCGCCCGGGTCCAAGTTCCAGTTTTGACGCAACAAGCTGGCGATGGCGTCGGTTTCGGAAATCGTCAAATCGCTGAAATACGAGCCCTGCGAATTGCCGCCTTCAATACCCATATTGTTGACTTGCGTGCCTTGCTTAATTGTCGCTTTTTGATTTTGCGGCCCCAAATCGATATTTTTATCGTTATCGATTTCGTTGAGCAAACTCTTGAGAGCGTTGCTGCGAACTTTGCGCTCTTCTTCTTTTTTCTTGGTATCTTGCGGCTTTTGCTCGGCCTTTTTCGGCTCCGGCTTCGGTTCCGGCTTCGGTTTCGGCTTAGCGGTCGGGACCGGCGGCTTTTTCGGTGTCGGTTTCGGCTCCGGCTTTTTATCCGGCTCCGGTTTCTTTTCCGGCTCCGGCGGTGCCACATAATCTTCTTTGCTGTCGTCTATCGGCTCTTCCGGCTGTTCGTCTTTGACCGGCTCCGGCTCGGTCTCGCTCGCATCGGTATATTGCTCTTTATGTTCGGTCACGGTTGCCTTTTGGTCTTCTTCGGCAAACTCGGCCTTGGTCGGCAAATTGGTCAGCTCGTCAATACGCACTTGCGATAAATCCACAATAATCGGATTTTGCCCCAGTGTCATATCATGATGCCAAAAATCCGGCATATCAATCCACATTGCGATAAATACCGCAATGTGTAAAATGATTGACTGTTTCAGATATTTGTTCATCGTCACCTACTTTTTAAGCGGTTTGGATTCCGTTTTTAAGCCGACTTTTTCATAACCGGCTTCTTTAAGCATAGCCATCAGACCGATAACGCGACCGTAGTGCGCATCGGTATCGCCGGAAATCGTAATCGTCAGCTCGTTGTTTTCGCCCTTAATCGCCATCAGCTTCGGCAAAACTTTATCATCTTCGACCACACTCTTGCCGATGTAATAATAGCCGTCCGAATCGACGCTGATGTTGACCGAAGTACTGTTATCGGTCATCGCTTTGCCGCCGACTTTCGGCAAATTCAGCGGAATACCCGACGTCATCAACGGTGCGGCCACCATAAACACCACCAAAAGCACCATCATCACATCCATCAAATTGGTGATGTTGACATCTGCTTTGCGGCGCGAACGACGGCGAGCGTATGAAGAATTTTGCATAAATGCCATCGTTATTCTCCCGCCATATCGGCTTTCAAAGTTGTTGCATCGATTTCACGCGACAAAATGGTTGCGAATTCGGTCATAAAGTTATCGAGGGTTTTGGCATAGCGGTCAATAGAAGAAGAAATCGCATTATATGCCACCACCGCCGGAATTGCGGCAATCAAACCGAATGCGGTCGTGAACAGTGCCTCGGCAATACCCGGTGCCATCGCCGAAAGCGAGTTGCTTTGCGTGACGGCAATCGCATTAAAGCTGTTGATGATGCCCCATACCGTGCCGAATAAGCCGATTAACGGCGCCACCGAGCCGGTTGTCGCCAAAAAGCCGAGATGCGTATCCAAGCCGTCAAGCTCTTTATCCATTGATACGCTCATCGCTTTTTCAATACGTTGCTGCAACGACACACCGCGTAAGCTGCGGTCGGTTTTGCCCATTGTCAGAGTGTTGCGTTTCCACTCGCGCATGGCCGCCACAAAAATCGCGCTCATCGGGTCGCTCGGGCGATTACCGATGGCCTCAAACAAGCGGTCAAGCGAGCCGCCGGACCAAAAGGCCTCTTCAAATTTTTTCGATTGCTTGCGCACATGACGCAACGTGGCAAATTTTTCCAAAATAATCGCCCACGACCAAACCGATGCGGCGATTAAACCAATCATCACAAGTTTGGTAATGGTATCCGATGACCAGACCATATCCCATAAAGACATTTGTTCGGTTGCAACTTCGGCAACCTCCGAGAGAGCTTGTTCTTCCATATTTTTAACCTTTGTAAATTGCAATTTATCCCAAGTTAAGCGCAAGATAGCATAAAATCTTTAACAGGCAATTAAAATATTGTTAATTTATCAAATTTTGTGTGGATAAAATTGTCATTGGAATTGATGAGAAAAAACGCGGAGAACGCGGCTGGTGCGCCGTGCTTTTTGAACGCCGCGTAGACAAAGCTACACAAGCGAAAAATCTGCAACAAGCACTGAATCACGAAAAACGCGGATAATGCGGCTAGTGCGCCGTTTATAAGGCGGCGCAGTGTACAAAAGAGGTACATAAGCCGCCTTATAAACAAGCAATAGACCATTATACGCGTTTTTTATATTTCTTTGCGAGCGGAAAGAGCCAACTGTATCGTTCCGTCATCCATATAATCAAGCTCTGCGCCGAGCGGCAAACCCTGTGCCAACGTCGTCACCTTAAGCGGATATTCTTTAAGGCGCGAAAGTAAATAGTGCGTTGTAATTTGCCCATCGATGGTTGCCGGCAGAGCCAAAATCACTTCTTTGATTTGCCCTTGATTCAAGCGTGAAAACAGCGATTCAATGTTTAAATCTTCCGGCGTAATGCCATCAAGCGCCGAAAGAATACCGCCCAAAACGTGATATTGCCCTTTGTAGAGTCCGACGCGCTCCATTGCCCACAAATCCGCAACATCCTGCACCACGCAGACAAGCTCGGCATCACGCGCCGCATCGGCACAAATTGCGCACGGTTCGTCGGTGTCAAAGTTGCCGCAAATCGGGCATTTTTTGATATTGTCCGCCACATCTTGAAGCGCGGCTATCAGCGGCAACAGCGCCGTATCCTTCTTTTTGAGCAGGTGCAAAACAATACGACGTGCCGACCGCGCGCCCAAAGCCGGCAGTTTTGCAATAATTTTTATCAATTTTTCGATATCGTTGCCTTGCACTGTTTAATGCCTAAAACGGAAGTTTCAAGCCGCCTAAGCCAACGCCGCCGGTGGCTTCTTTCATACCTTCTTCCATCATAGCGTCAACTTTGACATGCGCATCATTGTAGGCCGCCAAAATCAAATCCTCAAGCATATCGACTTCTTCGGCATTAACCAGCGATTTATCAATGCTGAGTTTTTTCATTTCGGATTTGCCGTTCAGCACCACCTTAACCAAACCGCCGCCGGAAGTTCCTTCTTGTTCCTGCTCACCGAGTTTGGCCTGTGTTTCTTGCATTTTGCGTTGCATTTGTTGTGCTTGTTTCATTATGCCTTGAATATTTAACATTGTTTATTCCTCATATTCTTGTGTTTCGTTAATATTTTCTCCGCCGGAGAATTCGGTCGGCTCCTCATCTTCTGCCTCCTGAACGCTCTTGCGAATAATTGTTTCTATTGTAGCACCGTTAAATTCATTAAGTATAGCACGAACCAACGGATATTCAGAGATATTTTTCTTATTTTTATTCAGTTCCTTTGCTTCGATAAACGCCAATGTTTCGCCGAGCGGCTCGTAATCTATCTCGATTTTCCACGCGACACCGGTTTCTTTTTCCAAAAACTGCCGGAAGTCGTGCATCAAATTCTTATCGGCTTTTTCCGAAACCGCAAGATGAATTTTGCCGTTTTCAAACGACTTGAACGAAACATCGTTTTTGATGGCATACATCAAAAGCGGCTGTTTTTTGGCCGTCAGCAATTTAAGCAAATCATCGGTCGTATCAAGCGCAATTTTTTCCGAATCGGCATTCATCGAATCGGAAACGGCAATATTGGCACCG
Source organism: Alphaproteobacteria bacterium (assembly GCA_017543835.1). Classification (GTDB taxonomy): domain Bacteria; phylum Pseudomonadota; class Alphaproteobacteria; order RF32; family CAG-239; genus RUG410. Next base: position 117,530 of record JAFYFJ010000020.1, on the reverse strand, counting down.
TTATTCTTCAGTCCGGATTTTTTTTTTAATTCTTCGAGCAAGGTTGCCGGAGAAGGAAGAGCCGCCGAATAGGCAATCCTTATCAAAATCATCTCTAGCGCATCTATTTGCACCGTAGCGTATTGCAATTCGCTCAAACCCTTAATCAGCATCTGCCAGATTTTAGAAAGAATACTGATTGGTGCGGCATTGAGTTTTTTGCACAGCACCTTATCCGCTTCGCTTAGAGACGCATCGTCGGCAAAATCCGGCAGAACCTTGACTTTCGCCAACAGGTGCGTAATTTCGATTAAATCTTGCAACACCAACATCGGCGTTGCGCCGTTGACATACATTGTCCGCAACGTTTGCAAAACCGCTGCCACATCGCCGCTCAGCAATTTTTCATAAAGCTCACCGCTTTGCTGACGGTCCACCATACCGAGCATATTTTGCACGGTTTCGCTTTTGACTTTGCCGTCACCCAAAACAATCGCCTGGTCAAGCATCGAAAGGCCGTCACGCGCCGAGCCGTCTGCCGCCCGCGCCACCGCATGCAACGCTTCTTCGTCGTATTCGATATTTTCCGCCGCCAACACTTTATGGAAAAGCGTCATCAGAGTATCTATGCTTAAACGTTGCAAATCAAAACGTTGGCACCGCGATAAAATCGTCACCGGGACTTTGCGAATTTCGGTCGTGGCAAAAATAAATTTGACGTGCGCCGGCGGCTCTTCAAGCGTTTTCAACAAAGCATTGAACGCGCTTTTGGAGAGCATATGCACCTCGTCGATGATATAAACTTTGTAGCGCGCGATAACCGGCTTGTAGCTGATACCGTCTAAGATTTCGCGCATATCGTCGACGCCTGTTTTAGACGCCGCATCAAGCTCGATAACATCGATATGCCGCCCTTCCGCAATCGCTTTGCAATTTTCGCAAACACCGCACGGCTGAATCGTCGGCCCGCCCTTGCCGTCTTCGCCGATACAGTTGATGGCGCGGGCAATAAGGCGTGCGGTTGTGGTTTTACCGACACCGCGGATACCGGTCAAAATATAGGCGTGATGCAAACGATTATTTTTGATGCATTGGTTAATGTTTGCACCAAAGCATCTTGTCCGAGCAAATCTTCAAATCTTTGCGGACGATACTTGCGTGCCAACACCACATATTGATTATTTTCGTTTGTTTCTGCCATTTGACCTTCTTTAATTTTGAGGCGAAGGGACTCGGACCTCACACAATCCCGTTACGGCTGCTTCCTTCCGAACCTGACCGAGTTGGCGGGCGCATAACCCCAAGCCCTTCATAAACCTTATTTTATATTGCGCAAAACACACCGTTTTGCAAGCAAAAAAATCACTTAATACACGACCGGCGCATTTTGCAATTCTGCCGCACTCTTACCGAAAATTTGCGGCATATCGACATAGCCGACGGTTTGATTTGTATTTTGTGCCGGATAACCGTGGAACTGTGACGGAGCATATTCCACCACATATTTGCCGCCGGAAGATACCTTGACGATATCCATGCCGTGTTCATTGGTGCCGTCGGCAAAAATACGGAACGAACCGCTCATACCGGAATATCCCTCCGGCCGCATAATTTGCTCATAAATATTGCCGCCCTGACGCGCCACCACCGATGCCAACGCCACCGCGTCGTAGGCAAAGATACTTAATCCGCTCGGGCGCTCGCCGAACAAATCTCTGAATTTTTCGGAAAAGCGACTCTGATTTTTGAGTGAAATAACCGGATACGCCGCACCGTAAAGCTCGGTTTCTTTGTTGAGTGCGCTGTTATCCCAAACCGATGTGCCCATAAACAGAACTTCCGGCGCCGCTACATCATAGTAGCTGAACATCGAAGAAATGGCTTTGAGGCGATTGCCCGTTTCCGGTATCAGCAAGGCATCAAAATCAACACCGCCGCTTTTCATTTGCGTCACCAAGCCGGTAAAGTCCATACTCGTCGGCGCGTAAAAGCCGACTTTTACCACGCTGACACCGTTATCTTGCGCCGCTTTCAGCAATGAGCGATACATATTTTCGCCGCTCTGATTATTCGGCAAAACCGCCGCTATGCGCGAACGTCCGTGCGCCGCGGCATATTCGATAATGCGATTGATTTGATTTTGATTCAGCAAACCCAAAGAATAAATACCGCTTTGCAACACATTCGGTGCGGTAGAGAACGACACAACCGGAATATTTTTGTTTTTGGCCTCGGTGCTGACAGCCGCCACTTCTTCGCTGGTTAACGGGCCGAGAATCATATCGCAGCCGGCATTGAGCGCATTTTCGAGTGCGACTCGCGCGCCGCTACCCGTGCCTTTGGTATCATAAAACTGCACCACCAAATTGTTGTTGTTAATATCGCCGATGGCCATCATTGCCGCATTTTTCATACTTTGTCCGGTTGACGCGGCATTACCGCTCAGCGGCAACAACATCGCCACCCGAAAACTGCCGGCGTTACCTAAATCGACTTGCGAATAATCGGTCATTTCGGTCATACTGACGGCTTTTTTGTCGGCCACATAATGCTGATACGGGTCATAGTCGGCGCCGCGATTCCATAAAGACGGCATTTGAGAACAACCGCACACAACCGCGCACACAAAAAAGATACTAACTTTTTTTAACACTTGCATTTTTCCTCAAAATATCAAACAATATAATATCAATAATTCCAAATAATCTTTTTGTAAAGCTAAAGTTTAATAAAATGTTAAGAAACGGACTCTATATCATCGCGACACCAATCGGTAATTTACAGGATATTTCGGCGCGTGCGCTCGATGTTCTACGCGAAGCCGATGTCATTGCCGCCGAAGACACGCGTATGGCAAAAAAATTGTTTTCGCTTTTAGGGCTTTCGCTCGATAAAAAATTCATCAAATACGAAGACCACTCCGAAGAAAAACAGGCACAGGGGCTCATTGATTTAATCAATGCCGGCTCGGCCGTTGCGCTCGTTTCCGACGCCGGCTCGCCGCTGATTTCCGACCCCGGCTACAAATTAGTGCGCAAGTGTCGAGAGCAAAGTATATATGTGACCGCAATTCCGGGTGCATGTGCCGTTATTACGGCGTTGCAGCTTTCGGGGTTGCCGACCAATCGTTTTATGTTTGCCGGATTTATTCCCAACAAAGACAAAGCACGCGCTGACTTATTTAATGAGCTGAAAAACATTGATACGACGCTTGTTTTTTATGAAACCGCGCCGCGTTTGTTGAAAACACTTGAACAAGCCGCGTCTGTTTTCGGGGCGCGCGAAGTTGCCGTTGCCCGCGAATTAACCAAAATGTATGAAGAAGTTATCAGCGACAGTTTTGCCGAAGTGCTTGCCGCCTTTGCCGACAACGAGCCGCGCGGCGAATTTGTGGTAATGATTGCGCCGCCAACCGCTGCCGAATATTCGCTTGAAGATGTGCGCGGCATTTTGCAAAAACGTTTGCGCGAAACATCGCTCAAAACGGCGGTTAAAGAAATTTGCGAACAATATAAACTGAACAAAAACGATGTTTATGCCTTAGCGCTGGAGCTTAAAAATGAATAGCTATGTGCGCGGAAAATTCGCCGAATTTCTGGCACGGACTTATATGCGTCTGCACGGTTTTCGCATCATAACCCAAAATTATGTTACCGGCCGCGGCACCACCGCCGGCGAAATCGATTTTATCGCCAAACGCGGAAAACTTCTGGTGTTTGCGGAAGTCAAGCAACGCACAACCCTCGAAAATGCCGCTTACGCCATTACACCGATGCAACGCCAACGGCTGATTCGCGGTGCCAAAAGTTTTTTGAAAAACAATCCGCAATATGCCGTTTATGACTTGCGCTTTGATGCGATTCTGATTACTTTTCCGTTGTCGGTTTGCCATATTCCGAATGCTTGGAGCGAATAAATCGGGAAAAGTTGAACATTTATGCTTGCATTATGCGTTTGAGCGTGATATTCATAATGGGTAGGTTTATATTTTGGGAGCAAAGAACATGATTGAAATGCCGCAAAATCTGGTCGAAATGGCGCTCAAAACAATGGGCGACAGATGGAAAGTTATGATTATTCAAGAACTTATGGATGGCACCAAACGCTTTGGCGAAATCAAAAAAGAGCTTGGCGACATCACACAGAAGGTTCTGACCGCAAATTTACGCGCGTTGGAAGAAAAAGGTATTCTGATTCGCACGGTTTATGCGCAAATCCCGCCAAAAGTCGAATATACACTTACTAATTTAGGATACAGCTTAAAGCCGGTGTTAGATTCGATGCGTGAATGGGCGGAAGAATACTACAACCAAAATGTCAAGAACTTGCTGCCGTCACTCGGCTAGAGAAAAGATTATAAAAAAATCACCGGCATTTAATTTACCGGTGATTTTTTGTTTGACATAATACTTATTGTTTAAACCAATGAATCGCCTGAGCGCATTGTTCCTGACTTTTACCTTTGACGCGACAACGATTAACCTCGATTGTCGGCGTTTTATCCATAGAAAAGCACCCTTCGCCCAAAAGCATAATATCCTTATAGGTTCTGACGCCCGGATTAACTTTGTTCATCTGAATTGACGTTCTGATTTCCGGCCATATCAGCTTGAAGCTCAAGTTGTTGATACGGTCGAGCAAATCATTCAGCACATAGACACGCAATGAGCATTTGACAATTCCATCCATACCTTTTTCGGCCTTATAGTTGTCGACAAACACCAAGATTTTGCGGTCTGCCGGGTCACCGAACACTATTTTGCCGTTGACATATTTGTATTGGATAACACGTCCGTCGGAATTGTTGTAGTCCTTTTCGGCGGTTTCGTTACCGCCGATGTTGACGTGCGCCGGAATAAACGGTTTGTCATCATCTTCCGCAACATTTTCGTCGTCCTCTTCCGCATCTGCGTCTTCGGCATCAGCGGCAACCGGCTGTTCGTCATTTGCCGGTGCGGTTACCTTTGCATCCGCATCAAAGTCCGGCGAAAAAGTTTGCGCATCGGCGTTTTGCACCCCGAATACAAACAACATAAGCGCCAAAGTTATCATCCGCATTTTCATATATCCTTTGTTTTTGATAATATGACACCGATTCTATTTTTTCTTATTTTTGTTTTTATTCTTATTGTTTTTGTTATTCTTGGCGTTTTGGGCGTTTTTGTTTTTACCTTTTTTGACGTCTTCTTCCTCTTCTTCCTCATCTTCTTCGTCTTCGAGGTCTTCTTCCTCTTCAGGCATTTCGACGATTTTATCGAGTTCTTCGTCAATTTCTTCTATGTTCGCCAACGCGGTTTCAAAGGCCTCTTTAATACCGGCGAGCTCGGCTTGTTTAGCTTCTTCCGCTTGTTGTTGCAAAACGCTTTCCGGCACATCTTTGAACTCGGAATAATATTCCGGATTCTTCGAGTTGATGTAGTCAAAGCGTCCCATACAACTGCCCGTGCCGATTCTGCGGTTGTTGCGCACCACGATTTGGTCGCCGTCGGCAATACAGCTGTTAACTTTATATTCGAGCTGGTCGAGCAACAAGAAGCATTTATCCGTATCAACCGTAAATTCAAAACTCTTTTGTTGATGCGGCGGAACGTTCTCCAAAGTAATCGCTTTGGTAATAACGGTTAAGGCTTCGCTCGGTTTGGTCACGGCTTTTACATCGTCATCTTGAATTTTATATTTTGCGGAAATGCTGTCTTTCCAAATAAAGTCCAAATTGGCTTCTTTAACCTCTTTATCCATACGGTTAAACACGGTCACCATAAATGTGCACTTATCGACCAAGTCATTTTCGTTTCTTTGCGGTTTAATATCTTCGATTCTGAAAATAATGGCATTGGCCTCAGAAGTCGGCTCGACTTCCTTTTTTTCTTTTTCTTCGGCTTCGGCCTCGGCTTTTGCCTTAGCTTTTGCTTGTTTTTCTGCCTTTGCTTTAACCATTCTTGCGATTCTGCCTAACGGTTTTCCGTCTTCTTGAACAGGGCAATCAGCGCTGTTGTCCGCCGGACGTGCAAACGAAGCGGATACGGCAAATACAGCGAATCCGCAAACAACACAAGATACTAAAAATTTATTCATCAATTTCATTTTTATTCTCCAAAGAGTTAAATCTGGTTAAAGTATAAACGCTTATTCTTTAATTTTTCTTAATTTTCAAAAAAAAGCTATATTTCTTCCAACTTGCGTTTTAAGCGTAGCAAATCGCTCCAAGATTTTGCCTTTTGCGATGTTGTGCGTAGCAGATATGCCGGGTGAAAACTCGATAAAGTCGGGATAACTTTGCCGGTTTCGGTGGTATAATCGATAAAATGTCCGCGCAAAGACGATATGTTTTCGCTGTTATCCAAAAGCGTATTGGCGGCACTTCGGCCCAAAATAAAAATAATTTTCGGGCTGACCAATTCGATTTGTTTTTTCAAAAACGGCAAACAAGTCACAACTTCTTCGTCGGTCGGCGTTCTGTTCCCCGGCGGACGCCACGGCAAAACATTGGTAATATAGCAGTCGTGCCGGTCCAAACCGATAGTTTGCAACATTTTCGTCAGCAACTGTCCGCTCCGGCCGACAAACGGCTCGCCCACGCGGTCTTCATCACTCCCCGGCGCCTCACCGATAATAAATACTTCAGCTTGCGGATTGCCGTATCCGAATACGGTGGAATTGGCTGAAAATTTGAGCGGGCAACCTTCAAAACTCTCGACCATTGCCTTCAAATCATCGAGTGTCTGCGCTTTGCGGCACAGTTCTTCGGCGTTGCGACAAGCCGCCATATTAATTTGCGAAAGAGGTGTGATTGCCGGACGCACGGCATTATTTTCGGGTGCCGCGGGCTTTATTGTTTTCGGCGAATCGGCCGTATGCAGTGCATTCATCGGCTCGTCGGCGCAAAAATCTTCTACGCCGCTTAACAAATACCACTCAATAATCGATTCTATATCCGACATCTTATCTCCGTTCGGATTGAGTATAGGCATAAATACTTTTTTTTGCAATATAAACCGCGCGCTTTGCACAAACGCTTTTTACGGCAGATACGGCCGCGGATTAACCGCTTTTTTGCCGGTTCGGACTTCAAAATGCAACTGCGGAGTCGTCACGCCGCCGGTTTTGCCCACGGTTGCGATTTTTTCGCCGCGCACCACTTTTTGCCCTTTGCGCACAAACAATTTATCGTTATGGGCATAGGCGGTTATCCAGCCGTCACTGTGTTTGATTAAGATTAAATTGCCGAAGCCCTTCAGCTCGTTACCGGCATACGCCACCGTTCCGCCGTCGGCCGCCTTAACTTCGGTGCCGAGTGCGGCTTTGATGTTGATGCCGTCATTTTTGCGCCCTTTACCCAAATTGCCGAATCCGGAGATAACCGTGCCCTGCACCGGCCACATAAACTTGCTGTTACGCTTGGCGGCAGGCGGAGTTGTCGGCACCGCATTTTGCTGATATTTTTGCGCCGTGGAAATACTCTGAGTTGCCGGTCGGCTTGCGGTTGTTGCCGCCGCGGTTGCGCTTGCCGGCAGCACAAGTTTTTGTCCGATGGCCAAAGAATACGGCGTTTGCAGGTTATTCACGCGGCTGAGTGTTGCCACATCAACATTATGCGCCCGCGCAATACTGTATAAACTTTCGCCGCGTTGCACAATATGATATTGTTTGCCCGGCATAGCCAGTGTTTGTCCGATATACAGCGTATATGGCGGCGAAAGCCGGTTGGCACTGATTAAATCTTTTATCGGCACATTGTAGCGACGGGAAATACTGTAAAGCGTATCCCCTTTCTGCACGGTTATTTTGTTGCCGGCACCGCCCCACCAATTCAGCGAAGCACACCCGCTCAGCAAGCAAACCATTATCACTATATGCCAAAACTTTTTCACATTTATCTCCGTTTTCGCATAATTATACGAAATAATCGTTTATTTTTGCTTAATCTTGCTTATCTTCTTCGAGCGGCCATTCCTGTTTTTTGAAAAACTGTTTGCGCTCGCGGCGGCTCATCGACCAGATATTGCCCAAGCCGTTTATCGGTTGCACCGTAAAGCGCGATTCAAAATCAAAATCGCGAGCAAAGAAAATCGAGGTGGCTTTGGTGTAATTGTTCATCGGGCAAAAGCCGTAAAAATCGACCTGCAACAAATTCGCCGCGCGCAGATTTTTAACGGCGCTTTGATATTCCAAGCTGGTATTCACGCGGTCGCTGTCATCCAAAATTATCATACCACCGGCGGCAAGCGCTTTTACGGCACACGCGGCACATTCGGCACGCCGTTTGCCGTCAATCGCAATAACATCGTATTTTTCGCCGTCCGCAAAAATCGTATCCTCATAGCCCTCTTTTTCGTCGCAATAGCGCATTTGCCAATTCGGTGCGGAAAATTCTTGCTTAAACTTTTCGAACCACTCCGGCTTATCTTCAATACTGACAACCTTTTGCGCGCGTTTGGCCCAATACATCGACGAATAGCCGGTGCCGTATTCAAACACTTTTTTGGCGCTGTAATCAAATTGCGAAATATATTCGATTGCCGGATAAGTATACCACGGAATCGGGTTACCGTCGCGGTCGACGCAGACCTTTTCGTTCATACTGCGTTCAATCGCAAAATCTTTGCGCCACATTTCGATAAATTGTTGAAACCGCTCGCTGTATACCATCATCTTCCCCTTTTTACATACGCTTTATAACAACATTTTTGCGCTTTGTATAGATTATTTATTGATTTTTAACTCGAAAATACCTATATTCTTTTTAGAAACTTTATTTATAAGGAGAGTAAAATGAACGAATCTCAAAACAAACCGCAGCTTTTTACCTTTGAAGACGGCGGAGTTGATGTGCAAGAATATCAGCACAAGCCGGCCGTTGAAGTTATGAACGGTAGCGAAACTTATGTTGACCAGGGCTTGCGGCAATATATGATTAAGGTGTTTAACTATATGGGTGCGGGGTTGCTCGTGACGGCGCTCGTTGCGTATTTGTTTGCTTCGTCGTCGGCTTTAACAAATATGCTCTACACGCAAACAGCTTATGGTATGAAAATGACGGGACTCGGCTGGCTCGTAACTTTTGCACCGCTGATTTTGATTTTCGGCTTTAATTATGTTGCGGCTAACAAAAGTTTGGGTGCGGTTCAGTTCACGTTTTGGCTGTTTTCGGCGCTGATGGGGGCATCGCTGTCTTCGATTTTTATGGTTTATCAGATAACATCCATTACCCGCGTGTTTCTGATTACGTCCGCAACTTTCGGCGCACTCAGCTTATACGGCTATACCACGAATCGTGATTTAACCAAAATCGGCAGTTTTCTGTTTATGGGTTTAATCGGGCTGATTATCGCCAGTATCGTCAATATTTGGATGCAAAGTCCGGCACTGTATTGGGCGTTGTCATACATCGGCGTTGCGATTTTCGTCGGTCTGACGGCGTTTGACGCACAACGCATTAAGCAAATGTATTACTACGGCGACGGCTCGGGAGATATGACGGCGCGGTTTGCCATTTCGGGCGCGCTCAGCTTGTATCTTGATTTTATCAACCTGTTCTTGTATTTGTTGCGCATTTTCGGCGACAGAAGATAAAGACAGTCGAATGATGAACAAGATGATTGCATTCTGCGGGCTGGATTGTGCAAAATGTGATGCTTATCTTGCAACCCGCAACAACGACAATGCCTTGCGTGAAAAAACCGCAAGGCATTGGTCTGAGTTGAACCATGTTACAATTTTGCCCGAGCATATCAACTGCGAAGGCTGTCGCGCCGACGGCGTTAAGACAATGTTCTGCCAAAGCTTGTGTGAAATTCGCCGGTGCGCGCTGAACAAAAAGGTTGAGACGTGCGGCGCTTGTGCCGATATGGCCTCATGTCAACTTGTCGGCAAGATTATATCGAATAACGCCGAAGCGCTGCAAAACTTAAAGGGCTGATTTACTTTTCCTCTTTTAAATATTCCGGCGGAATAACGCCGTCTTTAAGCACAATTAAATAGTGCCGCACCACCGCATAGAGCAAATCTTTGGCGGCATCGACTTTTTCCCATGTCAGCGGCGAAAGGTCGATTTCTTGCGACAATACTTGATAAAACTTTTCATTATATCCGCCGGCATCCGAGCCGTCTTTGCACCAAATCGCCTCGACCAAACCGGCTTTGATTAAATCTTCAAGTTCAAACGAAAACAAGGCGGAATTATCGACAATGCGTTTCAAAACCGCATCGTTGCCCTGCCATTTTATCGGTTCGGTTAAGCACGAAATCGCCCGACTTCTGCCGGCAAATGTTTTATCGAGCCAAGCCATTATCTCATCACGATTTTCCGAACCGGCACGATGCGCATAAGCGTGCAAATCACGCGGCGCTTTGCAAATTGCCAGCAACCCCTGTTCCATAACCGTATTCTCTTTCGGAGCATAGTGATATAAACGCATTGAGTTTCCCTTATTTATTTTTACAAGCCGCATTTTACATCTTTCGCCCGCTTGATTCAACATATTTTTAGCAAAAAAAATACCTCGCGCTCAACAAACGCGGGGTATTCTTTTGATACAGAATTATAAAAGACCTTCCTCTTTGGCCAGCTTTTCAATCTCGTTGATGTAGTCTGTTATCAGCGACAGACCGTTGGCCCAGAAGTCCGGCGCGTCGGCATCAATACCGAACGGCTCGAGCAAGCTCTTGAAGTCCTCAACACCGGTATTCGAAAGCATATCGATATACAGGTCGTCGAAATCCTCCTGAATCTTGAATTCGCCTTCCTCGTCCCACTTCTCGTAGGCCTTGATGAGATTGTTGACCACCAGACCGGCAAAAGCGTAGCAATAGACGTAATACGGCAATCCGAAGATATGCGATATTCCCATCCACATGCACTCTGCGTCCTTGCCAATGTCAAAGCCCAAACAGCGAGAGTTCTCCTCACGCCAAATCTGGTTCAGACGCTCGGTCGAAAGCTCGCCCTTCTTGCGCTCCTTGTGAGTCCGATTCTCAAATTTGTAGAACGAAATCTGCCGATGGATAGAGTTAATCATATCCTCAACCCTGTTTATCAAGAGCGCCAGTTTCTCGCGATTGGTCGTCGCTTTAGACATCTGCTGCTTGAAAATCAGATTCTCGGCAAACTCCGATGCCACTTCGGACAGGGCAGTCGGGGTCGAATCGTTCAAGACACCTACCTGTGCCGCCAAGACGTTGTGCACGGCATGTCCGAGCTCGTGAGCAAAGGTGCGAACATCTTCGTTTGAACCGGTAAAGTTCAGCAAGATATACGGAATCTCGCCGCGAAGACAATAGGCACCGCTGGTCTTGCCGGGACGCGGAGCAACATCAATCGTGTTACAGTTGATAATCTGCGCCGCATACGCCAGATAGTTGACCGAGAACTCAGCATACGCCTCCAAAACCTGCTGAATACAATCCGTCCACGAAATCTTCTTCTCGGAAATCTCGATGGGGTTGTAGCAACGGTCAGCATAGTTGATGTGGTCAACCTTCATCAGCTTGGCCAGAAGCTTGTAGAAACGTTGCGAAATCGGAATATAAGAATCCACAACCTCGTCAACCATCGCCAGCAAGTCTTCTTTGCTGATGTTGTTGGCATACAAGCTGTCCGTTACCGGCTCATCCATACCGTAAAGCTCGTCATCAACACTCTTGTCCTTCAGAATCATGTTGTAGCACATGGTGAACACGTGCGCATGCTCTCGATAGACCTTGTTCATCTCGGCCAAAGCGCGCTGACGAACACCGGCGTCGGAAGCACCAACCTTCTTGCTGATTTCGGCTTCATTCAGAGTCTTGCCGTTCAAGTGGAACTTAAGCGCGGCGCAAGTCTCATCGTAAAGTCGGTCCCACGAAGAAGAAACCAGAGACTTCTTGTTGATGATGAACGATACGCCTTCGGTGAGTGACCAGTAGCCGACAAACAAACTCTGCAACCACGGTATCCAGCGCTGTAACTTCGGGTGATTCAGGAACTCAAGCTTCTTCCATTCGGACAGAGCGTTCAGCTCAAAATGGATAAAGCCGAGATTCTCAAACATACGAGAAACATCTTCCCGAATCCTCGACTGAAACTGCGAGGCCTTCTCATCGGTCTTGTGCGTGTCGGAATATATGTGGGCAAAGTATGTCAACTTGCGTGACAACTCAATAGCCGTTTCATACTTCCGCAGCAAGATGGAGAGCTCGTAAGGTTCCAGCTCGGAGATTTCACCGCGATACAGACTGATTTCCTTGGTCAGCTTGGTGAGGGCCTTCTTGTCGTCCTCAATCTGCGAATCGTTTAGGTCCTTGTAGTAAGATACAGACAAATCCCATTCGGGCAGTTTTTTGCCGGAACGGGCCTCAATTTTGAATGTGTTCATACTCGAAAATTTGTAAGTGAATAATAGGGTTACTTGTCAGAATAATACAAAAAAATATTATATTTGTCAATCTCTAAAACACCGATTGTTCGAAAATTATGTTTTACGGAATATTTTTTGTTGACTTCTGAATTTTTCACAGTTATAAGGGTAACGAAAAATTAACCGAGAATCCGCGTTAAGTTGCGGATTTTAAATAACTAATAACTAACCGGAGAATTAAAAATGAAAAGAACATATCAACCAAGTAAAATCGTGCGCGCACGCCGTCATGGCTTCAGAGCACGTATGGCAACCGCAAACGGCCGCAAAGTTTTGTCTGCCCGCAGAGCGAGAGGTCGTAAAAGAATTTCTGCTTAATGGTTTGCCATGAGCAACTTTCCGATAATTAAAAAACGAAAAGATTTTTTAAGAGCCGCTAAAGCCGAAACCGTTATTTTTCATAACGTCTTGTTGCAAGCGGCTCATAATGTATTTGAAACGCCGCAAAATCCGGCGCGAATCGGGTTTACGGCCACAAAACGACTCGGTAAAGCGCATATTCGTAACCGCACCAAACGCCGCCTGCGTGCCGTTATGCGCGAAGTTTACGATAAATACGCCTTGCCCGACACCGACTATGTTTTGGTCGGACGTTACGAGACATATTGTTGCCCGTTTGAAAATCTGCGCACCGATGTGATTCGCGCATTTAAGAAAGTCAACAAAGCATTTACCGCGCCGAATCCGCAGCAAGAACAAAACAATGAGCCGAGCGATGAAAAAATTGCCGATTGCGCTGATTGTATTTTATCAAATCTTTATTTCGCCGCTGTGTCCGGGCGTGTGCCGCTATCAGCCGACCTGTTCGCAATATATGATTGAGGCGATTAAAACGCACGGCTTTCTCAAAGGCGTATGGCTCGGAATTAAGCGGATTTGCCGCTGTCATCCGTGGGGCGGTTCGGGCTACGACCCGGTGCCGCCGAAAGAAACACGGCATAAGTCGCGATAATTACTTGATTTTTGAGCCGTTAGCATTTAGAAAATAAAAAGTTAAATCAAAGGGAGACCTATTTTATGAACGAAGATTACAGAGGTTTATATGCCGCAATTTTCTTATCGGCATTTGTGGTATTGGGCGTCAATTATTTCTTTCCGAAACCGGTTAAACAAACACCGGTCGCCGAAGAAGTTGTGATAACATCCGAAACGGCAGCTACGGAAGAAAATAAAAGCGAATCCGCCGCAGAAGAAGCAAAACCGGTTGATGTTGCCACCGTCGTCGCACAAGATGCGCGTCTGCCGATTAAAAACGATGTGCTTAAAGGCAGTATTCGCTTGAAAGGCGCACGTTTTGACAACCTCTCGTTATCAAAATACAAAGAAACCCTCGATGCCGACAGTCCGGATGTATCTTTATTGACACCGGCCAAAACCGAAAGTGCCTTTTTTGCCGAATACGGCTGGCTCTCGGCCGACAAATCCCTTATCTTGCCGAATTCGGAAACGGTATGGCAGGTTGAAGGCAACGCCGAATTAACGCCGTCCACGCCGGTCACATTGACTTGGAACAATGGTCAAGGCATTAAGTTTATCAATCAGGTCTCGGTTGATGAAAACTATTTATTCACGCTCGAACAAACGGTTGAAAACAATTCGGGCAAAGCGATTACATTGTTGCCATACGGCCGTTTTTACAAAGATTTGGGCTCGTCCGATAAGTCGCGCAGTGTGGTGCATGAGGGCTTTACCGGCGTGATGAACGACAAACTCAAAGAAGTGCGTTACGGTTCGATAAAAGATAAGCCGCAAGAATTTGAAACAACGGGCGGTTGGATTTCTCTTAATGACAAATATTGGTTCGGCTCGTTTGTTTTCAGCGACAATGCACAGGCAAAAATCAACTTGCGCAAAGTTAAGGACAATGTCTATCAGCTCGATTATAAAGGGCAACCGATGCAAGTTTTGAGCGGTGTCAAATCGTCTGTTTCAACCAAGCTTTATGCCGGTGCCAAAGAGATAAAACTGCTGGATAAATATGCCGATAGCATCAAAAAATTCGACCTCAACATTGATTTCGGCTGGTATTATTTCTTGACCAAGCCGTTTTTCTACATTTTGGACTTCCTCTACGGCTTAATCGGCAATATGGGCTGGGCGATTTTGCTGTTTGCGGCAATTTTGCGTCTGTCGATGTTCCCCCTCGCCCATAAATCCTACGACAATATGTCGAAGATGAAGAAAATTCAGCCGAAAATTATGGCCTTGCAAGCGATGTATAAAGATGACAAGATGGCTCTGCAACGCGCTACAATGGATTTATACAGACGCGAAAAGGTTAATCCGGCGGCTGGTTGTTTGCCGATGTTTTTGCAAATTCCAATTTTCTTCTCGCTGTTTAAGGTTTTGAATATTGCCATAGAAATTCGTCACGCGCCGTTCATCGGCTGGGTTAAAGACCTTTCCGCACCGGACCCGCTGACGATTTCTACTTGGGCGCACATTTATGTTCCGTCGGTCATTGATATCGGTGTATGGCCGCTGATTTACGGCTTGACCATGTTTATCCAAAACCGCCTTAATCCGCAACCGGCAAACAAGGACCAAGCGCGTATGTTTATGCTGATGCCGATTATCTTTACGATTATGTTTGCGCACTTTGCCGTCGGTTTGGTGATTTACTGGATTTTGAACAATATTTTGTCGCTCATTCAGCAAAAAATCATCATGCATAAAAACGGAGTCAAATAATGGCCGAAAAGTTCAACGCGCAAGAAATAACAAATGCCGTGACGCAATTCACGCGTCCGATTACATTTATGCTGAGTGTGGCGCGTTTGGAACAACTGCCGGAAGCGGAATTTGACGAGGTGGCGTTCGCCGGCCGCTCGAATGTCGGCAAATCGAGCATGATTAACGCGCTGTTTAATCAAAAACGGCTGACTAAAACTTCGTCAACGCCGGGGCGCACGCAGCAACTCAATTTTTTCAATTTTGATAATAAGCTGTATTTGGTTGATTTGCCGGGTTACGGTTATGCCGAAGCACCGGAAAAACTGGTTAAACAATGGCAGAACACCTTGAAAACATATCTGCGCGGACGGCCGAATTTGCGGCGCGTGTTTGTGCTGATTGACTCACGGCGCGGTATCAAAAAAGAAGACCTTGAAATTATGAAAATGCTCGACGAGGCGGCGGTTTCGTATCAGATTATCTTGACCAAAATCGATAAAATCTCTGCCGCTGAATTGCAAAAAACGCTGGCGGCAACGGCGGAAGAAATCAAAAAACACGCCGCCGCGCTGCCGGATATTATCGCCACCAGTTCGGAAAAGAAAATCGGCTTGGAGTTGGTTAAGGCCGAGATTTGTTCGTTTTTCTAACGGTTTTCCAAGATAACATCAATAACGTCAAAAATGCTTTGCAGTTGTCCG
Organism: Alphaproteobacteria bacterium; assembly: GCA_017543835.1. Lineage (GTDB taxonomy): Bacteria > Pseudomonadota > Alphaproteobacteria > RF32 > CAG-239 > RUG410. The sequence goes on along the minus strand of JAFYFJ010000020.1, from coordinate 101,782 downwards.
ACAACCTCACGCACCTTATGGTAGCTGAGTGCCGGCAAAAACAGCGAAGTGGTTTCAAACATATTTTTACGCGTATGCACGGCTATCAAAAGCTTGCTGCCGAAAAAGCTGAAATCAATCTGCCGACCGTGAAACAAACGTTTAATTTCCAGCATTTTTTCCATAAATACCGGCGTCAAAATATAGCGCGCCTCAACTTGATTATCGGTCAAAACCCGCCATTTTTTCATAAACGGCAAGCCCTCAAGCACAACTTTTTGCGTCGCTTTCTTAGGATGGAAATGCCGATAAATCCGATACGACAGCCACGCGATAAATATTGGAAGCAACAACGGTAGCGGCGTAAAAAGCAAATGCATCGGCACATCCGGCTCGGTAAAATAATAAAAAACGGTCATCATCGGCGCAAACATAAAAATCGATAAAATCATCAAAAGCAACGGATTATTCCATAAAAAGTTTCGGCTTCGTCCTTTGTTCAGCACCACCGTTTTGCCGGCAAATTTTTGCTCAAAACCGAGCATAATCAGCATACCCTTAAACATGACGGTATCACCCTTGCTGCCGTGAATCCGCAAGTCGTGCTCGGAAACTTTTATCGCAACATTTTTATGCTCGCCGTAAAATGCGTCGGCCGATTTTGACTGATTAAAATAGCTGAACAGTTCGGATTTTTTAACGTTTTCTTTCCCGATTAAATCCTGACCGTTAAAATATCGAAATTTGCCCCAAAACGAGAGAATTTTATTCATTGTGCGCGACTTGGTGTTCCCGTTATAGCGCAAAAACGGATAATAAAGCATCCAAACGGCCGCCAGCGTATATCCGACGAACACCCACGATGACCACGCATGCTCTAAAATTGCCTCGCCGTAATGATAGAGCAAGGCCGCAAATATCAGAGCAATACCGAGAATTATCGCCGTATTGCGCCCCAACGCAAACAGATTTTCGCGCCGGTCCTGTTCCAAATCTTTATATACGGATTGCAAATTCTGCTTATAAAACTCAAAAAACTGTTGTTGAGTTTCCGCCAAGTCCGAATTCTTTTTTGATTTTGCAACCGACATCGAATACCCTAGGTCACTTCGGTAATGGCACGTTGGTTGCCCAAACGTTGAATCTGCACCACATGCAACTTACGGCGCATTTCATCGAGCGTTTGTTCCACATTGACGGCGCCGTTGGTCGAGGCCATAATACGTTTAATAAATTGCAGATATGCCTCTTGCGAACTCTCGGCGTGGATGGTGGCAAAGCAGTTATCGTGACCGGAACCCATCAGCTGCCAAATACCGCTGGCGTTACTGGTCGAGATTTCGCCGCCGATAATTGCATCCGGCGTAAAACGCACCACCAAATCGATAATGCCGGAATAGTTAATATCATTTGTCTGATTGGTACGAGACATCACGAGGTGAACACGATTAGGGTGCGGAACAATCAACTCTCTTGTATCTTCAACTGTAATAATTCGTTTATGAATATCCAAAATTTTCAGCAAATTATTTAAAAAAGTTGTTTTACCGGTTGATGTTGCACCGGACACCAAAATGTGTTCACCTCGCTTTATATACAGAAGCAAACGCTCATAAGCATCGTCCGGAACCTTAATATCCTTAAGCGGATTCAGCTTCATAAGGGCTTGCCCCTGTTTCATTCCGTAATCTTCGAGACCGAAAGCAACGTCATCAGAATGCAGACGAATTGCCAAAGCGATACCGCCCGTCAAATCATCCTCATCATACATGACGTTTTTCCCGCAGATTGCGGAAAAACGGTGATCCCCCGGTATTGTTGCATAAACAAACGGGGAACCTTGTATCGGATCAAACTCCAATTCATAGGTGTTGGCTATGATGTAGAGCAAATCCGTTAAATACTCCTTAGAAAGTTTTTCATCTTTATACATAACCCACGGATACGCACGTTTGCCGCGCATTCTGAGCCATATTTGGCCGGAGCGGTTGATGGCAACCTCCTCCAAGTTATCCTGATTATACCAATAGGATAAAGGTCTTAATACTGATTCCAAAACCGAAAAATCACTCATTTCCCTTCTCCTATAACAACTCCGGAACATCGCCGGCATCGCCGCTGTCAATTGACGGAACCGGCTGATTTGAGGCCGGAGGCGTATATCCCGCCGGATTTTGATTAACATTCGGTGACGGTGCCGATGACGGTGCGCGTGTCGGCGCAGTTGCCGGCTGAATATTACCCTGATATCCGCCGTCATAAGTTACCGTCGAACCGCCGGCGCCGGCGCCGCCTTGTGCCTCGGCATCCGCATCATTAATCAAGCCCGGACCGCGACCGGCGTTTTGACTGTTTCCGCTTCTCTCGCTACGCGCCCTGCTGTTGAGCCACAAATCCTGGTTCGGATAAATAATGATACGCGTGCCGGCCGGAATATATGTAACCGCACGAATTTTAGCTTTTTCCTGAATAATTTCATCAAGTATTTCTTTCATCCGGTCGTTAAACTCTTTTCGACCGTCGCTTATCGCGGCAGAACGGGCATCTTGCGGTGTTGTCGTGGTGCCGTTGCTGGTGGTGGTCGTGGTGGTTCCGCCCGAAGCCATCAACCAGTTTGCCGCCGTTTGTAATGCCGTTGTCACGAGCGGCAACGAATATTTCTTCAGCAATTGTTGGTCGAGATAACCGATGGCGCCGGAACGACCTTGAGCATCGGCGGTTTGCGCATTGTTTGAGAATACAAACTGCGACCCGTCCGGACGAATCAAACGATTCCAAACAATACCGATTTTGACCGCACCGCCGTTGGTCGCGTTGGCACCGCTACCGCTGATGCGGCCGATAACACGCGAACCCGCCGGAATAATAACATTACGGCCCTCTTCGGCATAAACATTACGTTCGACAATGGCCGTTACCGGAATATTGGTGCTGAAACCCTCCGAAGCATACACCGAGCGCGCCAACACCGCCGGAATACCTTTATCTTCAAGTATCATTTCGCTCATATCGACACGCCACGAAGATATAGCTCTCTGATTTGTGTTGTTCGGCCAATCATCTTCTTCATAGCCGGTAAATGATGACGGGCTGTAATTTGCCGTGCCGGAAGTCGAGCCGAGGCCGGTTAACTGATTCGGCATGGCATCGCGGCGCTTCTTTTGGAAGAAGTTTAAGGCCTGCGCTCGTGCCGGGTCATATCTTTCGCCCTGTCCGTAACCGCCGCCCGCGCCGACATTCGACGGCTTTTCGCCGATACCGTATGGGTTGCCCGTGCCGAATGCATTGGCCGGCATAAACATATCGTTCGGATTTGTGCGTTTCATTTCGGCCACACCGATTTCGTTATAATTCTTATCCACGACAATGCCGTCCGGACGCACATAGCCGATAGGGTTGCCGTCGGCATCACGCACAACATCGTCATCATATACATCACCAAAGTAATCTCCGTCCGGACTGAGAGCGATACCGACCACTCTGTTGCCTAATTTCTGACGTTTTACTCTTGTTTCGGACACATTTTCTTTTTGTTCTACGCTCGGTTTTTCCGCGTCAACGATTTGCGCGTGTCTGCGTCCGATTCGCGAATCTTCTTCCTGCGTCGGTGCCGCTTCTTGCTGAATATGGGTGTAGTATTGATACGGGGTTGCCACGGCAATTTCATCACCGTCGGAATTGCGAATCGAGCCGCCTTCCGCCAAATAGCCGACATTTTGCCCCTCAAAATCAATAACCGTGCCGTCCATATTCAGACGACCGACCGGATTATTGCTGGCATCACGCACGATATAATCGCGGTTGCCGCGCGCCACCACTTGTCTGCCGCGGTCGAGCACAAAGCCGCGGTCGATTTGACCGAGTTTGCTGCCGACCATACTCAAAACCGTGCCGTCTTTGGTTAAGTAGCCGTAAGTCGCAAAGTTTTCGTCATAAACATAAAAGTCATACAACGCATAACCGATGTTGCCGTCTTGATTGGAAACGCTGCCGTCAAAGTTCACCCGACCGATAACCTTACCTTTATCATTCACGATTTCGCCGAGATGATTGACCATACCTAAAAAGCGGTTGTCATTGGAATAAGCAACCTGATAACGCATCACATTACCCAAAACTTTTTTGGACTTGGTCACAACATTACCCGTCGGCTCCATATAGCCCAAATCTTTGTCCTCGCCGTCAAAAACCTGACCGTTGGCCAAAACGTGACCGATGATTTTGTTATCAAAACCGATAACCGCCGTCGGTGTAATCACACCGTAGCGCAAACTCTTGTCTTCTGCCGTAATCATACCGTTGCGGTTGATACAACCGAGTTGTTTGCCGTTAAAGTCTACACCGTAGCCGTTGTTGACGGTGCCGACAAAGTTACCGTCAAAGTCGATTAAACCTTTATCAAACAACGCATAACCGATATAACTGCCGACATCGGATATGGCTTGTCCGTTTGGCAACAAGCGACCGATAATCACATCGCGATTGTTGATAATATCGCCCTTGCCGTTCACCACACCGATAACCGTGCATTTGTCATTGACGACCGGCGCAAACGGAATAAGCTTACCGTTCACAATATGGTTGTTATCGACCACATAATCGTTATAAATCACCTGACCGGCAATATTTCCGCCCAAATTCATAACATTACCGTTGGAATCGGCATATCCGATTAAATCGCCGCCGGTATTTAAGGCGATAACTTTGTTGCTGCCGAAGCCGTCTATCGGCGAAACGCTGGCAGATGAAGCATCTTTTGTGGCCACGCCGTAGCCGCCCGGAATGATTTTGGAAGAAACACCGCCCGTTCTATCCAACAGCAAATTGCCGTTGGCAAAGCGTCCGAGCGATTGACTTTGGAAATCGAGCGCATAAAGCGGATTAACCACCGAACCGACAAAGCCCTTTTTATCCAAAAGAATCCCCGCCGATGTGAGTTGCGTGTCGGTTGCCTGACGATACAAATCGCCGTTCGGGCTGATGTGTGAATATAATGTGCCGCCAAGTCCGTAAATTGCGGAAATTCGGAAACCGCCGCCCACAACCTTGTTATCGGAGTTGAATACATAACCGAACGGCGAGATTCGGTTGCCTTGCGCCGAGGTCGAGAAGGAAGCATCAACATTGGAAACACTCAAAACTTTTTGCTTGTCGTCAACCGCTATCATATCGCTGGAAATACCGCCGACCAATGTGCCGTTCATATCATAAGCATACTGCCCGCGCGTATAGCCGATTTCGTTGCCGCCGAGCGAGATAATGCGGCCGTTGCGCATACTCTGACCTTTGAGCCGCGCCATTGCGTCATAAATCGGACCAACCTTAACGATTTCGCCGATTTTGTTGTTTTCGGTATCATAAATATAGCCCTTTGCGCCGACACGACCGACAATTTGTCCGGCACGTGCAATATTTCCGCCCGGCACCACATAACCCAAATAGCGTCCGTTGTTGTCATTGGCGGTTGCGGCAATATTAACCGCAAAACCGACCACATCACCGTTTGAGCGCACCAGATTGCCGTCTGCGCGGTAATAGGCAACAACTTGGTCACCACGTTTAACTTCACCGTTATAACTGACTATGCCGATATATTTCCCGACTTGGTCAAAAGCATAACCGGTGGCAATGACGCTGCCGATGATTTGTCCGGCCCCATTATACGCATAGCCGTTGGCGTGAATTTTGCCGATGGATTTGCCGCTGAAGTCTATGATATGTCCGGTTGGTGCAATACTGCCCAAGAACTTACCATCAATCGAAACCACCATTTTTGAGGACATCAAACGGCCGTCTAACACATAATCATCGCCGGATTTACGATATGCATAGCCGTTGGCCGACACAAAACCGATGCGTTGTCCTTCGAGCTTGGTATATTCGCCGCCGCCGGTCAAGCGCCCGACCGCATCGCCCTTCGGGGAATAAATAAGCCCCGGATATAGCACCGCACCGATAACTTGCGAGCCGTCATCAAGCACCAAACCGTTCGGCAACACCTTACCGACCGTTCTTCCGCTCAAAGAGCGCACCACACCGTCGTTATGAATCTTGCCGAGCAGGCGGTTATCCATACCGATGGCAATACCTTGCGGCACCACGCCGCCGATAACATTGCCGCTTTGATTAACAATCAAACTGTCGGCGGTAATCATACCGATATTCGCCCCATCCGGACTGATGACCAAACCGGTGGATATAACCTGACCGATAACATTACCGGAAAAATCTATGGCGGTAATCTCTGCCGCTTGTGCTTCAAACGGAAGCAACAACGCCGCTAACAGCAATATCTTTCGGATATATTGACTTATGCGCATCATTCCTAGTTCCTCCGATTCCGTGCCACTTCAGGCAAGCTGTAGCCCGACACATTCTTATCCGCATCAACAAACGAGCCGTTGCTCTTGATGTAGCCGATTTCGTTATTTTCGCCCGAAATTACTTTTCCGGTTGCCGACAAACGTCCGAGATAATCGCCGTTGTTCGACAATATCGTGTTGCCGATGCTGTAAATATGACCGATAATGTTGTTTTGCTTATCCACGGCGAGTCCGTCCGTTAATATTCTCCCGACAATGTTGCCGTTTTTATAAATCTTGCCGTCAAAGCCGATGGTGCCTTTTACCGTATCATCATTGCCGATAACGATGTCGCCGCCGACAACTTCGCCCAAGAATTGCCCGTCCAAACTGATGACTTTACCGTCGGCCAACACGCGACCGGAAACGATATGCTTGGTGTCGTAAAATTCGCCGTTCGGCGATACCGTGCCGATGATTTCGCCGGCCGAATCGATGACAATACCGCTTTGTAATGCCACTAAATTATTGTTGTTTCCGCCGCCCGGCAACAATACGGAGATTACCGTTCCGTCAGCACTGATAACCGAACCGTAATCGTTCGGAATACCGACCGGATTCCCGAATACATCGACCATAACGGTTTCCGGCAGGACCTCCCCGACCACACGTTTATCATTCAAAACCAAGCCGTCCGGCGCAACATAACCCGTCCTTTCGCCGGCGCGATATTTTTTGCCCGAACCGTCTACCAAATTCTCTTGTTCAACCACTTCGCCGGTAGATACGACATAGCCCAAATAGATTCCGTCGTAGCCGCGAACACCGCCCTGTTGCACGATGGCGCCGACCAAGCGACCGCTTTCATCAAACATTTGCCCTTTCGGATTAACGCGACCGACCACGGTGCCTTTATAATCGAGCACCCGCAAGTCGTAATTGACGCGACCGATGTTGCGGCCGTCTAAATCAACAACATGCGCCGGCCGAACGAACTTCGCCGCCGTGCCGCCGTAATAGCCGATTTCACCGCTGTTGACATAATCAACCGGCATACCCTCGGCATCATAAATTTTACCGTCAGGGAACAAGTGTCCGAGCTTTTTGCCGGTCGAATCATACAACACATTGATTTCCGGCACGGCATACCCGAAAATGCGCTGATTCTTATCGGCAACCAAATTGTTGAGAATAACGTGTGCACCGTTCACTTTCGGCATCGATAATTTACCTGTGGCGTCAAATGTGCCCAGCAATTTGCCGTCAAAACCGAAAACATATTTTGCCTCGTTGACCGAGCCGAGATATGCCGAATTTTTATCATACACATCGCCGTATTCGTTGACGCAACCGATTAAATCGCCGTTGCCGTCACGCAATGTTCCGTTTGCTTCCAATGTGCCGATAGGGCTCCAGTTGCGGTGCGAAATAACCGTTTTTTTGCTGACCAGATGACCTTTGATGCGCGGCTGCTCCAAATCCAAAACCGTGCCGTCCGGATTTAAGCAACCCACTTCTTTGTTTTTGACATCGCGCACATAGCCGTCTGCCGAGGCCTCGCCGATATACGAACACTCGTTGCTGTAAACGCTGCCCGTTTTCATCACACGGCCGGCAAACAAACCGTCCGGAGTCCAAACCGTGCCGTCCGCATACACTCTGTAATCGGTATCAACACCCTCGCGGCGAACAATACCGTCTTTATCAAGTTTCAAACTGTAATCGCAGCCCCAATTGACAATGTATCCGGCGTGCACGCCCTGTGCCAAAATTTTGGCGCCGGCCATATCCGTCACCACGCCGTCCGGACGCATTTTACCCACAACTTTCTTCTGATTAACAACCTCGCCGCGATTATTCACCTGACCGAGTATTGTTCCGGCCGGTGTTATCGGCAACAGATTTTTATCCACGATGGAGCCAATCATTTTTCGGCCAATCAAACGAATCCGGCCTTTTGCATCAACCGAGCCGATAATTTCGCCTTTAACATTGCGGACAGCGCCTTTCGAATCGACATAACCGATGGTCTTGCCGTGCGAATCAACCGCCAATTTGGCTCTGCTTCCGACTTTGCCGATGACGCGTCCTTTGGCATCGACGGCATTGCCGTTTTCATCCAAATGGCCGATTATACCACCGTCAAAGTCGACAACATTATTTTCTTCATCGACATAGCCGATGACATTGCCGTCTTCATCGAGTGCCAATCGCACGCTTTTTCCGACCGAGCCGGCAACTTCGCCCGAGCGATTTTCCGTAATGACATTACCGTTTTCATCTACTTTGCCGATGACATTACCGTTAAAATCATATACCTTACCGTCTTCGCCGACATAGCCGATAACATTGCCGTTTTCATCATACACCAGACGGGTTGCCGCGCCGCGTTTACCGATTACTTTGCCGTCTTTATCGACAACTTCGCCGTTTTTATCAACGCGACCGATGACATTACCTTGAGCATCCACAACCATATCGCCCATATCGCCGCGTTTGCCTAAAATATTACCTTGTGCATCAACGACATTACCGTCTTCATCAACATGGCCAATAATACTGCCGCTTGCGTCGAGAACGTTACCGTCGGCATCGATTGTGCCGATGACTTTTCCGGTATTTTCATCAACCGCAACTTTTGAGCCGCTGTAACCGACAATATTGCCGTTAGAATCGTGAATCATACCGTTCTCGTCGGCCAAACCGATAACGCTGCCGTCTTTGTTGACCGCAACTTTACCCATATTTACGGTTTTACCGATGGCTCGGCCGTTTTTATCCAGAATCTTACCATCTTTGCCGCGCCGTCCGATAATATTGCCGGCGGCATCGCGGACATTACCGTCTTCATCGATTGTGCCGATGATATCGCCGTTGTCATCAACCGCGACTTTTGAACTTCTGTAACCGATAATATTGCCGTTAGCATCGCGCACCACGCCGTTTTCATCAACCGTGCCGATGACATTACCTTCCATATCATACACTTTGCCGTCTTCGCCGACATAGCCGATGACATTGCCGTCTTTATCAACAACAACCGCATCGCCGCTATAACCGATGACATTGCCGTCTTTATCGCGGACAAGACCGTTTTCATCAACCGTGCCGATGACATTACCGTTCATATCATACGCTTTGCCGTCTTCGCCGACATAACCGATGACATTGCCGTTTTCGTCGTATATCAGTTGTTTGTCGTCAATATGTCCGACAGCATTGCCGTTTTCATCGATAACCGCCGCATCGCCGCTGTAACCGATGATATTGCCGTCTTTGTCACGCACCACGCCGTTTTCATCAACCGTGCCGATGACATTCCCGTCCATATCATACGCTTTGCCGTCTTCGCCGACATAACCGATGACATTCCCGTCTTCGTCATAAATCAGCTGTCTGCCCTCGGTATGCCCGATAACATTGCCGTCTTCATCAACCGCTAAGTGCGACCTTCTGCCGACCGTCCCGACAACTCTGCCGACCGCCTCATTGCCGATGATGTTGCCGTCTTTATCGACATAGCCGATAATATTGCCGTTTTCGTCGTGCACCATACCGTTTTCATCTATCCAACCGATAACATTCCCGTTTTCATCGAGCGCCAAATCTCTGTATTCATCGCTGACATGGCCGATAATATTACCGTTTTTATCAATAACGTTACCATCTTTATCAACCGTGCCGATGACATTACCGTCAAAGTCATAAACTTTGCCGTCTTCGCCGACATAGCCGATAACATTGCCGTTTTCGTCATAAACCAGTCGCGCCGCCGCACCGCGTTTGCCGATGATTTGTCTGGTGGTCACATTCCCGTCTTCGTCAACGTGGCCGACAATATTGCCGTTTTCATCAACAACATCGCCGTTTGGCAACACAATACCCAGAACATCGCCGTTTTCATCAACAACCGCTTCGCCGGCATTGGCCACCCGACCAATTGAGTTGCCGTTGATGTCGACAACTTTACCGTCTTTATCCAAATGCCCGATAATATTACCTTCCAAATCGGTTACCGTGCCGTCGGCATTGGCTTTTCCGATTAAATTGCCGTTTTCGTCGTAGACCGCGCCGTAATCCACCGCTTTGCCGATGACATTGCCGTTGGCATCTACAATCGTGCCGTCCGGCAACATTGTGCCGATAACATTACCGTCCATATCGTGCGCCACGCCGTTTTCATCAACATAGCCGATAACATTGCCGTTTTCATCCAAAACCAGCTTACCGTTGCCGGCAACACCGATAATATTGCCGTCTTTATCGACAATCATACCGTCATCACGCACCCGACCGATTTCATTACCGTTAAAGTCATAAACCTTGCCGTCTTCACCGATGTAGCCGATGACCTTACCGTCCGGACCGACGGCAAAACGCACCTGACCGTTGGAGCCGACAACATTTGCCGCATCCGAGCCGCCGGAATCGCAATAATTACAGTCGGACTGCGTCACCGCATTACCTATAACCGTCACTTCATCGTGTTTGGCATCTTTATCGCTGACATTTGTTTCGTGCCACACAATCTTAAAGTTATTCTGCACGCTTCCGGCAATGGTCGGTGTCCATTTCATCACCACATCGCAGGTTGCCTTACCGCGCAAATCTTTTTCTTTGCAGTTGGATTCATATTTCAATCCGTCGAACGGCGCATCAACCAATTCTACCGACAAAACGCGAATTTCCTGATGGCCGTTGGTGCCGATGGTTAAAACACCGGTCGCTTCGTTACCCAACACAATCTGCCCCAAGTTGATTTGCTGCGGCGTTATCGTAATCGGGCGCTCCACCTTGTTTTCACGCAAGAACTGAATTTCGGAAGTTTTATCTTCTTCGGCTTGCTTCAGATTGACAACTTCCGTTTCGATATCTTTACTGAATTCGACCGGCGGCGCCTCTTCAACCGTTTCTCCGCTGAGCAACAACAAACAGAAGAAAAACACACCCAAAGTGACGAATGCAAAAATTGCAATCACCCTGTTACTTTTTTGGATATATCTTTCCGAATGTGTTAACGGTTCTTTACTCATTGAATATGTCCCTGATTTTTGATTATTGCGTCCTTACCACGCTGCAGAACACACCGCCGCGGCCGAGGTCGCCGCAAATCGAATCGCCTGTTTCGAGATTCTTAATCGGGCCGACGCGCAGATGGAACAGTTCTTTACCCTGACCGTCAGCCGGTGCATCAACCGAATAGAACGGCTCGTAAGAACCCAAAATTGCCGGATAGCGACCGGATAAATCTTTCCACAGAGTTTCCAAATTGCCGACGCTGGCATCCGTTCCCAATTCAATGGACAAGCTTTCGGTACTTTGACCGTTAAAGCCCGTGCCGAATTTGTATTGCGGATACGGATTCTGCATATTGTTGCCGCCCGAATTTAAGCGCGACATATTGCCGCAAGAATTGTCGTTGCAATTAAAGTTTGCCATAACTTCGTTTGCCGAATTGTTACCAAAGCTACTGTATGCACCGTTCGGCATATATACACCGCCCTTGCTATCACGGGCCATACCGCCGGCACCGGCACCACCGCCGCCGTTTGCACCGCCGGCCGCGCCGCCCATACCGCCCGGTATAGCCGGTGCAACATCCCATTCTTTGCTGGTATCGGCATAAGTCACATATTGTGTCCCTTCGTCATCGGAACGACGCATCTTGAGGCAGACCATACGTTTGCCGCTGCGCATCACCATATCGCCGACACCCTCGACAATAATCAAGCGGTTGTTCGGACCTTTTGTTCTGAAGCCGATTGGCGTTTCACTGCGTTCGATAATCATCGTCACAATCGGGCGCTGAACCATATTCAACGATTTTTCTCCCAAATCGATGTAGGTGAAAATATCATCGTGCCATACGCGCTCCGGTGCAATAATCACATCATCCGGATTCGGAACATAGATTTCAATATCAAATTTGAATTTTTCCGCATCCATCGGTATGCTTTTCAGCCAATCTTCTTTTTGAAAACGTTTGGTAAATGTCGAATCCACCGATTTTCCGTTGCCACCTAGAAACCTGCTGGCGTTAACGCCGGTTCCTCCAAATCCGCCGCCGCCTTTACCGGAGCCGGCCGAGTCCAAAACCTCAATATCCACAACGGAGTTGGTCAAACGTTCGGTATTATAGGCCTCACTTCTGGCATAAAACACATATTTGTTGCCGGAACGACCGAACACGACAATGTTGGTATCCACACCGTTACGGCTGTTAATCGGATAAAACATCACGGAGTTCGGCAACACTTTTTGACCGTTAAACGAGCCCGGGTCACCGACAAACACTTCTTCAATCATTTCCCATTCCGGAAAATTGACAAGCGTAATCATACCTTCACGCAAACGAATCGGCAAAACCAAATCCGGCGACCAATAATACTTTGAATAAGCCGGCTTGCTTTGTCCTTCGCCCAAGTTTTGCAAAGGGTCTTGCCACGCTTCTTGAATCATGCCCAAATTATTGAAACCGGCATAACTCATATTCATCGGCTGATAGTTACCTTGCGATTGCTCGGCATATTGGTCCAACGCACTTTCATCGTGGTCGTCAATCAAACCGGCAGACGCATTGCCGAACAGCAAAACGCCGCTAAGTATTAGTGTCAGTTTTTTCAAGCTCATTTTCATTGTTTTGCCTCCGTTCTATCATCGGAAAGATCTTTCAGACCGTATTCTATTACCTTAAATCCGACCGGATTCTTCAATCTTTCTTTATATTGCACCGCTCTGGCGCGATACTGAATTCTCAAAATTGCGCGGAACTTTTTGGTTGTCGGCTTACGTTCTGCCGGCAGATAATAATCCACGCTGTATTCAACCTGCCATACCGAATCATCAATTTCGTTTACCGTCAAAATTTTAACATTGCTGGTAATGCCGTCTTCTTTCATTTTTTGCAACCACGGCTGGCCGGTTTTGTGCAAGAAAATGGTATACACTCTTTCCGACGACATTTCTTGCAAATCGCCGCCGCTCAACCAACGTGATTCCATTTCATCAATATCCGGCAACAAGGTTGTGCGCAACAACACATATTGCCGAACAAATGTTTCCGTAATATTTTTTTTGGCCTCCATATCACGACTGTATGGCACAATGTGATATACTTGATTTTCTTTGTTGGTTAAAGTAATCAAATACGGCTCAATTCGATACAGCGGCAGAATATTGGATATCGTCAAGAGCAAAATTAAGTTGCAGCACAAACTGATGGCCGTCACCACCGCAAAGGCGCGTGCCGTCCACAAATATCTTTTTTCGCTGGCATTAACAACCAAGCTGTCGTCCGAGCGCTTAATCGTATTGCGTCGCGATGCACTGCTGCTGTGTGCCGCCTGCGGCTGACCGGACGATATAAGCCGTTTTTCCGTATTAATTTTACCCAATTCTGCCATTGTTATATCCTATATCGCTTCCCAGAACCAATCCGGCACATTTTTCATTAAGTCAAGCTGCATACATGCACACGGCGAAAGTTTCAGTTCGTTGACGTCTTTGCCGATACCGACCGCTTCCGGCTCATAATACGAACCGAATAAGCTGCATGCCGATAAAATCAACAGTATTGCAACAATCAAAAATTTCTTATACATCTGCTTTTCTCTTTCAAATATATTTGTTTATCGAGAATCGTCTCAAACCCAAGAAGTCCTCGAATTTTAGGCACACAAAGCCGTCCGAAGATACTTCTTTGGGGATTATAATAAAATAAAAAGATTAAAATAGATTAAACAAATTTATTCTCTGATTTCGCTTTGATTGTATTTTTCAACCATAAAGCCGAGCGGATTAACCAAACGGCGCGTTACCAACCGTCTTTCCGGATAATAACGCGGCGTAACCGAAGCCCTGAATTTTTCTGTTTTGAGTGTCATTGTGCCGGTGCTGTTACGCCCCTGCGACAAGTGATGCACCGTAAAGTCAACCGTCCACGAAGGCGAATTTTCCGCTTCTTTGCCGATGCGGTCAATATAAACTTCGCTTGAATACGAGTGATTATATAATCGGCCGACATCTTCGGCAAAACCGCCGACAAAATCCGAATAAACCTCTTCCGATGACAAATATTGAAGAATGCCGCCCAAACCCCAGCGCGTTTTCATTTCCTGTTCATCAATCACCACCGTATTGCGCACAATCACATATTGCTTAATAAACATCTCCGTCATTTGCTTTAAAGACGGCATATTGGTAGCAATCGGCTCATAGCGCACCAAATTGTTTGAATCCGTCTGATTGGAAACGAGTAAAAGCGGCTCAACGATAATTTCCGGCGCCAAACGGAAAATAACCAATGTCGAACTCAAGAAAAACGAGAGCGAAACAAAAGCGCACAGCATTACCAAACGCGAAAGCCAACGGAAATAGCGCTCTTTGCCATACGCTTCTTCCTTTTCGACTTCGCTGATAAAATGCGGTTGATACGACGGGCTTTTCGGCGGAACATTACCGCCTATCAAAATCTTTTTCACGCCGCTGTCTAACTGTGCCACAATAAATCCCTTTATTTAATAAGCATTCCGCCGTTATGTCGCTTTAGAAACCGCCGCCGACCATTCCCCAGTCCTTAGCGCCGGAATCATCTAATGATTTTGCACCATTTTGCGCCGATGTCAAGCTTCCTTCTTCTGCCCCTTGAACAACCTCGAGATTATTATCGTTGACGGCCGAACTTCCGACTAAACTTGCAAACGAGCCGGATTCTGCCGTAATATTGCCGGACGCACCGGTCACTTCACCCGTTGTTGCCGAGAATTCTCCGCCTTCCGTATTTTCTTCTGCCGGAACATCCTCTAGCGTTTTGTCGCCGGACTTTTGCGGCACACTGTTGGTTTTAGGCGAATAGCCGGCAGCGGCCTCTACCGTCGGATAAAATGCGCAATACGGCATACGTTTATGTTTTTTCTGACGTTCTAATTCTTCATCTTCTTTTTCTTTATATTTTTCATTGACGGTTCTATCCGCTTGTTGATTTTTAATTTTGTCTTCCAGCTCATCTATTTCTTCGCTGCCGTTTATGGTCACGACTTCTTCGCTGTCGTATTGCAAAAGAGCGCGTTTATGCAACAATTTGTCTTTTTTATCGCGTATGTTTTGCGACTTAATCTTATTATCCGGAATATTATCCAACTTTTGTGTTGCCAAATCCAGATACAGTTCTTTTTGCTCATCCATAATCTTGGCGGCGGTTTCATAATCACTTTCGTTCAGCAGATTAAAGTCATCGGATATCGCATAATTGGCGGCCGAGAACACATCGTTCAACTTACCGCTGATTTCATCAATTTGCTTTTTGATTTTTTCCATAGAATCCGCTACAATGCTTTCATATTCCACCTGTTCCAGATAATCGCCGAATTGGTTGCTGTCATACAGCAATCTGCTTGCCATATAAAACTTAACGGCTTCGTCATCATCGGTTAAATCTTCCGTTTTATTAATATCGGCTATGGCATCCAATATGGTCTGATTAAAGGTAAAACGGTGCGGCAACGATGCGCGGTCTACTATTTTGTGACCCAAAAGTCCGGCCTTTATCATTGCTTCCATAACCGTTCCTTCATCCACCACATACGACATAATCGTGCCGAGCTCGCTGCTGCGGCTTGCACCCGGACGCAATGTTCCGATATCATCGATGCTGACGGATAAACCGGCCTCTTTGTCGTATACCACCACTTTGCCGTCAACACTCTTCAACTCAACCGCCCGACATTCCGGAATATTCCCGTATTCGCCGTCCGGATTATCCGGTTTGCGATTTAAGTTATAAGTATATAATGTATTCTTGATTTTATCTTTAAGGAAGAACGGTAATGACAATTTTTCAGGTTTCATAACATCAACAACATATTTATCCGTTGCCATGCAAGGAAAAATACCTGCGCGCAAAATCGTATTCTCATTGTTGGCGGCAAGTGAATCCGCTTCGGCTTCTTCGTCATCTCCCAACAATGCCGTCAAATCCATTTCTTTTTGCACAAAAGCGTGCCGTTTCAATATATACTTCCAAATAACCGGAACCGTTGAATCATAGGTTGTTCCGCCGTATTCAAAGCCCGATGAACTTGTATTAAGGAAGTTTAAGAAACTTTCAAACGATGTGAACATCTTTTTGTTGGAATAAATATCATCTTTGTCTTCATAATATTTATCAACATTATTGAAGTCGATAATATCAAAATGGAACACTTCATGCAACGGTGCCGAGCTGAACTCAAGCGGCGGTTTCGGAGCCGAAAAATCGCGCGGCAAACCGATGGCGCCCACAAAATAATCGCTGTCCGGCGTGGTGCATAAACCGTCTTTACAAATATCTTTGAAAACATTGATAACCGGCGCAATATCTTCTTCCGAATTATTGTCAAAATCGTTGATTTCGCCGAGAGCGGCACATTCCGCCAATTTATCCAGCGGTATTTCCGTAATTTCCTTAATCATCTTATTATGAATTTCCTGCACTTTTTCGGCGCCGGCAACATAATAAAGCGACTGGTCATCCTTCATTTTATCGATTTTCGTTTTGGCTTCGGAAACTTTGGAAAGAGCGTATGTTTTGATGCACGTCAACAAACTCTCCGACAATTTAAGCGGCGAAACCTCGTTTGTTGCCGATGTCCATTCACCGATTTGCCGTGACGCACGCAAGGATTCCGTAAATTCCGTAAACTGAGTTCTTCCGCTTGCTTCGGCGTCGCTCAATTTTTTCACATATTGACGGCGCAATACATCTAAGTCTTCTTTAACTTTTTTTACCTGTTCTTCCGCCACCTTCACAATATGTTCGTATTGTTCGGCTTTATTCGCGGCAGTGGCCTGTTTATTTCTGGCATCGGCCGAATTTTTGGTATTGTTTTCTTGGGTTGCGTTAAATTCGGTATTTTGCGGCGAATCTGCACTCAATTTACGATTGGTATAAAGCGTTTTGCCGTAATCTAAGCCCTCTTTAGCTTCCGGTGTTGTCGCATCGCCTTTTTTCACAATCTCGTTATTTTGATTATACTCTTGGTTGAGGTCATCTAAATTGGTGTTGGCTTCGTTCATTACGGCATACAATGCCTTCAAACGTCTCAGCAATGCGGCGCGATTTTGTTCATATTCGAATTTAATGGCTTCAATCTTCGCATTTTCGGCGGCAATGGCATCTTCGATTTGCTTATTATATATTTCATCAAATGTTACGTCTTCTTCCTGATTTGCCGGCGCACCGAATAACCCTTCTTTCATTTTCTTTAAGGTATCGCCCAATTCCGTCAGAGCACTTTTGGCTTCTTCGCGTTGCGTTTCAGCCGAAATCGGCGGGATTCCTTCAATAACTTTATACGGATAAATCACATTCAAAGTGGTTGCCAACTTCAGCAACATATCGACTTGCTTCATACTGTTGATATAATCTTCGATATTTTCATATTTCCCGTCAATATATTGGTCGTAATATGCAATTTGGTCATTCCAGAGCGGGAATTTTTGACGAACACTGCCCCAGTTATGCTCGCCCGTATCCAAGTCCAGAGCCAGTTCTTTGGCAACTTCGGAGCCGATAACCCATCTGATAAGACTGTCTTTACGCGCCTGTTCTTTTTCTTCTTCGCCTTTTTCCTGGTCTTTCATATTCGAAACGGTTTCGCCCGAATCGGTATCCGAAGTTTGTTCCGACATTTTTGCCAATTGGTGTTCATCCATTGTATCATCGGAATCTCGAGTGGAGGCAAACAAGCCGTCTTCATCTTCGCTTACTTCCGAGCCCTCGCCGCCGGTCGTAATCGTGGCTCTCGAAACATAGCCGCCGTCCTGCTGTTCTTCTTCCGTATTGATAAATGCTTCCGTATCGCCGGCCGCATCTTCATCTTTTGCGGCAGAATACAATTCCAGCAAATATTTGGCGACACCGCCCGTTATGTTGCTTGAGCGCAACTCTTGAACATAGCAGTTATATGCGCCGTTATCCGGACACAGAATATCGAAAAGTCCGTCGGATTCGCTTTCGTCATCCGCCGATTTTTCCGGCTCATAATGGCAAGCAAGCTGACCTTCGCGATAATATGTGCAACTGCCACCAAGCCAAACCGCACTTGGATTGTCATAATAAGGCGCCATCATATTCTCGACGCACTCGCCGGAGGCCTGTAAGTTGGCTTTTGCCTGTTCCATTTTTGCCTGAGCGTCGGCATAATCCTGATAAACTTTTTTATATTCCGGCAAAGTCTTTTTCAAGTTGTGTATTTTTTGCGCCTGATTTAAATCCGAACGCGCTTCGCCGATGATTTCCAAACTCGCAATATCATCTTCGCGCTCGCCGATGGTCAATGTAAAACCGTCCGGATGGTCGGCATCTTCAAAAGTGCCGTCAATAACATTTTCGTGCGACAAAAGACTTTCTTCATAGCCGGATAATTCCGATTCGGCAAATTCTTCTTCCTCCGGTGACAAATCGGCAAATGCCGCTTGCGCCGAAACACCGCTCATTGCCGTATTTGTGCTCGGCATAAAATACGGCTCAATCAGGAAAGATGATTTATCTTCGTCTTTTTTCTTGTCATCTTCGCCTTTTTTCTCGGCGTCATATTCCTTGATTTTTGCTAAAATATCGATACCGGTAACGGCCTGATATTGTGCGTGCATCGTGATTAAGAACAGGTTGTAGCGCATAATTTCGTCATAGAGTTTTTCGGCTTGCAACGCACTGTTCCAGAAGCACGCTTGGTCTTCTTTGGTATCGTCCGAACCGCCGCCGGATTTTTCCTGACAACTGTTCAAGCCGACAATATCGCAATTTTCGCCTTGAACAAGGCAGCTTTCAAACAAATCGATTTGTTTAAGCAGTCCCAAATCTTCCATATTTTTGGAATCGTTGCTTTCTTTTCCGGCTTTTGTGTTGCCGTAAAGCTTTTTCTCCATTTCCACCGCCGTCAGATACATCTCAAGAGTCGTATCCATTTTGAGCTGTTCGCCGATGGTTTTATAAGCGGCCTTGGTGCGTGATTTGTCGGAAGGGTATTGCATAAACAATTTCACAAACGCATTTTTCACCGAGGCCTCATCTTTAAGGTCGGCAATTTTACTGTCTTCAATGGTGCGGGCGTATGAAATTCCTCTGTCACGCGTATTCTTACTTTGACGCCATTTGTTAAACGCCGTCGTTCCCATTTTTGAAACATACGATGCCGCCATTTGTTTTAAGGTTGTGATATCGGTATATTTTTGCAAATCCTCTTTAAGTTGCATGGCTTGGTCATAATAAGACACCGCAACCGAAATTGCCGGCGGAATACACATAACGCAAAGCTGCGGCGAAAACGGAATCGCCGGCGTAAAGTCAGGCCATATTGCATGAGCGTTGCGCGTAAAAAATAGTGAGGTCAGGAGCACACAAATAGAATAAACAATTTTTTTCATGATATTTCCTCCTAAAATCCGCTGGACACATCAAAATTTGTTATTTTATCATTAATCGCCGACTTTGCTTTGTTTTTCGCTTTTCGGAACAATGTATCTTTTTTCATAACATAGTCGTCTAAGTTAAATTTCGTAATATCTTTGCCATAGTCTTCCATCTTGTATTTATCTTTCCAAGATTGCATTTCTTTGGTTGTTTCAACACGGATTTCGGCCAACAAAAGTTCCATTTGCCGCGCCGCCACCTTGGCATTTTGCAACTCAACGCAAATTCTTGCTCCGGATGCCCCGAAAATACCTTGCGCCTTGTTGGTTGCCGCATCGGTGCAACCTAAGCTCCGTTCTTCGATTTCAATTAAACTCGTTTGCGTGGTAATGGTGGTTTCCATCGCGTTTTTGACGGCTTTATAATATTCTTGCTTGCGGAACTTCATGATTCGTTCGACATTTTCCGGATTAACCGGCTCGTATTCGCCCAAGAAAAACTTTTGTAAACCGTTGTTGTATAAGTTTTGCGTTTCTTCTTCATCTGCTTTTTTACTGAACAAATCTACCGATTTTTGCCCCAACATATTCACCAGCGAATCTTCGGAGGTTTTGGCCACCAAAGTATTCACTTTTTGTTGCTTTTCCTCAAGCCCCTTCATCATTTTTTTATAAGTATCGCTTTCGGTAACATCTTTTTCCATAACAACCTTGATGTTTTCCTTCATCTTCGGAATCGCCGTTTCGAGTTCCACAAAGCGCTGTTGCACGTTTTCCGGTATCGGCTCGCCTTTATTTTCAAGCTCTTTCATACTTCTGTTCAAGGCCTGATGTTCCGCCTCCATCTTAGCCAATTCCGTTTCCATCGCTTGTTTTTTATCAATTTTTTGCTGTTCACGTGATTCAACATAATCCGAAAGTTGTCTTTGCGCTTTGGCATAATCAAGCTTTAAATCGCCCAATTCCGATTTTAAGGCCTCCCACATACCGCTGCCGGTATAATCCGCCGCATAAAACTGACCTTTGGCGGCACTGGTCACGATGGCGCCGGCATTGTTTTGAACATATTTGAATATCATAGCACCTTCGCGACCGGCAACCTTCATAACTTTGGCCTCTAACTTTCCGAGTTGAGTATTATAAACCGTTTCGATTTTTGTTTTCACTTTGCCTATTTTATCGGCGATATCGGCCACAGGCGCAAAAAAGTCGAGCTTCATAAATGCCTGCGCATTATACACAGCCAAAGATACCACACTCATCAGGCAGAAAGCCGACAGATATTTTTTCAAAGATTTTTTCTTCATTGTCTTGTTCCTTTCCGAATGAGTTACATACACGTTGCCAAACAACTCATGTTAGGGTCTCTGCCTGCTTTTTCCGCATCGGCTTTACACGATTGACATTGTTGCTGTTTCATTTCTTGTTGCGCTTTAGCCATATCTTCACGCATTTTCTGTTGCATCCGTTCCGCTTCTTCCTGTTTGGCTTTTTCGATTGCATCTTCCTGACTTGTATCCAAATTGCTGAAATCGCTCAAACCGCTTTGAATTCTGCCGTCTGTCATAAAGTTATCAAACACGTCATTGGCATTGCCGCCCGACGAGATAACGCCCATACCGCCGCTGATAATGCTTCCGGTTGCGCCGATTTCGCTGCCGGTATTTCCGCCGAGCGAATCGCCGACCGCGTGACCGGTTGAGTTGACAACATCGCCCCAGTTACCGTCTTTTGCCGCGTTATATACGTTTCCGGCGCCGGTTGTTCCCGTCTTAACGATATCCGCAATGTTTTGATTGCCTTCAACCGACCCGATACCATAGGCCGCACCCGCGGCCGACAAAGCGCCGGCATAATCGCCGCTTTCAAAAGCATTTTTCCCGCTATCCCATTGGTCTTTGAGTGCCAAAAGGTCTATCGCCTTGCGTTCGCCGACAACTTCTGCGCCGATATCCTCCAAGCCCTCGGCGTTAATATCTTTTTCTTCCGTTCCGACAATTTCCGCAATATCATCAACACGGCCGGTTGTCATATAAAGCTCGCTCAATGCCTTGCGATATGTCGATTCAAACCGCAACATTTCGAGCCAACGATAATTGGCAAAGCACGCCGTCTGCACATAGCGATATTGCAAAATGCTGACATCGGAATTATCCGAGCTGTCGTCCCCGCCGTCACTGCCGCCGTTTGCCGTCGGCTTCGGAAAAATACATACCGCTTCTGCCGGAGAAGGTGTTTCGGAATCTTCCGCCGCTTCTCCCAACAATTGTTTGCGCTTAACCAAAGCGTTAGAATAAATAATGGCTAAATTTTCCACCATCATTCTGTTGTTGCGGTCATCTTGCTTAACATTTACGACAACATCGCTTTTTTGATTTTTACGTTTTACATAAGATTTTGCCACTTTTTGCTTCAAAACCGGCGATGTATAAGGGCCCAACGAGACAGAAGTATTCAGTCCCGGAAGGGTTACCGAACTCAGCTGACGGTTAAACACCTCTTTTGCACCATCTACGGCCGCAACTTTGGCATCATTAATTATGCCGGCAACTTTTGCCTGCACCTGGTCCTTAACCGTATCCCGCAACGCACCGAGCATATCGCGGTTGAGCGCGATTTCCTGCAAATTGACCTGAATACCGACATAACCCTGAATAATGGTGCTTGCTTTTTCTTGAAAGACTTTCAAGTTATCCTGAACAATAGACAGCACATCCAAATCAGCGCGGGAGGTCTTAGGAAATAAGACCAGTAGTGCAACCGCCAATGTCGCTATTTTCTTTTTCATATTGTCCTCCCTTTCATGCAACCCTTATTTGAACCAAACTATTTGCCTCTTCTATTCAGTTCTTTTTCAATACTCTTCTGATAGTCCTGCATTTCCTTATATTCTTTTATCTTTGCCTGCAGACTCTTTTCTTCATCTTCCGTCCATTTATTCTGCTTTTGCCATTTTTCTTTTATTTGCTTTAATTTGAAAATGGTATCGCTTAGTTCTTCTTGGTCTCTTTGAACATCTTTATATAAATCTTTCAAATCTTCATCACTTCTTCCGGCGAGTTCTTTTGCAACCGGGTCGTTTTCATCTACCGGCTCTACCGTTCTGGTTTGCGGTGTAGCGTCTTCTCCGCCGGTTTGTGCATCGCCGCCGGCCACCTCAGTACCTTCCGGTATTTCGGCGCCTTCGGTTACATCTTCATCAGCACCGCCGGTATCAACCTCTTCGCCGTCGCCGCCGATTTCAACCGTCGTATCCACATTTGTTACATTAGAGTCAGACTTTTTCTCGCTCTCTTCGACACTCTTGGCTTTTTCGCTCTTTTCTTCATCGGCAAATGATGCCGGGTCTACTTCGCCAAAACCGTTTATGGCTTCAATGCGCAAGCTTTCGACATACAAATCACGAATACTGTTCTGCACATCGGTCGCAAACGCAAGCGTATTGCTTATGTTTGCCTCAGAATCGAACTGTGTTTCCGCATTTGCACTTGCTTCGGCATAATTGTTCATTGCCGTTTCATATCCGTTGACGGCCGCGGCCTTGGCGATTCCTTTTTTCAGAGCATCGCTCAAAACATTAAAGCGCAACACATTATACACTTGCTTTCCTTCGGCGGCCTCCGATGCGTTGCCATTATGCATATCGGTAACATATTTACGAATACAACCCTCAAGACGACTCATGTCTTTAACCACATCTTCCGCATTCATTTCGCAATGAACGGCCATCGCGTCCGGAATAAGTTGCCGGTCTTTATACATACCGCTATATTTTACTTCTTCTTTAGCTTTTTCTTCTTCTTTCTTATTGTCATTATTTTGCGCATTATCGGCTTGTTCTTCATCGCTTTTTGCCTTACCGTCACCTTCGTCGGCCGTTGTGCCGATTCCCGCACCGCCGGTTGACTGCACCGAATTACTTGTCGTTTCTTGAGTTATGTTCCCGTTATTGTTTTGTGTTACGGTTTGCGTAATGTTCGTCGGCACATCCGGCGTAATGACCGGTCCGGCACCAGACGAAGCCGGTGCTTCGGCCGTTGCGGTAGTTGCGTCGGCCGGTGTTGAAGTCGACGAATCTTCTATCGGAATATCCTCAAACACGTCCGGTTCTCCGCCATCGCCCTCCGTATCATCTTTTTTAGCTTGTCCTCCCAAATTTTGCGCATACGATTCTATTTCGTTCCAAACGTAATCCGCACTGTCTGCGGCGATTACATCGGCATCACTTGACGATGACGGATTAAGTTTTGACCAAGCTGCCATTCCTGATGAATCTGCCCATGCATCGACGGCTTCCTGATATTCATCATCTGTCATCGCTTTGCTTTTTTGATCCCATTCTTTTTTAGCGGCTTCGATTTGTCTTTTTTCTTCGGCAGTCGGATGATTTATTCCCAAAGATTGTCTCTTTTGTTCAAACCACGTTCTGACGGCCTGCATTTCCGGCGAAAGTCCCAATCCGGATTCCGCCGCAACCCGAGTAGCATTTAAGCACACGGTGCACAGACAAATAACAAATACTCTGAGCAAGTTTTTATATATTATTGGTATATTCATGCTTCTTCCTCCTTTTGCTTTCGACCGTTATTTGCCTTTTTCTTTGTCTTTATCTTTATCCGGCTCGGCTTTCGACTCGTCTTTGCTTTCTTCCGTATCGTCTTCAAACGCATCCGGCGTGATGACACCGATATTCTTCACAACCTCATACTTAATCGCCTCAACATACAAATCACGCAGATGGTTTTTAATGTCGGTTGAAAAAGCAAGCGTATCCGTAAGCGCCGTTTCGGTGCTGAATTTGGTATCCGATTTATCGTTGGTGGCGTCAACATATTCCCTTATCGATGTTTCAAAACCGTTGACGGCCGCCGCTTTGGTCATACTCGCTGCGAGAAGGTCGTTCAGCACGCTATAGACCATGGTTTCATAATCTTTTCTGCCCTCTTGCGCCACCATCACTTCTTCATTGTTCATTTCTTTGATATATTGACGAAGGCAACCTTCCAGTTTGTTCAAATCCTTAGCCACATCTTCCGCATTCATTTTGCAATGAATCGCCATAATGTTCGGAATGAGCTGTCGGCCTTGATAAACACCGGTATATTGCACATCCGGCTCTTTTTGCGGTGTTGTCGATTGCTTTGTTTTATTTGCATCATCGGCAAATGATGTCGGGCTGACAAAAAATGTCAGACCCAAACAAATCATTATTACCTTGCTTAAATTTTTGACACTAAACATGGCCGTAGTCCTTTCAAGCTAGAACGAGCACGCCGAAATACAAGGCGAATTCGGATTTTGACTTCTGCACGCTTGACATTCTTTTTGCTGTTGTTCTTTTCTTTCTTGAGCCATTTTTTCTTCAAGCTGTTTCATCTGCTCTTTAATTCTTTCTGCTTGCTCTCTGTCGGCTTGTTCTTGTGCTTCTTTGAGCTTTGCTTCCAACGCTTCGTGTTCTTGATTCAAAACATTGAGGTTATCGGTAAGTTTGCCGTTGGTCGCCGTATTGGTAATAAATTCGCCCAAGTCATTACTGTTGCCGACGATATCCATACCCGAGCTGACAATACCGCCGAGCGCGCTGAGTTCGTTACCGTCGCTGCCGCCGATGGCACCGCCGGCACTTCTGGCCGCATCGTTAACCACATTGCTCCAATCGTTATTATTTGCCGCATTGACCGCGCCCAGCGCCGAATCGGTTACAAGGCGGTTATCCTTTATCCAGTTATATCCGCGTTTGAAGAAGGATTTATGCGATTCTTCCGCCGCGGCATCGCCCTTTTCTTTGGCGGCTTTTTGTTTTTCCAATTCGGCTTTTTCTTTTGCCTGACGGTCTGCTTCTTCTTTTTCTTTGCGCTCTTTAACCTTTTGTGCGCTGTGCGTTGCGTCATAGGTGCTGCTCTTTAAGCCCTTGAGGTTATCGCCGAAACGGTCGTAATCGCCGTTTTGAATCTTGGCAAACAAATCACCCGCCGCCGCCGCATAACCGCCGTTTTGAATCTCTTTAATTATGTTAAGGTTGCTCTCAATTTCCTGCTTGATTTGCATAACCTGTTGCATGCCTACCTGAACGCTCGAGGCAATGCGTTGAAAATCGTTTGTCGGCAACGGGAAAGACCAAGCTTTTCCGGCAACCGAGATTATCACAAGGACTAAAATCGTTAAAAGCCCCATCTTACACTTTTTGAACACCATGATAACCTCCTATATAATCCTTACCCTAGAGTTAATTATATCATATATTTATATAAATGTAATGTTACATTTTTGTTACATTTTCTGTATGTTATTGAAAAAATGTTGGTTTTTGGCAATTTTGTCGTTAAAAACTAAGCGATGTCCAGATACTTTTCCAAGAACCCGTCTTCGCCGTATTCTTGAATAAGTTGTTGAACCAGCAACACATTTTTGCGGCCGGAGTTATAAAAGCGCAAATATTTGCCCAAACCGCCCAAATCAACATCCAAAATCACGGATTCGCCGGTCACCGGACGCGATAACAAAATCGCATAAGGGAAGTCACGATAGCTCTTACCGAAAATAAAATCGAGCTCGGTTTGCGTTAAGTTCCAGTTTGCATAATCTTCAATCTGTGCTTGCGGGTTGCGGAAGAAAATAACGGTTTGACATTGACCGCGAATCACCTCGCCGACGCCGAGTTTATCGACAATGTTCGGCTGTTGGAACGCGCAGAGATATGCTTGCCGTTTTTTACGACCTTCTTGCAAACCAATCATAAAGTAGTCCCTAAACATCGGGTGCTTCAACATCGGCGCCGTTTCATCAATCATAATCAGCGACGGCACACCGGTTTCGCCGGTTTCGGATTGAATACGGTGCATAATATAGCTGATGACGGCCGGAGCCAAGTTTTCATCTTCAAAAATATGCGTAAAGTCAAACGCCATAAAGCGACGGCTCTTCAAGTCCAAACTGTCGTCGGTGCCGTTGAAAATCGCGCCGTATTGGTCCGGATTCACCCAACGATACAACTCGCGACGCATATTGCCGGTCGGCGAGAAACAGCTCTTGTAGAGGTTTGACAGCAACCGTTCTTCCGGCCGCAAATAGTCAAACGCCGTTGTGACGGCACGCGCGACCTCGCGGTCGGCAAGCGCATCGTCAACCATTGTAATCGATTTCAGCCAGCGCCGTAAAAATGCGCGGTTTTCTGCCGTATTGGCGCAGTCAAACGGGTTAAGCGAAACATTCTTTTCATCGCCGTCAAAACCGACATAAGCGCCTTTGACCGCGCGCGTAAAGATTTGTGCACCCAAGTGACGGTCAAAGAAGAACACGCGCAAATCACCGTGCCGCATGGCTTGTCCGGCCAAAAACGTCAGCAAAGTCGTTTTACCTTGACCGGTCGGACCGATAATGCAACAGTGCGCCACCGCGGATTCTTCACTGCTTACGTGGAATTGGAAACGATACGCCGAACCGCTCATGGTGCGGAAAACCGTAATCGCGCCGTTACCCCAGTCACTCTTGCCAAAGCCGCCGGCCGGTTTATCAAGCGTAATTGCCATCGCGATAACCCGCGACAAATAGCGATAAGTGCGCGGATAAGTGTCGTATGTCGGTAATTGCGTAAAGAACACCGCTTGTGCCACCCAGCCCTCACGCACCGGCGTTACACCGAACGAACGGCAAATTCTCTGAACTTCGGATTCGGCAAAATCGAGTTCCTCTTTGCTTCGACCTTTGGCAATAATGGTCATCGCGTATTCCGCCAGCGATTGATAATCGTTATCGCTATCGTCGATAGATGCCAAAGCCGTTGCATATTGTTCCACCACACCGGCCGATAAGCTTGTGCTCATCGCCATACGTTGTTGTTGCATCAAAAGCGCACGCGCTTCGGCACGGAACAACGGTCTGATGTTGTGCAAAATCACCAACTCGCTGTCGATGGCGTTCAGCGAATAAATCATACTCTCGTCCATCGCCTCGCCGCTGTTGCGAATACCCAAAGCGATTTCGTATAAATCGTGGTCGCCGGAGAAAAAGTGGATAACCCCTTCTTCACGCGTAAAGTGAATATGGTCGGCCGTCAACAACTCGCACAAACGCGCCCCTTCGGCCGTATTAACTTTCGGCGTCGGCAACGATACCGGACTGCACAAATGGGCAAACAAATAAAACGGACTGTCCAACGGGCTGCTGG
The DNA here is from genome assembly GCA_017543835.1 of Alphaproteobacteria bacterium. GTDB lineage: Bacteria > Pseudomonadota > Alphaproteobacteria > RF32 > CAG-239 > RUG410. The sequence goes on along the minus strand of JAFYFJ010000020.1, from coordinate 73,945 downwards.
TATCCGTTTCATACATCGGGCTGACCCCGTATTCGCTCATGGTCGACATCAAACTTTGCGAGGCATAGTTCAAATCTTTGAGCGCATCTTTGCGGTCGGCAACCGAAAGCACAACATAGTGCTTATTGGTATAAATTCGGCTCATTCCCTCGAACCAAATTTGAGAAATCGTATCCAAAAGCGGATTATTGAAGTCGCGTTTTTCGCTTTCCAAAGTATCACGGTCACGCACGGTAATCACGCGGGCGACAACCTGCATATTGCCCATATCGTCAATCCACGCTTTTCGTGCTTCCATCATCGAATACACCTTCTCCGCCGTTGCCGCCGATAAGTCGACGCCGTCCAGTCGGAATACTCGGGCAAAGGAATTGTTGTTGCACTGAATGGTCACACCGTCCGACATCAGTTTTTGAAACGGCAAAAAGTCCGAAACACGCGATTCACGCGGTTGCGGCAAAACCCAGTTACCGAATTTGGTTGACAATAAAATCGCAAACGAGGCCGCCGAGGCAATACCGATAATCGCTACCGCTATTTCAACATTGCTTAAACCGCGCACAAATATGTTGAGAAAATCGTATTCATTCATGGCTCAAATTTATTCCCCGCTTCCGAATATAAATTAGTAGTTTGATGATAAGTCTGACCATACGCTTGCAACATTGTCGACAAGTGCGGCTCTTTCAAACCGGCAAACACCAACGCAATATGCGACATAATAATCATCGTCACGAAAAACAACGGGTTCATACCCGCCATACCGATACCCATAAACATCACCGGAAATTGAATGCCCAGGTTAATCACGGACGGCACCATCGGCGCCCACAAAACTTTCGGAGGTTGCGCAACCGCTTTTAAGATTTCTTCTCTCATTTGCCGCCCCCCTTCAGTTCGTGCCACAATTCCCGCGCCGTTTGCGCATCTTTAATCTGACTGTTGCGTGCGGCCGTTAAATGAGCATAAACCTCGTGGTCCGGTTGCACAATCAACATCCGCGGCGAGCGCATCTTCATTTCGGCATCCAGCATCATCTGCTTTAGTTGCTGACGTTCTTTATCTTCTTTATCCGACAGGAGCAATTCTTCCAAATCATCGGCATTTACGGCCTTGCCGACGGCCTTAACGCGCGTCACATATTCGTCGGCCTGTTTCAATTTTTTGAGAGCTTCCGAGCTTTTGTCGCTCAAACGATGCATCGCCGAATTTTGGTCACCCGCCGTCACTTGAGTTTCGTCCGCACGCGTATTATCGATATACGCGTATGCCGGCAAAACATATAAACAAATTGTGATGACTAATAAAATAATTTTCATGCGATACTTTCTTCAGTTGTCTATTGCCAAGGAGCTTTCCACGACGGTTGTTCATCCTGCGGTTGCAACGGAGACGGCTGTTGCTGCGCCGGCGTGGTGTTTTGATTATTATTGTTCCATGGTGTATTCAGAGAATTTGAAGGTTGTTCTTCCGGTCTGAATATCATCGGTGCGCTGATTCCGCTTCCGGTTTTATCTTCACCGGTTTCCTTATTCACTTCCTTTTGTGTCGGGTCCATACTTTCACCGCCCGCACCGGTGCTTTGAATATCCGGGAACGGTTGACCGGATTGTCCGCCGCTGATGTAGCCGATAATTCCAATCATTGTGCTTAAAACGAAAGTGCTGAACATTATGTATGCCAGCATTTTCCACGATATTTTGTTGAAAATCGCCATAAACGAAAAGACGATTAAACCGAAACCGGCAATCAAAAAGCCCGTATCGCGCAATCCTTTACCGATTGTGCCGCCTTTTGATGCAAGTATATCAAATATAACGTCGGCATTACCCGCAAAAGCATCTTCGGCAACGCCCATAAACGCAAACGAAACAAATAAGAACAAAAGCGATTTTTTCATCCGTATAATCTCCTATTCATTTCCGCTCATTGCCGTTTGTTGGCTCGGACCGGAACCTACAAGCGAACTGAAGCTCTCGGCGGTAGCAATAATGAAAACGCCGAGTAAAATTGCGATAAACCATTTCCAGTTAAAACTGCCGAACATACCGGCAATACACACCGAAGAAATGCCGATGGTGGCCGCCGGCCAAATAATTTTCTTCAGGCCTGCAAATATTTGATCACCGGCATCTATAAATTCTTGAAAAGTGGCGTAGGCATCTGCTGTATATAAAAATAAAGAAAGTGCCAAGCAGATGGTGTAGCGGTTATTCCACAAAAAGTTCTTTATTTTAATCCACAGCATAATTACCTCCTTAATCTTCTCTAAGGAGAGAAAGCGTTATGCTTTCCCTCCTCAAAGTAATCATTTTGCGCAAGCAATTTTGCGCTTATTCTTATTATTTCAAAGAATCGCTGAAGTTGCTTGAAACAATATTGTCTTGGTTTGCAGCATAACCGACAACACCACCGGCCGCAGCCACAACTGCCAAACCGAATGCCAAAGCGGCAAACCATGCCCATTTCAACTTACCGAAGATGGCTTGGAACGCCAAAGCGATCAAACCGAAACCGCCGATTAAGAAGATAACGAACTTTGATTGCTTGAACAGGTTCGACAATTTAGATTGAGCCGTACCGAAAACGTCAGCTTCTGCATTGCCCGTCATGACAAGAGTGAAAAACAGAACCAATGTCAAAATGGTGCAAATATTATTCTTTAAAAGTTTCATTTTCTTTCTCCTATAAATTCATTACAATTTCATAATATCACATTTTTTTACAAATTTGTGTTACATTTTTGTTACATTTGACAAGCGTCTGCATCCGTGTTTTTCGGGCTTTGCCATATGTATATATGTGCATATTACAAAAATACATTTTAATAATAACGACAAAAAGTAAATAAAATGTAAAAATTTACTTTGTATGTATCGTAGCATATTTTTATCGGATTTTAACACTTATTTTTGCGACTTATTAACTTTATTTTTCTCATTAACTGTATTTTAACACACTTCGTTGTATCTTCAAACAAAAGAGTGGGATAACTGTCGCCATTTTGTCGCGGTTATTCGTTGATTCAATAGGATTTACAGAGATGCCGAAACCGGGTATTAAATATTTTGCAGGGAGCTTCCTGTTGTCTTTAGTCGCTGTATTTGTGGCAGCGAAGGCCTATTTGTTGCTCACGTTACCGGACCAACCGGATGAGCAACTCGCCGCGTCAATCAAAGCCAAAAACATCGAGCTCTTTGCCGTCAACGAAGAAGAAGATCCTCTTTATAATAAGTTTAAGGAGGTTTCACAACCGAACAATCCGCTGATGACGGAAGATATCGAAACAACCGAAAACAGCGATGAAGTGCTTTATACGCCGGAAGAAGATGACGATGACGGCATTGTATCCGAAAATAAAACCCCGAGCGACACCGAAAATGAAGATATTGCGCTTGCGGACGGTGATGATTTGGAAATCGCCGATGCCTCCGAATTGCCGGAAACAACTCCGGAAACCGAGGCCGAAAGCAATAACAGCAGCGACGACGATAACGATGATGATATGCAAATCGCCGATGCCGCACAGGCGCCGATGTTCACCATCCCTCTCAAGCACAATTATAATATAGAGGGCGGCACCGTAACCGTTTCCGATGCAACCGACAACGGAAAAATCGCGCTTGCCTCGCACGATGTCAGCGTTTATAATTTGGGCACCGAAAATCAGGCCGATGTGACCGAGCCGCTCAGCGAGCGTGCGGAAGAAAACGAAGAAGAAACCGTTTCGGAGACGGAAACATCGACGGCTCAATCTTCCGAATTGGCCGCAAATGTCGCTTCGCCGCAAACATCCGATGATGACCCGTGGGAAGTTGCCGAAGTTGCAAACAAGCACGCGCCGAAAAATTCTCTGAGTGTTAAAAGTCAGCCGGAGACAGCCGATGTTGCTCTGCCGGCGCAAGAAACTCAGGTGGCATATCGCCCGCAACAAAACATTTTGATTCCGATTCCGGACGAAATTATGCAAGAAGAAAATCTGACGCCGCAATTTTCGAGCTCAAAAGAAAATCTGCAATTGGAAGAAGAATTGCGCTCACAAAATAAATTGCCGCCGGCGGATAAAGACGGCAACACCGGAAGTGCAACCGGCGGAAAAAATGATGCCTCGGGCACTTCGGGAACTTCGGGCAACAACTCCGGCACACAAGCTCCGGCAGGTAGCGACGGTGATGCACCGAAAATCGAAATTCGACCGCTTCCGGCACAAATTCCGGCAGATGACACCGAAAAAGATTTTGATGAGCAAAACGAATCCAATGCCGACGATTCAAGCTCTAAGAGTTTGACCGACAGTATTACGGCGTGGTTTTCCGGCGTTAAAACAAAAGCCAGCAATCTGACAAAGGGCTCATCGGATAAATCGGGCTCTAAGGATGATGAGCAGGAAACGGCGGAAGGTAAAAAGTCCGGCGGTTCAATCTTTCAAAAACTGTTGGGCCCACAAGAAGAAGAAAAGAATATTGCTCCGAGTGAGTTAAAAATCACATTTCAGCCGAACAAGGCCGAAATTTCGGGGCAAACGCTTGAATGGCTGCGTGCTTTTGCCGACAACACCGTCAAAAACGACACGGTTGTTGTCGAAATCAGGGCTTCGCAGTCCGCGCCGCAAGCTATTCAGCAAAAACGTTTGAAATTATTTTATAAGCTTTTGGCAGACAGAGGTGTGGATTATCATAAAATTAATATAATTTTTACCAACCGCGAGCCAAACTCTTTTATTATTAGGAATGTGAGATACGCTTCTGAAGAAGATATGGCAAAAGCCGTCGTTAAGTGGGGAGATAACCCATGGTAACAAATCTGAAGAATGCGACTACAATTTTAACCTGTATCATAGGAAAATACGATGAAACACTATTTTGAAAAGATAATAATGCATAAATTGGCAATTACCGGCTTGGTTTGCTGTGTTCTCGGCACAACCGGTTGCGTCAATGAACCGACAAGCTACTTGGAACGAGAAGCAAACTGCCAAGACGGTATTTGCGAAAGCGAGCAGGAATTTACGGACGTTTGCACGGAAAACTCCGCCGGTTACAGCGAATGCGTTAACCAGGCACCTGTCAATTACACGCGCACAAACTCGGACTTCCGCGCATATGGCGAACGTTCGCCGCGTGATCATCGTATTACTCAAGCCGCGGCCGGAAACAATATTTCCGCCACCACCGTTCCGGGTATTGTTGACGAAGTGGTTGAATATCAGCCGACAATCGAAACAATGGCACAACAATCGTATATGATTGACACAAGCGCTCAATCGCAAGAAGTTGCCGCCGAAGATGCCGATGTTCAAAACAGAGATTGGCTGGCGGAAGAAGGCCAGAGCTTGAAAGAATTGCTGACACAATGGAGTGAAGAAGCCGGTTGGCGCTTGATTTGGAAAACCAACCGCAACTACACACTCAATGCCGGCGCAATGTTCAGAGGCAGTTTTGCCGATGTTGCATCTGCCTTAATCAGAGCATTCGGTCGTGCCAGACCGGCGCCGATAGGCACATTTTATAAAGGTAACCGCGTTTTGGTAGTTGAAACAATGGAGGACGAAAATGCGTATGACTAATTTGTTTAAATTAACTGTTTTCGGCATTTTGGGAATTGCTGCCGCATGCAGCGTTTCGCCGGAACTTGACCGCGAACTGGAGCAAACCACCAAAGATGTCGTCGAATTGCGTCAAAAAGCGGTTGCACCGGCTGAGCAGATTCCGGATGATTTGATTCGGGTCAAAAACGATATTTGGCTCGGTGATTCGTCTACCGTTGAATACGAAGGCGAAGCCGTTCCGACTTATTTGGAAGCCAAAGACGGTATTACGCTTATCAGTAACCGTCCGATTACATTGTTTGAAATCGGCAATATGATTAGCAAAATTACGGGTTTGACGGTTCGTTATGCGCCGGAATTGGAAGACGATGACCGCACTTCCATCAGCACCGCCGATAACAACCAGCCGGATATTGATTCGCTCGGTCAACAATGGACGGATTCGACCAAGATGATTGTTAACTACAAAGGTCCGTTGAGCGGCCTGCTTGACGAAGTTTCCAATCGTTTCGGTATTTGGTGGAAATATGAGAAAAACGAGATTTATTTCTATAAGTTTATCACCAAAACCTTTATTCTTTACACCTTGCCGACCACACCGGATATTCAAGCCAGTATTTCAAATTCCGGCGGCGAAGGCGAAGATTCGGTTACGGCGCAAAACGGATACACGGCTTCAAGTGTTTGGGATGAAGTCAGCGCTACTCTCGATAATATGAAAACCAGAGACGGTTCGATTTCGATGAATCCGGGAAGCGGCACCATCAACGTAACGGATACGCCGACCGTGATTAAGCGCATCGGTAAATACATTACGGAAATGAACAGCCGTATGAGCAAACAGGTTGCCATCAGCGTTAAGGTGTTGCAAGTTGATATTAACAATGACGACGGCTTTAACTTTGATTTGGGTGCCACAATTGCGGCCAGCAACCACTTAAAGGCAACTGCTTGGCACCAAGGCGGCGCAATCGAAAACTCCACCAGTTCGCTCGGTATGGGTATCATTAAAGGCAAAGTCAATATTGATGCCACCCTTGAAGGTTTATCTAAAGAGGGTAATGCTCGAGTCATAACCAGCGGCACCGTTACCACCATGAACAACAAAGCCGCACCGATTAAGGTTATGCGTAAACAATCTTATGTTAAGGAACAAACCGTTGAAAATTCCGGAAACGACAATGAAAGCACCGAAATTTCGGTTGAAACCGAAGAAATCAATACAGGTTTCATGATGGCCGTATTGCCGAGAGTTTTGGACCACGGACGTTTGATGGTTTATTTCAACCTGACCTTGTCAAATTTGGTTGATTTGGAAAAAATCTTGTTGGGAAGCAGTACCGAAGAAGATGCAAAAGACGGCTTTGTTCAAAACCCGATTATCGAAGGACGCGGCTTTACGCAAGAATTGGCGATGCGCTCGGGCGAAACCTTGGTATTGGCAGGTTATGAACAAGTCAAAGACGCAACTGAGAAAATCGGTACCGGAACACCGGATAATATGTTGCTCGGCGGCTCATCTTCCGCATCTCGTGCACGCACCGTTTTGGTGATTATGCTGACGCCGGTTGTTTTGGAATCACCGCTTGATCCGGAATCCAGAATGAAAGACTAATTCTTTTAGGAGAAAACCAGTGGAAATTGAGGAAACGCAATCAGAAGAAAAAGCTTGGAAATCGACCTTTACGGCCGGCTCGACGACTTATGCCGCAAGCTTGTTCTGGCAGCCGCTGATGAACGAAGACAAGCCGTTGCCGGAGGTCAAAGAAGCCGCCGAGAATATCCTCGAAGGTGCAGACCTGTATCTGACGCGCAAAGGCAAGTCGCCGCAGTTTGGTCTTGCCGCCTCAACGCAGGGCTTTACCAAAGGTCTTCCGTCGGCCGCCGTGGCTTTGATTACGGGCTTGGGAACGGTTACATCGTTTTTGGGCGTGTTCAAAGTCGATACGGGTTGGTGGTATATCTGCTTCAGAAACGATGTTATCTTGTCTGACGGCGATACATTGTTTATCAGCGAGCGTGATGCCAAGAATCAGTTTATTTCAATGTTAACCGTGCCGGATTGGGACGCCATTTTTGCGCCGCCGGAATGGGGAATTGAAGACACGCGGCCGGATGAGTTGGGGCCGCTGCTCGAAAAGGGCTTGCAAGTCAAACTCGATAAAATTGATGCCAGCAATGACTCCATTATGCTTTTGGTAATCATCGCCTGCTTTGCAATTATTTTATGGTTTGCGTATTCTACCTTAAAAGACCTGTTTTTCTCGGCACCGGAAACACCGATTATTGCCCCGATTGAACAGGTTCAGCAGGAAGAGCTCCCGCCGGAGCCAAAGCCGTGGGAATCAATCGCTAATCCGATTGATGTTATGCGCAACTGCTATAAAGCCACGCAAAAAGTGGTTGAATTGGTTGCTCCGGGTTGGCGTTTGGAAGGCGTAACCTGCAAGAGCACCGGTTTGGTCACATCGTGGCGCCGTGAAATCGGTCGTCTGACCTTTATGGAACAGGCACTCGATGTTTCGGGCGTTGAATTTAAATCACGCGTTTTAAGCGCCGACGGCAATACCTTAATGGCATCGTTGCCGGTTGAGGAGCCGCAAACGCTTAACTCTCCGCCGGAATATACACAAAGCGATTTGATTAATACCATCAACGATATTAATCAGGCCTTGAGCATCAACATTGCGTTGACACCGAAAAAATGGGTATCGCCGCGCGGAACACAATATGATTTGATGGAATTTTCCATCACGTCAAACAACGACCCGTTGACGTGGATGGATTTGTTAATGAAATTTTCAGGATTAACGGTTCACACTGTTACATACGACATAAATTCTGCAAATTGGACTTTCAAAGGAGAAATCTATGAATTGTAATCTCAAAAATAAAACTTTAGTCATAATAGCGTTATTATTCGCCGTTACGATGCCGGCAAAAATCGGTTTTGCCGCAGATGCGCCTTCTTTGTCAACAGCGCCGGTTGCAGAAACTGCTCAAAAAGCGGCTCAAACTGCTCAAAAAGCAGAAGATGCGGCTCAAAAAACAGCGGAAGCGGCTCAAAAACCGTCTGAGGTTTCGCAAGCCGAAATCGATAAGGTTGTTCAAGAAGCGCAAGATAAAGTCGCTGCAGCCGAGGAACGTGCCCAAAAGAATATTGCGGCCATCGATGCCGAAGAAAAGAAAGCGATGGAAAGCTTGAAAGAACTGGATTCGGAAATCGCCGCGGTTAAAGAGGAGCTTCAGGCGCTCAATGCCGATTTGGAAGATACAAATGCCATCAGTATGGCTAATTCCATTGACAAAGAATTGGAGTTTCTTGAAGATAAACGTCCGAATGAGCTGACGGAATTGACCGAATCGATGAAAAAAGCACAACCGGTTCCGGGCGGTAAATTACCGTCGGAAAAAGCTCAGAACGCCCCGCAAAATGCGGATAATGCCAATGCAAATGCCGGCTCCGGAGCCAATGCCAACGCTAATGCCAATGCGCCGGCAGGGACCAATGCACCGGCAGGTGCCGCAAAACCGGGCGTTGCACCGTCTGACCCGTTCTCTGCGGGTGCCGGAGATGAGTTGAGTCCGGAAGGGGCAAAAGACGAAAATGCACCGGCGGCTGATGCATCAAAATCACCGCTCGAAAACTTCGGTAATGCGATTCTTTCAAAGGTTGATAACAGCTTGTTCAACAAGATGTCGACCATTGAAAAGCAAACGACCTTATTGCGTTTGGAATATAAACGTGAAGAATTGAAAAACAAAGTTATTGCTTTGCGTACCGCTCGTCTGCGCGCCATGCAAGAAGAAATCGAACGTCGCCGCGCTTATGAAGAAAAGCTGAAAAATGCCGAAGCGGAACGTCAGGCCAAGATTTTGGAAGAGCAAAGAAAGCTTAAAGAGCGCGAAATGGAGCTCGAAAAACTCAGACAAGCCAAAGTCATCAACGATTATATGAACGAAATGTTGCTCATGAATCAAAAATGGATTGATGAAAATGCCAAACTGCAAAATCGTATTCACGAATTGGAAGACGAACGCGTTGCTTTGATTAACGACTTTAAGGATAAGCTCGGCGATATTACGAAATATCTCGAAATCTTGAAGAAGCACGTTATTGCCGCAGTTCAAGAGCACTTTATCACCATTAACTCTTTGCGCGATAAAATTGCTGATTTGCAAACGGTTATTGCCGACCGCGAAGAACAACTCAGAGCTTGCCGCGAAGCCGGTGAAGCCGGTTTGGCTGAAGGCGAAAACCTCGACGGCACCGGTGTTCCGTCACAAGTTGATGTGGATTTGTCGCACGAATACGCGATTTTGGATATTACCGGTCAAGGTGATGAAATTGTTGCCAAACTCGTGAGTATTGACGGCAAGACCTTTACGGTTCACCGCGGTTCGATGCTCAAAGGCGGCGAAATCGTAACGGCAATTACGGATACATACATCTTGTTTGAAAACAAAGGTATCAAGAGCTATCTCTACACCGGCGGCGGTATTCGCGAATATGAGCCGGAAGCGACATTTAACGACAGCTCGGAAGATTTCTTTGACCCGATTGAGCCGGTTCGCAGAGATAATTCATCCGCGAAAAACGACAACAAGTCGGATAAGCAGACAAAGGGAACATCCTCTGCTCCGGCAGCCGCACCGAAAGCGGCTCCGAAAGCGGCTCCGGCGGTCAGTAAGTCTTCGAGTTCATCCAAACATTCAAAAGAAACCGGATTTTCTTTTGGGATGAGTGCGGGTAAATAGCGAAAAAACAGAGAACGGCCTATGGTTGAGGAGAATTTGACAGCACAAACAGAGGCAGGAAAGCCGGATTCATCATCCGGCGCTCTTGCCGTTTCTGCCGGTCAAAAACCGCCTGCCGAAGAAAAAAATGCTCTTAAAGTAGCACGAAGCGGAGATATTGAAGATTCCGATGCCGGCTTAACACAAGCCCAAAACAATATGTTCCAACTTCTGTTTTCTAACGACAACCGTTTGTTGACGATGGAAGGCGGCGAGCTGGTTGTTGATGACGAAACACGACGGATGTTGGCGCTGTTTTCCGACGGCACTTATTTGGTCGACGAAAGCCACCGCTTTGACGGTAAGGTTTTGAACTTTGCGGCTCTGGCGCGTCGTCGTAAAATCCGCATTGCCGACCCGCGTTATGTTTCCGCATCGGAGATTGTGGCCTTATACGCTTATGCCGAACGCGGACAGGGACAGATTCAGGTTTCGGCCGAAGAAGCATCCGATTATCAGATGCAAATCGACTTCTTGAGCGTTATCAGCCGTGCGGCAATGCATAAAGTTTCGGATATTCACGTTATTGTTGCCAATTCGACCTTGGTTTATTTCCGTTCCAGCGGTATGATGGAACGTGAACTTGAATATTCAAAGGAATGGGGCGAAGCGTTTGTGCGTGCGGCCTTTGCGTCGGCAGATATTTCCGATGCGAACTATGCGCAAAACGAATTCCAAGGCGCGCAAAAATTAGGTTCGACACCATTGCGCGGCACCAACGGCAAGTTGCGTCTGCCGCATAACGTCTTGGCTATTCGTCTTCAATTTAACCCGGTGGCATTCGGCTCGCAATATTTGGTTATGCGTTTGCTTTATGCCTCCGATAATCCGAACGGCGACGGCGATTTACGTTCGCTCGGGTTAGGTGACCGTGAGTTAGATTTGTTCTACCGTTTGCGTGCCAGCGCAACCGGCTTGAAAGTTATTGCCGGTCCGACCGGTTCCGGTAAATCAACAACCCTGCAACGCAACATGATTAAGTTGTTGCAGGAGCATCAAAGCGAAGTCAACGTTTTGACGGTGGAAGACCCGCCGGAGTATCCGATTCCGGGCGCGCGGCAAATGCCGGTGACCAACGCTTCTACCGAAGAAGAAAAGGACGATGCGTTCAACAAAGCATTGTCGGCCGCTCTCCGTTCCGACCCTGATGTGATTATGGTCGGTGAAATTCGAACCCTTTCTGCCGCGAATCTGGTGTTCAGAGGCGCGCTTTCCGGCCACAGCGTGTGGACCACATTGCACGCCAACTCGGCGCCGGCAATTATTACCCGTCTGCGCGATATGGGTATTCAGCCGTATATGTTGGAAGACCCGGAAATTATGAAGGGCTTGATTTCGCAACGTTTGTTCAGAAAAATTTGCCCTTATTGTCGGCAACCGGTAAAGGAAAGAATGTCCGACCCGTCGTTTAAGCGCCTGCAAATCGCTCTCGGCGATTTCGGGGTCGAAAACACATTTGTGCGCGGTCCGGGTTGCAAATTCTGCGGCAATAAAGGCGTTATCGGCCGTATGTCGGTGCCGGAAATTATTTTGCCGGACGGTCACTTCTTGCGGCTGATGCTCAGCGGCGATACCAAAGATGCCATCGACTATTGGGTAAGTGAACTTAACGGTCGTCCTTTGCGTGAGGCCGCTATCGAGCGTATGCTCAAGGGATATATCGACTTAGATGAGGTCGAGCGTTGGTGCGGCTTGTTAGACCAATGTCCGACATATTAGGAGAAGAACGATGCCTCAAGTAGAAAAGAAAAGCGCCTTTAATCGCGCCATGGGAACAACAAACAAATGGATGCTGACGTATGCCAAATTTATTTGCAATATGTCAAACAAAAGACGTTTGCAAATCTATCGTAAGTTGGCATCGTTGTTGCGCAACCGATTTTCTTTGATGAACGCGCTTGATATGATTTATAACAGTATTACCGAAGAAGGACAACATCCGAATGAGCCAATCGGTATTGCCATCAGCGCGTGGGGACGTTCGTTGCGTGAAGGTCATCCGTTTTCCGAGGCCTTAAAAGGTTGGGCGCCGGACCGTGAGCGCTTGATGCTTTCGGTGGGCGATGTCGCGGATTTGGAAAGTGCTTTATTAAACTTGATTAAGGTGTGCGAGGGCTCGACCCGTATGATTCGACCGATTGTCAGCGCCATTACCTACCCGTCATTCTTGTTGATGATGTCGGTGTTAATCGTTTACGCCATCGGTGTTTACATGGTGCCGCCGATGCTCAGTGCCGCTCCGAACACGATTTGGACCGGAACGGCGAAAAGCTTGGTTGACCTCTCGACTTGGATTCAAAAGAACTGGCCGTTGGCATTTGCCTTCTTTCCGGTTCTCGGTTTGATTATTTATTCCACCATCGGTTATTGGACCGGTAAAGTCCGCGTCAAATTCGACCGCGCACCGCCTTGGTCGCTTTATAAGATTTTTACCGGTATTACCTGGTTGTTGGCTTTGTCCGCATTGGTTAAGGGCGGCGTGCCGGTTTCGCTCGCGTTGTCATCGCTTAAAAAAGATGCCAGCCGCTATTTGACCGAGCGTATCGACGGTGCTTTGTTCCACATCAAAAACGGTGATAACTTGGGACAGGCCTTGGGTAAAGCCGGCCACGAATTTCCGGATAAACAGATTATTGCCGACCTTAAAGTTTATTCCGAATTGGATAACTTTGAAGAGGCCTTGGATAAACTTGCAAACGAATGGCTTGAAGATTCGGTTTATATGATTGAACAAAGAGCCGAGGTCATGAACGCATTTGCGTTGCTGTTTGTGGCCAGTATTATTGCTTGGGCCGTGTTCGGCACATTCGATATGCAAGACCAAATTACCAGCAACATGGGTAAGGCATAAGATGAAGAAACTGCACATAAATCTCAAAAATGTCAAATCCGTAAGCTTCAGCGGCGTCGCTTTGGCGATTTGCCTGCTGGCCGCCGTGATTACATTGAGTTATGTGCTGTTTCATAATCCGCACCAAGACTTGCATAGTCAAATATTCAAAACGGCAGAAAATATCCGCAACTATTATCGCGACCAGCCGAATTATTGGAAGCTTTCGACCGAAACAGCCGAGGCAGACGGTCTGATTGTTGCCGAATTGCTCAAAAACAAAGATTTTACCTTAAAAATCGGTCAGGGCAAAAACGGCGATGTGTCTATGCCGAACAATAACAGCTTTGATATTGCGTTGCAAAATTTGAGCAAATCGGCGTGCATTAATTTGAGCGAACTTGCGGTGACCAAATCGCAACAGCTCGGTTTGCAAAAAATTACCATCATCAGCGATGATATTATTACGGAGTTTGACTGGGGCGGCGATAATCCGCTGCCAATCAAGCACTACGCAACACGCGGGTTGTGTCAACCGACGGATAATACGTTGATTTGGACTTTTCAATAATTTGAATTTTTGTAAATTAAAAACGTCGACTTTCAGCGGTCGACGTTTTTTTATACGCTTCAATGGAAATTATTTTTTGGCATCTACCGCGTCAAACAACGGACGACCTTGCATCATACGCGTCATCTGCATTTCGATTGTGGTTGCAAGGTTAATCTTTCCGGTTTTAATAATGTTACGCGTTTGGTCACCCATTGTCGTATTCGGGTTTGCAAACACATATTCCACCACCGGACGTTTTTGCCCCGTGCCGACGAGTTGTTGGTGAATAACGCCCAAAACACCGCGTGACAGCAAGTCGAAGGCCAATTCTTCACTCATTTCGCCGGCGGAAGCGTGCTTCACGATAGCGTCGATGGCATCGGCCACGTTGTTGGCGTGAATGGTGGAAAGCACCAAGTGGCCTGAGGTTGCGGCGCGCAAGCATTGGCTGGCGGTTGCCGGTGTTCTGATTTCGCCGACCATAATATAACGCGGGCGTGAACGCAAGGCCGAGCGCAATGATGCGCCCCAGTCATCGTTAATCGGCTGTGTTTGTTTGCATACGCCGATTGAACCGTTAACCGCCCGATATTCACCGTCAAGCGGCATTTCAAACGGGTCTTCAATCGTATACGCAAAACCGCCGTTTCTAATCAAATATTCACGGAGCAAGCTGGAAATTGTCGTTGTTTTACCGGAACCGGTTGCACCGCCGAGCAACAAAAGTCCGCAGGCATTACCGAGCGTCGATAAAAAGTTAACCAAAGCCGGCGGATAACCGAGTGAGTTCAAATCCGGCACCTTCTTCGGCATTTTACGCATACAATACATTACGCCATACATTGAAACCGTGCGCTCAACACGGAAAAAGTATCCTTCATAAATAATCGAATAACTGGATTTTCCTTTATACGAACGTTCCAACAAATCGTAAAACGAATCAAAATCGTCCGGTTCGATTTGCTTTAAGCCGCATGCCGTGCGTTTTTCCGGCACAAACACCATCTTCTCCGGTGTAATGAAAATATCCGAGTAAAATTCGTTTTCGTCGTTAATTCGCGTCATAATTATTCTCCTTGTCTAAAATATCATATTGTAATCAATATAACGAATTTATTTTAAATTTCCACAAAAATTATGCAATGATTAAAAACTTAAATATTGTCAGTTTGCGAAAAATATTTTATATTTGGCTCAGTTTATAGGGAACGCAATGAAAATACTAAAGATTTCGGCAGCATTTATCGGTAGCTGTTTATTGATATTCGGCGCAACATATCGGTTTTGGAGCATAACCGAATCGCCGAATGTTTGGGATATTCAGCACCGCAGCATTGTCTGGCACAATTTTTGGATTATCGCAACATGTATTTTGGCGCTGTGGGGTGTCGGCGGTATTTTGTTTGTGTTGCGGCGCGTCCTTTTGCAAAATCTGCTTAAAAATCAGTCTTTCAAAAGCTATGCTCAAATGTTGCCATACGTCAAGCCGTATTGGTTTCGTTTGCTTGTCGCGATTGTGATTACCATTCCGATTGGGGCGATGGATGCCGTTATTGCGTGGTCGCTCAAGCCGTTTATGGATGTTGTTTTGATAGAAAAGCAAGGCGGCTGGACCATGTATATTCCGCTGATGATTGTCGTTTTCAGCGTTTTACAGGCCTTGTTCACTTATTTGGCGACATATTTAAACACTTGGGTCGGGCAAAAAATTGCGCTCGATTTGAAACGCACCTTGTTTAACAACCTGATTCATCGCGAAGCCGCCTTTTTCGATTCCACCGATTCCGGCACGGTTTTGTTGCGTTTCAACCGCGATGCCGAATCTGCCTGCAGCGGTTTGCTCAGCAGTTTGCGGTTGTTTTCGACGCGCTTCTTCTCGTCGGTTTCACTGCTTATCGTGTTGTTCTACAACTCGTGGAAACTGGCTGTGGTAGCATCGATTGTGCTATTTGGCGCACTCTTACCGCTGACGCGTGTCAAAAAACGGCTTAAAAAAGTGGTGGCGATGGATGTGAGCGGAACGGCTCAGTCAATGCGCTATTATAACGAAGTGTTCAGCAGCAACCGCATTGTCAGCGCGTATA
This sequence comes from Alphaproteobacteria bacterium, assembly GCA_017543835.1. Classification (GTDB taxonomy): domain Bacteria; phylum Pseudomonadota; class Alphaproteobacteria; order RF32; family CAG-239; genus RUG410. The sequence continues at coordinate 58,133 of JAFYFJ010000020.1, read as the reverse complement.
ATCTTTTTGACCGCTATCGCCGATATTTTGCGGATACAATCGAGAGCATCTTCAATATGCGCCAGCAAATGACGACCAAAACTGCCATCGTTTCGCCGATTATGCATACGATTTCGTCTTTCGGAATTGCGTTTGTAATATGGTACGGCAGCTATTTGATTATCAGTCATCAGATAACCGTCGGTAACTTTGCCTCGTTTATCACTTCGCTCGTTATGCTTTATAACCCGCTCAAATCCATAGGCAACAACGCCAGCGGCATTGTTGTTGCGCTAATGGCGGGCGAACGCGTGTTTGCACAACTCGAATCAACCAACAAAATTCAAAACAGGCCGGATGCCAAGCCGCTCACAAATTGCGCCGGCAATATCGAATATAAAAATGTTTCGTTCTCCTATAACGGCAAAAAGAAAGTCTTAAAAAAGATAAACTTAAAAATCAATGCCGGACAAACTATTGCGTTGGTCGGTAATTCGGGCGGCGGGAAATCGACCGTTTCGGCTTTGTTGCCGCGCTTTTATGATGTGAACGACGGCGCGATTACCATTGACGGCACGGATATCCGCGACATCGATTTGGAGAGTTTGCGTAGCAATATTGCCGTTGTTTTTCAGGATAACTTTCTGTTTGGCGGCACCATCAGAGAAAATATTTTGCTCGGCCGCACCGATGTTTCGGAAGAGCGTTTGCAAGAAGTGCTGAAAGCCGCTTGCCTCGATGAATTTGTCGGCACACTCGATAAGGGTTTGGATACCGAAATCGGCGAGCGCGGCGTTTTGGTTTCGGGCGGACAAAAGCAACGAATCGCTATCGCACGGGCGTTTATTAAAAATGCGCCGATTCTGATTTTGGACGAAGCAACTTCGGCGCTCGATAACAAATCGGAAAAAATTGTGCAGCAGGCCATTGATAATTTGATGAAAGACCGCACCGTTTTGGTTATTGCCCATCGTCTTTCGACCGTGCGCAACGCCGACTGCATCGTTGTTTTGAACAACGGTAATATATCCGAGCGCGGCACACACGACGAATTGCTTGCGCAAGACGGCGAATATGCCGCACTTTATAAAACCCAACTGAGTTAAACTATTTTTCGATGGTCAACTTGCCGTTATCTATTGTTGCGGTGCCGCCGAGCGGAATCGTGATAATCGGCGTCGAGTGTCCGTAATCGACATTTGCCAACACCGGCATATCTTTGAGCTCCGGCTTGTTGTTGATGATAAACTCCAACATCTCGCGCGATATTTCCGAACCCTTTTGGAAGCGCCCGATGACCATACCTTTTACATTTTTGAAATCCGGTTGATGACACAATGCCTGCAAATTGCGGTCAAAAATCACACCGTTTGAGCCCGAATCGTCTTCTATCATCAAAATCGTATTCAAAGGAAATTCCGGCCGATACGGCGTGCCCAAAAGCAGATTAAAGGTGCATAAATTGCCGCCGACAATCGTGCCTTTGGCGCTGCCGTTGTGAATATTCCAATAGCCGTCGTTCTTGATAAATTCGCGCTTATCTTGGTCTAAAAACCATAAATCGTCACTCCACTCGGCCGATGGTTTCACTTCTGTCGGTGCGTCGGAAAACAGCATTTTCTGCAGATAATCGAGCGTATATTCGCAACCTTTTTTCATACCGACAGAGCTGAAATGCGGGCCGTAATAGGTTTGTAACCCAGTGCGCGCGGTAATGGCGTCCAACAAAGCGGTAATATCGGAAAAGCCGCAAATAATCTTTGAATTTGCCTTAATTACATCATAATCCAAATGCGCCAAAATCTGATTAGAGTTAAACCCGCCGATAACCGTAAAAATCGCCTTAACCGACTTATCTTTGAAAGCCGTCATAATGTCGGCGGCGCGTTGTTCGATTGAGCCGCAACCCTGCATATTCCAGTTTTCGTCGGTCGTATTCGGCGCAAATTCAACCGTCAGCCCCATATCCTGAAAGCGTTTGAGCGCGATTTCGCGGCAGTCCGGCCCGATGAGTTTTAAGCCGCGTGACGGTGCGACCACCATAATTTTATCGCCTTTTTGCAATTTTTGCGGAATAATTTTTTGCATTATTTTTCCTCCTGTTTGTTGTTAAGCGGCTTGCAACCGCAATAGTTTTGATTGTATAAATTCAATTCTCTGATAAGTTTGGCACGCAACTCCTGCATACCGTGTTTGCGCCCCTCAATTTCAACATACGGCACACCGGTTTCTTCTGCCGCTTTATATGCCGAATCGTTGACCTGCGCCAGATTTTTCCACCGCGATACGCCCAAAACCGAACCGACCGCCGTGTAGCCGTTTGCTTTGGCATATTCCATGGCGCGTTTGAGCCGCATATAAAAGCAAATCGAACAGCGCGCGCCACGTTCCGGTTCATTTTCCAGTCCGTGTGTTAATTCGCACCACCGCTCGTTATCGTATTCTAATTCAATAAAGTCGATGCCGTAAAGTTCACACACGCGCTTGTTTTCGTCGCGGCGCTTTTCATATTCGGCAAACGGACGAATGTTCGGATTATAAAACACCACGGCGAAATCCTTTTTTTGCTCGGCCAACGTCTTTATAACGGCGCACGAACACGGCGCACAGCACGAAAGCAGCAATATTTTTTCGTTAACGCCGTCACTCACTTCAGTTTGCCTTTCAGATATTTGCCGGTCCAGCTTTTTTTGCTTTTGGCCACTTCTTCCGGTGTGCCTTGTGCCACGATTGTGCCGCCGCCCTCGCCGCCTTCCGGTCCGACATCAACGATATAATCCGCCATTTTGATGACATCGAGATTATGCTCAATCACCACCACGGTATTGCCCTGCTCCACCAACATTTCAAGCACATCGAGAAGATGTTGAATGTCTTCAAAATGCAAGCCGGTCGTCGGCTCATCTAAAATATACAGCGTTTTACCGGTGGCTTTTTTGCTCAGTTCTTTAGAAAGTTTAATGCGTTGCGCCTCGCCGCCGGAAAGTGTCGGTGCCGGTTGTCCGAGTTTGACATAGCCCAAGCCGACACGGCGCAACAAATCCAACCGCCGTTTAATCGCCGGAATATTCTCAAAAAACTTATACGCATCGTCGATGGTCATATCCAAAACATCGGCAATTGACTTATCCTTAAACTTAACCTCAAGCGTTTCACGGTTGTAGCGTGTGCCGTGGCAGGCATCACACGGAACATAAACGTCCGGCAAAAAGTTCATTTCGATTTTCATCACGCCGTCACCCTTGCACGCCTCGCACCGTCCGCCCGGAACGTTAAACGAAAAATAGCCCGATGTATAGCCGCGTGCCTTGGCTTCCGGCAACTCGGCAAACCAGTCGCGAATATTGGTGAACACGCCGGTGTAGGTTGCCGGATTTGAACGCGGCGTGCGCCCGATAGGTGACTGGTCGATATCGATGACCTTATCGATATTTTCTAAGCCGATAAGCTTGTCATAAGGCCCCGGCGGCACCCGACTGCCGTTCATTTCTTTATCCACCGCCTTAAACAATGTTTCCAAAATCAGCGATGACTTACCGCTGCCGGAAATACCGGTTACACAAGTGAACGTGCCGAGCGGAATCTTCAAATCGACATTTTTTAAATTGTTGGTGCGTGCGCCTTTGAGTTCCAAAAACTTACCATTGCCTTTGCGGCGTTTTGCCGGAAGTGCAATTTCTTTTTCACCATTTAAATATTTTGCGGTCAAGCTGTTCGGGTTGCGCAACACTTCATCAACCGTGCCCGATGCCGTCACTTCACCGCCGAAAGTTCCGGCAAGCGGTCCCATATCTATCAAATAATCGGCGGCACGCATCGCGTCTTCGTCGTGTTCGACCACAATTACGGTATTGCCGATGTCGCGCAGACGGCGCAAACTGTCGAGAAGTTTATCGTTATCGCGCTGGTGCAAACCGATGGACGGCTCGTCCAAAACATACATCACACCGGTCAGACCGGTGCCGATTTGCGACGCCAAGCGAATCCGTTGCGCTTCCCCGCCGGAAAGCGTCCCTGACTGCCGCGACAGCGTTAAATAATCGAGCCCGACATTATTTAAAAAGCTGAGCCGCTCGTGAATTTCCTTAACGATTTTGTGCGCGATTTCGCGTTTTTGCGGCGTCAACTGCGCTTCCACCCCTTCAAACCACGCGAGTTCCTGCTTTACCGACATATTACTGGCATCCATAATATCCGAGCCGGCAACTTTGACCGCCAACGCTTCTTGTTTGAGCCGCTTGCCGTGACACACTTCACACGGTGCGGCCGATTGATAGTGCGAAAGTTCATCCCGCACCGCCGCCGAATCGGTTTCGACGAATCGACGCTCCAAATTCGGAATCACACCCTCAAACGGCTTATCACTCACCCATTTCGAGAAAACCATCGGCACACAGCGGTTGCCCGAACCGTAAAGAATCGTTTCCTGCGCATACGGCGGCAAGTCCTTCCACGGCGTTTTGTTGGATATATCGAGATATTCACACAGCGAATTGAGCGTTTGCCGATAGAAAATCGAATGGCTACTGACCGACCACGGCGCAATTGCCCCTTCGGCCAAGCTCAGATTTTCGTTTGGCACCACAAGTTCCGGGTCCATATACAAACTCGCGCCCAAACCGCCGCAATGCGGACACGCACCCTGCGGATTATTGAACGAAAACAGGCGCGGCTCGATTTCTTCTATGGTAAAACCTGATACCGGACACGCAAATTTTGAAGAAAACGTCGCCCGCGACTTATCGCCCACGTTTTCGACATACAAAAGCCCGTCACTCAATTTGAGCGCCGTTTCCACCGACTGCGCCACACGCGTTTGAATCCCCTCTTTGACAACAATGCGGTCAACCACAACCTCGATATTGTGCTTGTTGTTTTTATTCAGGTTCGGCAATTCTTCGATGTTGTAAATCTCGCCGTCGATATTGAGGCGTTGAAAGCCCTTTTTCTGCAACTCGGCAAATTCTTTTTTGAACTCGCCTTTTTTGCCGCGCGCTATCGGCGAAAGCAAAATCAGCTTTGTGCCTTGCGGATATTCACAAATTTTATCGACCATCTGCGTGGTTGACTGCGCTTCTATCGGCAGACCGGTCGCCGGCGAATACGGCGTGCCGGCACGCGCCCACAGCAAGCGCATATAATCATAGATTTCGGTGATGGTGCCGACTGTCGAACGCGGATTATGCGAAACGGTCTTCTGTTCAATCGAAATTGCCGGAGACAATCCTTCGATCGAATCGACATCCGGCTTGCTCATTAAATCGAGAAATTGCCGTGCATAAACCGACAAACTTTCCACATAGCGCCGTTGCCCTTCGGCATAAATCGTGTCAAAGGCCAGAGAAGACTTGCCCGAGCCGGACAGGCCGGTAATAACCGTCAGCTTGTTTTTCGGAATGTTGACATTCACATTTTTCAGGTTATGTTGCCGCGCACCTTTGATTTCGATATATTTGCTCTCCGCCATTTTCCTTTCTCCATTGACTTTTGATATATACCAATCCTTTGCTTTTCGCAACAATTTAATAAATTATTGCAAATATAATTTTTTTCGGCTAAGTTCAATATTGTGTTAATATCAATTTGTGCGAATATGCGATATTTTTTTAAGTATATGGTCTTGGCGACGTTATTATTTTATGCATTCCCGACGTATGCAAAAATAACGGTCGCGCTTATTGTGCCGATGGCGGAAGATTATCGACAACAGGGCGAAGAACTGACAACCGGCGTTGAGCGCGCGATTGAAGAAATAAATCGTGACGGCGGTGTTTTAAAGAAAAAAATATCACTTTTAAAAATCGATGACCAATGCAGCGACAGTATTGCCGTTTCTACCGCACAAATGCTGAGTATTCAAAAAGAGAACAAAGTATCGCTCGTTATCGGCCCGTATTGCGCCAATGCGTTTGAGCAGGTAGCGGATATATATGCCAATGCGCATATTTTTCAGATTATTCCGACAACCGTCGACTTTGCGCAGGCAAAAACAATCAAAAAGGGCTTGGTGAAAATGCTCGGCTACACCAATCAGGAAGCCAAGGACTTTTTTGCTTTTTATAACACGCATTTTGCCGGCGACCGTGTGGCCGTTGTGCATAATCTCGACAACGGCGAAAGTGTTTCCGAAGCACAAGCAATTGCCGACGAATTTCTGAAACACGGCAAATCGGTCATTGTGCAATCTTATAATTATCAGCAAACCGACAAAGATTATATTGCGCTCTCCGAAAAGGTCTTGCAAGACGGCAATAAACTGGCCTTTTTGCTCGGCTCGTCGGCAAATATTCGCAAAATGGCCTATGCTTTGCGACGCGAACAGCCGGATTTTGTGATTTTTACCAACCGCTACAAAGCCGGCGAAAAATATTTCGACGATTTGGGCGATTATGCCGAGGGCACCTATTTTATGGAGCTTAAAGGCAATGTCGATGACCCGGAATTTGCCGAAACCTTGGTCAAACTCCGACTCAGCGGGTTTGAGGCGGAGGGCTTGTCGCTCTACGGTTATGCCGCGGTCAAGTTGTGGCAAAATTTGGTGCAAAAAGCAAAATCATTTGATTACGACAAACTCTCGGCGACCGTGAATAACCAAAAAATCCGCACCGAATTCGGCTACAAAATGTTTCACAACGGCGCACCGAAAACAAACGAAAGTTATGCGATTTATCGTTATGAAAACGGCGGTTTCGTTAAAGTTTATTAAAAATCACTTGCATTTTACGACAGTTTTTTTATTATGGTTTTGTCGGCAAGAGGTTGTCGGCGGAGTATCCTAACTCCTCATACAGAAATAACTCCTCATAAATGGGGAGTCGGCGGAATATATTGAATACGTCGAACTGTCTGTATGCAGTTAGGAACTCCCCACCTTGAAGAGATTTGAGGTGGTTTTTGTTTTAACAAAGGCAAATTAAGGAGTTCTGAACGATGTCAAAATGTATTTTTACGGATAAAGAAACATTGCGTGCCATCGGACGCGAATTGTGGCAGATGCGGCAAGAAAGACATATGTATTTACGCACGGTTGCTTATCATACCAAAGTTCCCGAACGTATGATTGAGGGTATGGAAAACGGTAAATTTTTAAAGCATAATGCTTTCCGTCGTCTGACCGAATTTTACGGCAAAAAAATGCGAATCGTATTTGAATAAATGTGCCGCATAACAAAAAAGGACCCGCCGTAAAATCCGGTGATTTCCGTTAACGGCTAACAAAAAACGCCGCTCAAATTAAGCGGCGCTTTGATTTTTTCTTTAGAAAACTATTTGTTTTCCGTTCCTTCGCTCTCGGCTTTTTCGGCTTCGGCGGCGGCAGCTTTTTCAGCGGCAACGCGAGCCAAATCCTTGGCGCCTTTTGCATTAACGTCGCGGTCAACCAATTCAATGATTGCCATCGGCGCACAGTCACCGTAACGGAAACCGGACTTCAACACGCGGGTATAACCGCCGTTGCGTTCCTTATAACGTTCCGCCAAAGTCGAGAAAAGTTTGGAAACAACTTCGTTGTTGCGCAAGAAGCCGGCAGCCAGACGACGACTGTTGAGGTCACCTTTTTTGGCATAAGTAATCATCTTATCGGCAAAAGTTCTGAGTTCTTTCGCGCGGGTCAAAGTGATTGTAATTTGTTCGTGTGTCAACAATGCACCGGTCAAATTGGAGAACAAAGCTCTTCTTTGGCTTTTCGGCATACTGAATTTTTTATGTGCGTCACCATGTCTCATAGGTGTTTTCCTTTCATTTTCTCTAAGCTTTGCATGACAAAGCGGATTGATACAGTGCTTTTACTACGGTGGCCTTGCGGCTCATACATAAAAGCGATTCGTTTTTCGATGACTCTGTTAACACATAATTTTTTGAAATGCAAGCAGAATCTTCAAAATCAAGCATAAAAAAAGCCCGCCGAAGCGGGCAATTTGCAAAACAGGGGATTACATCCCTTTCATATGTTGTTCTCTAAACTTTGCCATAAAGTCAACTTTCGACTGCGGCGCAACATTTTTAGCCAAATCGGCAAAGGCATTGGTTTGCGGCTTAGCATCATTATTGCGTTCTTGCAATTTCAGATATGCCTGTTCAATAACAAACATTTGTTCCGGAGAAGGAGATTTTGCCGCCAAAGCATTCGGTAACATCTCGGCAAGTTCCTGACCGAAAACTTCTTTCATTGTCTGAAGCGGCATACCGCAACCTGGGCGAATCGCTTCGACCCTGTTATTTTCAAACTCCGCCATCACCGCATTTGCATACATTTTCTTCAGGTCTTCCGGCCTTGCGCCACAACGCGGGTCAATTGCACTGGCTACCTCCGGCTTCCCAATCATCGTAGCCGTTTTCTTGGTAAACTCTTGTGCCAAACTCTTCTCAGTCATCTTTTTATTCCTTTTTTCAATCGCCGTTTCCGACGAATTTTTTCATCTTTTGTCTAAGCATAACACGCATAATATTTTTTGTCAAGTGTTTTTTGTAAATATTTTGCATATTTGTGATAAAAAGTAACCATTTTGTTACGAACATTGATTAATATGGCATAAAATAAGGGCGAAAGGGACGAATTATGTCATTATTCAAATCAATTGCAACCTTCGGCGGTTTCACGCTTGTCAGTCGTGTGACCGGCTTTGTGCGCGATATGGTGCTGGCGTATTTTATGGGCGCAAGTGCGATGGCTGACGCGTTTGTGGTGGCGTTCAAATTGCCGAATCTGTTCCGCAGTTTGTTTGCCGAAGGGGCGTTTACCAGTGCGTTTGTGCCGTTGTTTTCGCAAAAATTGGTGGCAGAAGGCAAAAAGCGCTCGATTTTTTTTGCGGCGCAGGCGATGATGATTTTGACCGTTATTGTCGGCTTGCTCGTGGTGCTGTTTGAGCTGTTAATGCCGTATGTTGTTTCGGTTTTGGCACCGGGGTTCCACGGTGATGCCGGTAAAATCGAGTTGGCAACCGAGCTTTGCCGCATAACTTTTCCGTTTTTGTTGCTGATTTCGATTGTATCTTTTCAGGGCGGTATTTTGAATTCGTTTGAAAAATTTGCGGCTCCGGCGGCGGCCCCGATTATTTTGAACTTAACGATGATTCTCTCGGCGTTTGTGTTTGTGCCGTTTATGCCGACACCGGCACACGGCTTTGCGCTTGGCATCACGATTGCCGGCATTTTGGAAATGCTGTGGTTGCATATATTTTTAAAGCGTGCCGGCGTAACGCTTCATCCGTATATTCATCTTATCAAAATTATGCACAACCCTGAGATTAAGACATTGTTTAAGCGAATTGCACCGGGGGTGGTCGGCGCCGGTATTTATCAAATCAACATGGCGGTTGATACGATTTTGGTGTCGCTTGCCGGTGCAGGCGCAATTTCGTGGCTTTATTATGCGAATCGGTTACAGCAACTTCCGCTCGGTGTGGTCGGTGCGGCCATCAGCGTTGCCTTGTTGCCGATTTTATCCAAATACCTTAAAGCCGGAGATATCGACAATGCCCGCACTACACAGGACAAAGCGGTCGAATACGGCCTGTTGTTGTCGTTGCCGGCGGCGGTGTTACTGATTGTTTTGGCCGAGCCGGTGGTCACGTTTTTATTCCGACACGGACGTTTTTCCGCCGTTGATGCAACACAGACGGCATACGCGGTTATTGCTTATTCGGTGGGCTTACCGTGCTATGTGATGACTAAGGCGCTGATGCCGAACTTTTTTGCCCGCGGCGATACGGTAACGCCTGTTAAATACAGCTTTTGGGTATTTGTGACCAATCTGACTTTCAACATTATTTTGATGCGCTTTTTCGGCCACGTCGGAATTGCGATGGCGACAACGATTGCGGCGTTTGTATCGCTCGGACAATATATTGCCGGCCTGCAAAAACGCGGTTATTGGCGTTTTAAGAAACCGTTATTGATAAAAATGCTGAAAATCGCGACGGCCTGTTTGGTTATGGGCGGATGTGCGCACGGCGCCATATTGGCGGCACAACATTATTTTCCGACTTATTTGGCCGGCAGTTTTTATGTTTTTTATGTTTTAGCCGCTGTCGGCACATTTGCTCTTGCAATTTTTCTGATTATGGCTAAAATATTACATATTATTGACTTTGGTGACATTATTGACGCAGTGAGAAAAAGGTATGGCAAACAAACGGCAAAATAAGGAATCGACCGAAATCGAAGCGGGAAACAAAACAGAAACCGAGCAATCCGTGTTGTTTGTTTCACTTTGGCAAAAAACGCGCGATTTCGCCGTGCAAAAAAAGAACGCATTGGCAGCGTATCCGTGGCGGACACAAGCTCAAAATCTATATCAAAAACTGCGTAAAACAGATTATAAACTGCTCGGCAAACAATGTTGGACGCGTCTTAAAAAATTTAAGTTCAAAAAATCGGAAGTTTATAAAAAACTGCGCAAAGCGGCTCATAAAGTCACCGGCTTGCCGAAAGCATTGCTCATCGGTATTCCGACTTTTGTGTTCTGCTACTATGCCTTGGGGTGTCTGATGGCGGAAAATATCGATGTGCGGACCGAATACAAGCCGCAGGGCAAGCATATTCCGATACTGGAAGCACCGGAGACCATGTCGTTTTTGCTCAAACGCGAAATTGATGACAAGATGTGGACACCGAATCTGCCGCCGATTTTTCCGGCTTATATGCTTGACAATATGCCGAATTTTCAAATCGGAATCGTGTATGCACTTCGCGATGTTACCGCCGTTATGCGCGGTTTCGACCAAAACACCGACGCGCAAAAGCAAGATATTAAAAAGGCCGCCGAATTTTTAGCATATTCGCCGACGGTTTGGCTGATGAATAAAAAAGACGGGCTGAGTTTGGCACCGTCGTCAAATGCGCAATATCGTAAGGCGGCGGCGGAATTGCATAAGTTCGGCAAAGACGGCGTATATTATCCGAAAGCCGAAGATTTAAGCGCTTTATTGAATAAAATCGGCAAGGGCCTGCACAAACTCGCTCGACAAAACGAAAATCATCAATTAGAGCACGACACCGATTGGATTGACACTAAGTCCGACGATTTATTTTATCAGGCCAAGGGATATGCATTTGCTTTGTGGCAAATTACCAAAACTTTGGGGTTTGATTTTCGTGACACCATTTTGGAAGCAAATGTATACACCGAGTGGACTTATCTCGTCAATTCACTTAAAAAGGCCGCCGAATTTGAGCCGTTTTCCGTGCGTAACGGAATGCCGAAAAGTCTGATGGCACCGAATCATTTGCTCATACAAAATTATTATCTGCTGCGCGCCGTCGTTTCAGCAGAAAAAATCAATAACAAATTGACGGAAGAACGCTATGCAGATTAAATTTGAAAATTTTGAACAAAAGCAAATTATGAATTTTTATCCGCCGCAAAATATTGCGCCGGCCGGCACATTGTTTGTGCAAGACCGTCCTTATGCGCAAGATACATTGCCAAACAGAATTATCGGCATTGACGGTATTAAGCGCTGTATGATTGCGCCCGAAGTCGTTTCGGTGCACTACGAGGCAACGCAGTTTGAAAATGCCAAGGCATTGGTTTTGGCAGAAATTGATGATTTTTTGAGCGAACAACAAGCTTTTGCGGCAAATTATGATAATGCTTCCGCAAAAGAGCAAGCCGAAGCGGCGGCGGACGCGTTTATTCGTCCGACCCTCAACCGCGACGGCGGCGATATAGAAATTCACTCGGTTACGAACGGTGTTTTAGAGCTCTCGTTCACCGGTCATTGTGCCGGTTGCCCGTATGCGCAAAACACCTTGCAAAATGTTATTATGCGGACATTTCAGAAGTATATGCCGCAAATTCGTGAAGTCAGATTGAAAGGAGCTTAAATGAAAAAGTTACTGTTAACGGCCGTTTTTATGGTTAGTATGTTTTCCGCCGTTTCGGCGCAGGCGTATCTGCGGATGACAAAGCGCGACGGCGCTCTTACCGTTCATGAAGCAAACACCGACGAAATCGTCGAGATATTCGCGCGCAACAATTATGAGGATTATACCAAAGAGCGCGGCCGCTATCCGCGTATTTATATGGACCACATGCCGACCGACTGGAAAGATATTCAGGACAACGATGCCAAGCACCGCATTTTTATTCGGATTATGTTGCCGCTGGTTTTGAAAATCAATGAAGAAATCGCGCAAGAACGCAAGGTGCTTGAAGATTTGCGCACCAAATTCATCAAAGAAAAAAAGTTGAGTATGAGCGAGGCCTCTTTTTTGGAGCAAAAAGCCCGCGAGTATGACGCGTTCACCAACCTTAAGGGTGATGCGCGCACTCTCAGTTTGTTCCGGCAGCTGATGATAAAAGTCGATGCCATTCCGCCGTCTTTGCTGATTGCCACCGCCGCCATTTATACAGACTGGGGAACTTCGCGTTTGGCGCTGACCGCAAATTCGCTTTATTTAGACGAAGTATGGTATGATGACAGAGGCGTTGTGCCGCTTGATGACCCGGACGCCGACTATCGTTACAAAGCGTATGAAAACTTGGCCGATTGCATCAGAGCGCGCGCGCTGTTGCTTAATTCGCACATCAATTACGAATATTTGCGCGAGGCACGTCATATCAGCCGCCAGATGAAACGCCCGCCATACGGCGAACAACTGGCCGCTAAAATGCTGAACGACAGCAATTTGCAAAATGTTGCCGGCTTAATCGACTATACGTTCACTTTCTACAAGCTGAACCGAACCGACTTTTTCCCGGAGTTGCGCGACGCCAAATAAGCACACAATATTCACAATTCGCACAAAATCATAGGACAAACGGATGTTTATCAGCTTAAACAAAAAAATTATGTATAGCTTGTTTGCATTTATGGCAATCTTGGCGGTTATCTTTTTTGTGATTTTCTTTAATTTGTATTCGCAAAAATTACAGGATAATATGACTTCCGTTTATATGCGTAATCAATACGTCGTCAGCTTATTAAATGATAACATCCGTTTACGTCAGACAATGGCAGCATTGGCGATAGAATATCCGAACATTATGAACAATTCGGATTATATATCCAACAGCGACAGAATCAGCGCCTTTCAGCAGGAATTGAGCAGCGAACGTCAGCTCAATGATGAATTGTGGGAAAACTACAATAACAACAAAGAAGCGCTTATCACCGGCGCCGAAATCGTCGCTGTCAGTTTAATCGTGGTTATGTTGTTGGTGTTTGTGCTGATATTGTTGCTTGATTATTGGGTTATTCGCCCGTTGCAAAAAATGATTGCGGTCAGCAACAACGTTTCCGCCGGCATATTCTCCGACCGATTACCTACGCAAAAAAGTGCGCTGGCCAAAGATGAATTCGATATTTTGTATGCCACATTTAATCAGATGCTCGACAACACCGAAGATAACATCGAAAAAACAAAGTTGCGCGAAAAGTTCTTGCAACAGCTGATAGACGCCATACCGGACGGGATACGCGTGATAGATAAAAATTATAATGTGGTGATGGCCAACCGCTCTTTTTATGATGTTCTGAAGCTCGAAAAATCCTGTATCGGCGAAAAATGTTATAAGGCATACGGTTTTGATTGCGACGGTTGTCCGCGCAGTCGCTATAATTGTCCGATACGGCATATTTGCGCGGGGCAAAAAGATTTTCATGCCATTCACGAAGTCGGCAGACACCCGCTGTATGTCAATGCCAACAAGCTGATATACGGTAAAAATCCGGACGATTATTACATTATTGAGGCGCTTCACGATTTAAGCCGCGATGTGCATTTTTCGCACCAGCAAAAAGTTTCATCGCTCGCGTTTTTATCGACCTCGCTGGCGCACGAAATTAAGAACAACCTCGGCGCAATTCGTATGATTTTGGAGGGAATCCTCGACAGCAACTACAAAGATATTCCGGATGATGACGAACAAAAGAAATATCTGCTTATGGTGCATAAGCAACTGGTCGAAACACTGCGAACGCCGGAGAGACTGCTCAAACTGGCGCAATATTCCGAGCAAGATTCCGGTATCATTGATGTGCCGAATGCCATTAAGGATATGATGCTGATGATTGATTACGATGCCAAGCGGCGCGGTATTTCCGTTGAAACAAATATTGAGCCGAATCTGAGTTTTGAGGGCAACGAATCCGACTTTAAGATGATTATTCTCAATCTGGCACAAAACGCGATTAAGGCCATGCCGGACGGCGGTGTTTTAAGTATTTCGGGCAAAAAGAGCGGCAAATCGGTCGTGGTTGATGTTGCCGATACGGGAATCGGTATCGAGCCGGATAAAATCAAGCATATTTTCGAGCCGTTTTATTCCGCAAATTACAGAGAGAAAAGTTCCGGTTTGGGTTTGGCAATTGTCAGCAGCTTAATCGAAAAACGCAACGGCAAAATCTCGGTCAAAAGCAAGCATAAAAAAGGAACGTGCTTTACCATTAAGTTCCCGCAAAAAGCATAACAGCTACCACGCGCAAGGTCCGATAATATCATTATCGAGGCGTTTTTCTTCTATACCAACCGGGTCTTGATGTATAATAACCTGTGCTTCGGCATATAGGGCGGTAATTTTGTTTTCGGCCTGCTCGGCAAGTTCGTGTGCCTGCAACAAGGTCAGATTACCGTCAAATTCGAGATGAATCTCGATAAACCAGCGGTTGCCGGAAACGCGCGAGCGAAAATCGTGATAGCCCTTAACCCCGTCAACTGACGTCACCGCCTCGATTATGCGCGCCTTAATATCGACATCGATTTCTTTGTCGGTGATTTCTTCTAAAGCGCGTTTGGCGATTTTCAATGCCGTTGCAATCAGATAAATCGACACCAACACCGCGGCCGCCATATCGACCCATTCCCACTTGAGCCAGCGCACCGCCGCCAACGATATCAAAACCGCCGCATTTGCCGCCAAATCTATCACATAATGTTTGTTGTCGGCCTCTATGGCTTGCGACGAAACGCGTTTGATGGCGTATTTCTGATAGCATATCAGCGCCAAAGTCAGCATAATGCTGATGCCCATCACGCCGATACCGATACCCGTTTGCTTGAGCATTACCGGATGCCCGACACGATATGCCGCGTCATACAAAATAAAAAATGCCGAGCCGCTGATAAATGCCGCCTGCACCAAGGCGCTGACCGCTTCTGCCCGCCCGTAACCGTAGCGGTGTTCGCAAGTCAGCGGTTTATCGGCATAAATCACCGCAATAAGCGTTACCAAAGAAGATATGACATCGGCCAAACTGTCCGCCATTGACGACAACACCGACAGCGAGCCGGTCACAAAAGCCGCCGCGCCTTTGATGACGGTCAAAACAACCGCCGTGGCAATACTGGCGTATGCCGCGTTGTTTTTAAGACGGCGCTGATTATTTGATAACGTCAAGCAATTTCTCCATCTTCTCGTTTTCGATTACACACGCTTTGCCATTTAAATATTCTGCCAGCAATTTTAAATGCGGGTTATGATTATTTTCATCAAAGGTATAAGTCACATAGCTGATATCCCCGTCCTTATGGAACGATAAATCCGCCTTATTGTCGTCTTCAACATTGAATCTGATGGTTGCTAATGCTTCTTTGTGCGGGTCGTCAATAACCTTTTCATACGGTGTGTTCAAAAGCAAACGCATCACATTAAGCAAATATCTTTCTTTGAAGAAATCTTCACCGTGCGTGCTCGGACGGCCGAAACGCAAATCCCACAAATGCGAATAGGTCCAATAGTGCCAATCCAAATCCATACTCACAAAATCGGCCTCGATTTCCCATACTTGAAACTGGTCGTCAAAACGCATATACGCCGCTTTGCCGCCGCGACCGATATCTATGTTGACATCGCCCAAGTTAAAGGTTTGAATCACCTTGTCGTCGGCCAACGCCGATACTTTGATAACACCGGAGTTTTCGTCCTCTATCGGCAACAGATTAAACATCGCCAGATTCTCGGCTTTGTTGCTCTTACGCGCAAAATAACGCGCCTCGGCAATCATCGACAACAAACGGCGCACCCGCTCCTGATAAACCGGCAAATCAGGCACTTCTTGCAAATGCCATTGATTATCTTTCAGCTCAAACGTCAGCTGTATTTTGTTTGTTTTCAAAACAATTTTATTGACTTCGTTGATATGGTCCTTAAATTCCGGAAAGACCAACTTGCCTTCATACGCATCGACACTGCTGTAATTAACGGCATAAATTGAAATTGCCGACAAGACCAAAACAACCAGCGCGCCCGCACCCAAAGTCAGCAGCCGCTTGTTAATCTTAAACGGCGCACTTCTGACGCGTTGACGGCGCAACATTTTGAACAAACGCACCAATAGCAAAATACTGCCGAAAACAAGCGGTAAAAACCAAATATTGAAAAACGCGACGCGTGAAGAAATTTGTTTGATGTTTTGATGGGCCTGATAGCGCAATTCGCTCAAACGCTGACGAAACTCATCCAAGCGCGTGTTAATTTTTGAAATTGCCGCCAATTCATCCGGCGTAAAGTTTTCGCGGTCTTCAAATTCGCGTTTGGCCCAAATTTCCTTAATGGCATTTTTAGCCGCATTAAGCTCCTCAAAAATCTTCATTTCTTCTTGTTTATACTGCAAAGCATTTAAGCGACGCAGAACCTCAATATCGTTAAATTTGCGGTCGAGCGCCCGTTTGCCGCGCAGTCCGAGCAAAGCATCCTGATTGGTCAAATAATCGACGGCATTGAGCAAGAAATTGGCGCTGTCAAACACGGCGGTAACATATTCGCTTTCCAACAGATGCGTTTTTTCCATCCAAAATTGGTCATACAGAAAATCCGAATCCGCAACCGCGATAATATCAAACGGCCGGTCTTCTTCCAAACCGATAATTTCGGCCGCCAAAATTTTCTGATTCCCGTCCACTTCAAAATCTTGCAAAATCTCTTCCGGATTTTTGCCTTTGGTCACAACATCCGACTTAATCAGCTCGGAAATCATACTGGCGCGCAACAGCGGATAGAACACTATTCTTTTTTCTTTGTAAGCATCCAAATCCGGCACCACCACCGAAGCCGATGTGAACATAATTTCGTGCAAATTGCGCGTAACCGGATGTTCCGGATTCATATCTTCGTGCTGAATCTTAAACTGAATAACATCCTGCGAAAAGGCCGGATTTTTCGTATAATCCTCAGACGAATCCACTGTAACCGAGTTTTTCAAATCGGCCACCACATAGTCGGGATAAAGTTTAATACGCCAAAATTGCTCAAGTTCGCCAATGTCGGACGGCTGCGGGAATGCGGCCGGCGAATAAAGCCGCTCGGCCTCGTTTGCCGGGTCGAGAATCAAAATAATTTTGCCGACGGTCCGCGTATATTCTTTGATTTTTTCAATCATCTCTTTGGAGAGATTTTTCGGATAAAACATCAGCAAAACATCAAATTGATAATCGTCAAAATCTTTCGGCTCTTTGATTTCGTGCAGTTGATAATCTTTGTTGAGCATTTGCACGACTTCCCACACATCACCGAAAACCACGCCTTCGGTATCCGAATTCTTCCCGAAAATCGAAGTGCCGGTCAAAATGCCGACGGTTTTGCGCTCGTGCCCGAGTTGATAGATTTTGGTGGTAATATCCTGCTCCAAACGCCCGTATTGATTTTGCGCAAAAAACGGGATGACTTCTTTGTTTTGCAAAGTATCTTCAACCGTCATACCGAACAACGCCGTCTGATTAAGGTCAACCAGCGGAATCAACTGCACGCCGTCGGCAATGGCCAAATCTTCTTCGTGCCCCAAAAATCGAGGATAATATATTTTATAATCAAACTTGCCTTTTGATAAACCCTTGTATTTGTGCAACAAAATGCGGATGGAGTTAAACTTTTCGCGCAGTTCCGGATTACGTTGTTCCAAAATCGGCGAAAAATACAACCGCGCCAACACCGGCTCTTGCAAGTTTTGCAAAATCTTTTTGGTATCGTCGGTCAAGGTCCAGTTCTTTTCCTCTGTGCCATCATATTGAATATCGGCGGTCAGATTGTTGGCCAAGATGTTGACACCGAAGAAAATCAACAACAACAGGAACCACGCAACCACATTATACAATCGACTGGTCGACTTCAGCCAGCCGGAAGTTCCCGCCGTTTTGAAGTTGATAATCAGCACGGTGGTATAATTGCCGAACAAAATCAACGAAAGCAAGAAAATAACATTGCGCAATTCAAGCAAGCCGTATGTCAGGTTGTTAAAGTGCGTAATAAAACTTAACGAGGCAATCACGTCCACTATGCTTTCCGGCAAAAACAGGCGGCAAAACGATAACACATACTCAATACCGCTCCAGAAAAACAGCAAGTTTGCGATTACCGCCAACACCAAAGCAATAATCTGATTTCTGGTCAGCGCCGACATTGTTTGCGCCACGGCAAGCATACAACCGGCCAAAACAAAACTGCCGCAATAGCCCATAAATATCACAAAATTGTCGGGGTCGCCCAAAATATTTATGGTCAGCCAAAACGGCGTTGTTAAAATCAGCGCAATACCGCAAAATATCCAAGCGGCCAAAAATTTACCGAGCACCAGTTGAGTTATGGAAATCGGTTGTGTGGCAATTTGCACAATGGTTTTGGAGTGGAACTCCTCGGCCCACAAGCGCATCGAAATCCCCGGAATAAACAGCAGATACAGCCACGGCTGAAACTCAAACATGGCTTGCAAATCGGCCTGCCCGCGATTAAAGAAATCGCCGAAATAAATCGCAAACGACGCGTTCAAAATCACAAAGCAGAACAAATACACATACGCAAGCGGCGACACAAAATAGCGAATCAGCTCGTTTTTGGCGACAGTCAGAATCTTATTCATCGGTGTTCTCCTTTGCGGTCAATTTACGAAATGCCTCGGCAATTGTTTTGGCTTTGATTTGTTTTAGCAAAGTCTGCAAATCGCCGTCGGCCTTAATTTTACCCTTGTCCAAAACAATGATGCGATTGCAGACGGTTTCGGCCTCCTCCAGCAAATGCGTCGAGATGATGATGGTTTTATCTTTGGCCATTTGCTTAATCAATTGGCGGATATAATCCTTTTGATTCGGGTCCAAGCCGTCGGTCGGCTCGTCCAAAAGTAAAAGCGGCGGATTACTCAAAATGCTTTGCGCAAAGCCGACACGGCGCTGATAGCCCTTGGAAAGCGTATCGACCTTTTGCGCCATCACATTGGTAACATTGGCGATTTCGGCCACCTTTTGCACCGCATCTTTTTTGAGCCCGCGCAACTCGGCCATATAGCACAAAAAGCGCTTAACACTCAAATCGGCATAAAGCGGCGAACCTTCCGGCAAAAAGCCGATGTTCTCTTTAGCAAAAATCGGAAAATCGGCAATATCTTTGCCCAATACTTTGATTTTGCCGGAGGTCGGCGCCAAATATCCGGCAATCATATTCATTAGGGTTGATTTGCCGGCGCCGTTCGGGCCTAAAAGTGCGATAATTTCGCCGCTTTTTGCCTCAAAACTCAAATTATCCGACGCTTTGATGTCGCCGTAATTTTTGCATAATTTTTCTACTTTAAGTATTGATTTTTCAGATTTTTTCATAGATTTCTCCTCCGCTCAGCGGTTCAAACGCGCCGGTTGTTGTCGGGTAGGTCAGCGGCATACCGTAAAGCCGCCGCACGGTATTAAATGCGGTCGATTGCGCACCGATGGCATCCAAATTCGGATTAAGCCGGCTCAGCGGCATCACATCACGCGGGGCAAAATTTTGCTTAATCAGCCGCAACAATGTCGGATTTTGCGCGCCGGCACCGCCGATAAACAAATTAGCCGGTATCTTAGGCAAAAAGTCAAACGCCGCCTGATAAATCGCCTCGGCGATAAATGCGGTTGCCGTCGCCGCGCCGTCTTCGAGCGACAAGCCCTCTAAGTGCTCTTTTTTATCGGCAAAACAAAGGATATCCAACGCTTTCGGCGGCTCTTTTTTCAAAATTTTATGGCGCAACAATGACTCGACAATTTGCATATCCGGCTTGCCCGTCACGGCGAGTTTGCCGTTGTAATCGGTCTGCATATTGGCGTGGCGAAAAGTCCAGTCCTCAATCATCGCCATCCCCGGTGCACAGTCAAACGCCGTCAATTCGCCCGATTGTCCTAAATAAATCAAACTGCTGACCGCGTCAACAATGATAAACAGTGCCGGTTTTTCCACCATCTGTCCCAAATAGTTGACAAATGCCGGCATAAGCGGTGATGCCTGCCCGCCCGAAAGCAAATCGGCGCGGTGAAAGTGCGTCACGATGTTTTGCTCGAGTTCGCGCGCCAAAACGCGCCCGTCTTCAAGCTGATACGAGCATTTTTCATCGGGATTACTGAACAATGTTAAGCCGTCGATACCATAGCAATCCACTTTTTCATCGGCAACAAATTCCTTGATTTCTTCGGCATAAAAACGGCTGATTTTTTCGCGCACCGCTTGCACATCGGCGTTAGTGCTGAGCATTTCATAAGTCCAACCGCGTTTAGATATAAGCGCGCGAATATCCATGCACAAATCGTCCGGATAATGCACCGTCTGTGTTTTAACAAATTGTTGCACATCAACGCCGTCGGTTGTCATCAGCGCCAAATCAACCGAATTCAACGAGGCATTACCGTATAAACCGAGGGCATTTAAACTTTTTATAATCATTAAAAATTAAATCCTGTTGCATTGATAAAATATTATGCTACTATACGTTAAAAATTGGTATAAATACGAAAGGACAAAGGAAAGCAATGACACAATTCAAATCGGAATTTTTAAATATTATGCACGAGCGCGGTTTTTACAATCAATGCACCAATGAAGAGGGCTTTGATGCTTATCTCTATGAGTGCGAAAAAACAGGCAAACCGGCGGTCGGCTATTTGGGTTCCGACCCGACCGGTGACAGTTTGCACGTCGGGCATATTGTGCCGCTGATGATGTTGCGTTGGTTCCAAAAATGCGGGCACAAGCCGTTGACATTGGTCGGCGGCGCAACGGCGCGCATCGGCGACCCGTCCGGCAAAGACAAGTTGCGTCCGTTTTTAGATGAAGCGACTTTGGCGCACAATGTTATCGGCCTGAAAAAATCTTTTTCCAAGTTCTTGAAATTCGGTGACGGCCCTACCGACGCTTTGATGGTGGACAACTGGAATTGGTTCAAAGACATCAATTATCTCGAGTTTTTGCGCGATATAGGCACTTGCTATTCGGTCAACCGTATGCTCACGATGGATAGCGTTAAAAGCCGTCTGGAGCGTGAACAGCCGATGTCGTTTTTAGAATTTAACTATATGCTGTTGCAGGGTTACGACTTCTGCGTGTTGTTGCAAAAATATAACTGCCGCGCGCAAATTGCCGGTGCTGACCAATGGGGCAACATAACCTCCGGCACCGAACTCGGCCGCCGCCGCTATGATACGGAATTGTTCGGCTTTACCAGCCCGATTATTACCGACTCGGCGGGCAAGAAAATGGGCAAATCCGAGGGCAACGCGGTATGGATTAACGAAGACAAACTGCCGGCTTATGACTATTATCAATATTTCCGCAATATCGGTGACGCTGAAGTCGGCAAGTGCTTGCGTATTTTCACCGATTTGCCGATGGACGAGATTTATCGTTTGGAAAAATTGCAAGACAAAGAAATTAACGAAGCCAAAAAGATTCTGGCATTTGAGGCAACCAAGATTTGCCGCGGTTTAGCCGAAGCACAATCGGCGCAGGAAACGGCCGTCAAAACATTTGAACAAGGTGCCGCCGGCGACGATTTGCCGACTCTGAATGCCGATTTGAACAGCGGCATTGGCGTTTTGGACGCGTTTTTGCAAATCGGATTTGTGGAGAGCAAAGGCGAAGCGCGCCGTCTGATTAAACAAGCCGGATTGAAAATCAACGGCAAACCGGTTACCGACGAAAATTATGTGATTACCGCCGCCGATGTGGTGGACGGTGCAGTTAAAATCGCACAGGGCAAAAAGAAATTCGGCTTGCTCAAAAGCGCCTAAAACGCTCGTTTAAAAACGCAAAGCCGCCGAAAACTCGGCGGCTTTATCGTTTGCGTTTTTTATTATTTGTAAGACTGAATCCACTCTTGAATATTGGATTGCGTCGTCAAGCCGACTTTAACATCGACCTGTTTGCCGTCTTTGAACAAATACATTGTCGGAATACTGCGAATCCCGAGTTGGCTTGCAACTTCCGGCGAATCGTCGACATTCATCTTATAGATTTTGACATCGTTACCGATTTCTTCATCAATTGCTTCCAAAATCGGACCGAGCTGACGGCACGGACCGCACCATTCCGCCCAAAAATCAACAAGCACCAAGCCCTTGGCGTTCAAAACATTTTCGCCGAATTGGCTGTCTGTAATAGGTTGTGTCATTTTATTCTCCTCATATTATTAAATTGTGGCACAGATATATTATTTTTTTTACCATATTAAAGATAATCAAAATAATTACAACACTTTTTTACGCTACACGCATCAAACGTGTTTCATTGGTCCACAAAATATAGGTTTCAATCGGTTTATCCGGATACACTTTTTGCATCAGTTCGGCATACGCCGCAAGCTGTTTGATGTATTGCTTAGCGGTATGCGCCACATCTTTTGCCGGCGGCTGATTGGTTTTAAAATCAACGATTTTAACTTTGTCGGGCAGCACGATTAAGCGGTCGATTTGTGCCGAAATAATCTTATTGCCCACCACGCCGACCACCGGAACTTCGGCCCGCGAATCCGCACCGAAAATATCGGCAAATTCGGCCGCATTCAGCAAATCAAGCACTTCTTTTTTGATTTTTGCACAATCTTCAGGCGCAAAATCTTCGGCATTTTTTTGCAGATACACATCGATAATTTCCGCTTTATCTTCGGCATCCGGCGGCAAAAATTGCAGCAAGCGGTGAATCAGAATACCGCGCCGATAGTAGAAACCGTTGTTTTTCAGCGGCGAAACCGAATCCGGCTTTTCTTCGTTTTCGTCATCATCTTTAGACGGCGTATACGGCTTGGCCAAATTATCTTCCGCACCGGTAATATTTTCATCTATCCACTTCGGCAGTTCAAATTTACCCAAATTCAAAAACGGCTTCTTCTTTTCTTCTTTTGCAATATATTCCGGTGTTTCGTGCACGATTTCGCCGGCTTTTTCTTTTGCGACGGCCTTAAGCGGCTGCCGACACAAAGCGTGCCACGCGTCTTCGTTATCTTTGCCGTGCGCGCAAATAAAGAGCTGGTCTTCGGCACGCGTCAAAGCCACATAAAGCAAACGACGGTATTCCTCCATTTCTTTAAGGCGGTTTTTATCCTTAATTTGCGTGCAAATATCATCATACGTTGCCGCATTTAGCGGATAATACCCCAATTTTTCATCGCACAAGAGTTTTTGTTCTCTCTTATCGGACGGCGTTTTTGAGGTATCCGGCAAAAAGACTATCGGCGCCTGCAAACCTTTAGAGTGATGCACCGTCAACAACCGAACCGCATCGGTTTCTGCCTCATCGCCTTCGCGTTTGATTTCTTTTTCGCTCTGTCCGAACCAAGTTATAAAGCCGCGCAAACTCGGAATCTGCCGCTGTTCAAAGTCTATTGTCATATTGATAAACTCATCGAGTATGTCTTCGACTTCTTGTCCCATACGTTCGATAAATTTGCGTCGGCCGTTCATTTTGGTCAGCACAAAATTATACATTTCATACGGACGGATATGGTCAAGATTTTTGAGCAAAGTATCGAGCACATCGAATATTTTGCGACAACGTTCATCGTCACTTGCTTTTATTCTGTCCCAAAGTTTTTCGCTCTTTTCACGTTTATAGCACAAATCCTCAAGCAACTGGCCATCAATTGAAAACAGCGGCGAAGTCAGCACTTCGGCCAAAGACAAATTGTCTTTCGGATACAGCAAAAATTTGCCCAGAGAGATTAAGTCCTGCACCGCAATTTCTTCGGAAAGCTTTATTCTGTCGGCGCCGGAAATTGCCACGTGTTCTTTTTCGCAAGCGCGAATAAACTCCGGCACAAACGCATTACGCGTGCGCACCAAAATCATAAAATCGCGATAATGCAACGGCTTTTCGGTTTGCGCGCTTTCATCAACCATTTGCCGAATGCGCGCGGCAATTGCGCGTGCCATTATGGTTTCGACGGCTGTTTTGTTTTCGCGTTCTTTGGGCGGTTGCCAATCTTCAGCCGTTTCTTTCTTGCCTTTCTCCGTTTTTTCTGTTTTTTCCGCTTCCAGCAATGGCAAAATCGTAACTTTACCGTATTCTCCGGCACGCACCGGCTCGTGATGCAACTTTTTATCGCTCAGCACAACGCCGTCGGCGGCCTTTTCGGTGGCAAAAATCGTATCGACGGCTTCCAAAATGGCCGGCGCCGAACGAAACGAATACTTTAAATTGACGATTTCAAACTTTTTTTGCGCACCTTCTGCTTTTTTCCGAAACTTTTCGAGCATCTCGTCGAATTTGCTCGGGTCGGCACCTTGAAAGCTGAAAATCGATTGCTTGCGGTCACCCACCACAAAAATCGTGCGATTCTGAACGGCGGCACTTTCACCGCTGAAGAAATCCTCGCACAAATGAGCGATAATTTCCCATTGTGCCGGCGATGTATCTTGCGCTTCATCCACCAAAATATGGTCAATACCGCCGTCGAGTTTATACAGCACCCATTGGCGCGCGCCCGAATCTTCAAGCAATGCTTTCGTCTTATAAATCAGGTCATCAAAGTCCATACAAGATTTGGCGTGTTTGTATTTTTCGTAGCGGCTGTCGATTTCGCGCACAATCGTAAATGCCGCTTTGGTAGAGAGAAACAGACGCAGTTTCTGTAATTTCTCCTCGCAAATGACCATGCGATCGCGTTCCGCCGTAAGCCGTTCGAGTAGTTCCGAATCCGCCGCCTTGGCATCTTTTGTGGCTAAACTCGCGTCTTTGCGCGCTTCATTAGCAGTTGTAAAAAAGCAAGACTTATAAACTTCGTAATCCTCAACTTGAAAATTTCTCTCAATAACCGCCAAACAAGCTTCTGCTTTCGGAATATCGGTTTTAGGTGTTCCGTGTTTCCATGCCGCAATATTAGCCCGCACTTCATCTTCTTTGGCGCGCACAGAAGCCATAAATTCATCCTTGATACGTTCTTCCGTTTCTTTAGGATTTATCTTGAGCTTGGTCGCAACTGCCGCAATAAATCCGTCGAGGCCTTTGTGGTCTTCGATGATTTTAACCATTTCGCGACGCTTATCCGTAATTTTTTTAAGCATCTGCGGGAAAGTTGTTTCAGACATATTTTCCGCAAAATAATCGATGGCGGCGGCTAAATCTTTGTCCTTGCCGTGATTTTCTTTAAGCAAAATTTCGGTTTTGATTTGAGTCAACGCATTGTCGGATTCTTCATCTTCAAGCACCTCAAAATACGGCGAAATACCGGCTTCGAGCGGAAAACGTTTCAAAACATCGGTGCAAAAACTGTGAATGGTCTGAATCTTGATATTGTCCGCCGAATCCAGCAACTTGGCAAACAATGTGCGGGCTTTTTTCTTATATTGCCGATAGCGCTCGGCGTTGTTGATGATATCGTCACCGAGAAGTTTTGTTAAATCTTTTTCAAGCGCCGCATCATCTTTGACCGCCCATTCGCTCAGCCGCTCGGAAATACGCGAATTCATCTCGACCGCCGCCGCTTTGGTATATGTCAGACAAAGCAGACGCGGGTTATCGTTATCGAGCAACAAACGCAACACTCTATCGGTAAGCACCGTCGTTTTGCCGGTGCCGGCAGAGGCCTCAACCCATACCGACTGTTGCGGGTCGGAAGCGCAACGTTGTTTTTCCGCGGCGTCCTTTTTTCGATTATCTCTTTCGTCTTTATATTCCTGCATTTTTATTCTCCGCCAAAATTATTGCCCGAATCGTAGTGTGTGCCCCATTCGCCGATACGCGAAAGATGGTCATAATCCGAATAATCTTTCACATTACTCGGTTTCGGTTTAACCAAATAAGCCCAACTTATATCGTCATAGGCGTTTATCAATTTTTGCACGATTGTTTGAATGTTTTTCATTGCCTCAGCGCTTTGCTCGGCATCGGTGGCGTTGAATTTGTCCTGAAACGCCCAATATTGCAAACTCTCAATCGGCGCGCCGGCAACCCCCGGAAAACCGCCTTTTTGCGCAATCAGCGCCTCTATCGGCAACTGCGGAGCCTTACCCTCTACCATATCATTAGCCGATTTATCTTTGCCGGTCTTATAATCCAAAATATTCAAACAGCCGTTTTTCAAAATATCGACGCGGTCTGCTTTGGCGGTTATCTTGAAATCACCGAGCGGGCCTTGCATCGTCATACTTCCGTTAATTTCGTTTTTCACCTCGGATACGCTCGGACGATACGACAATTCCTTGTTGATAATCCACTCCACAATACTCTCGAACCGCGACTGCCAAAAGATTCTTGTGTCTTCCGGCACTTTGTTTTTATCAAATTCGTCGTTTCCGAGCTCGAGCAATATGGTGCGTGCCTCATCCGCATCCGGATAAAAATCCGAATTATATTCATCGTTAAATTTTTTCAATACATTATGCACGATATTACCGAAATCATACGATTGTTTCGGCGTATCCAAGTCGTCGAGCGGATACAGCGATAAAATATATTTGGCATAAATCGTATACGGGTTATAGCGCCATTTTTCAATATTGGTTGCCGACATTTCACGCGGTCGACGTTCCAGCGCCGGACGCGGCTCGGGTGCCGAAATCGGATTATATTCATCGCGTCGGTCGAGATTTTTTGCCCAATACGCGTATGGCTTTTGATAAATAAAGGCATACGTCTCTTTTTTATCCCCGAAGTTCGCCGTCAGCACGGTTTCAAAGCGCAACCACCACCGCGATTTGTTGACCGGATTTCCGCCCACTTTTTTGGCACGTGTCACATATACCCGCGGTGCGTTCATCAAATGCGCAAAGTCCGCCGCCGCCACGCCGATTTGTCTTTCCGGTAGCGGCAACTCGAAATCTAATTTCATCGGGCGCGACATCCACATATCCGCTTGCGGCTGATTCGGCCATATACCCTCGTTTGCTTCGCCTATTATCGTCACATCATATTGAGTCAGACGCGCTTCTATCGGGCCTAAAATCTTGACGCGCGGATGTGTGCCGTAACGTTTGCGGACGCTTTGTTCCATCAGCAAAGCCGTGAAAAATCCGCCGTAATCGTTCAACTTTATGTTTCCGAATGAAGCGCTTTTCGGCATAAAATCACTCACCCATTTTGCCGCAACCGCGCCGTCATCATCGCGCCAAATCAGCTGTGAGCCGAATTTTGCATCGGTATCCGCCAACTTTTCGGCAACTTTGATATGCGTTTCGAGAATCTGTTGCAAATCGGCTTGCGGCTGAGCGTAAATATCTTCCAAAGGTTTCAGTATCGCTTTGAATTTATTATAAAAATTCTGCACATATTTTTTCAACTTTCTGTCATTACGCCAAAAAGTTTCAAGCAACGTTGCCCAACGCACAAGCTTATCACGACGCATTCCGCACGCCGTAAACGGATGTTTCATCAGCGCAATCGTCGCCGTTTGCGAACCGTTTTCCACCGCTTCCCAAACAAGCCGCAGATATATCCCGATTTGCGTTAAAGCCAACGGACGACCGGCCGAATCGTCGGCATTGATGTCCCATTTATGCAACTCCGACACCACGCGCCGCGACAAATTGCGGTCCATCGTGACGAGTGCCACGGTTTTTTCCGGCTCGTTCAATGTTTCCCGAATAATCAGCGCAATGGCCTGTGCTTCTTGCCGCAAATCATCGCAATTAAGCAAATGAATGTCCTTAAAATCTGATTCAGGCAACGGATGCGCCGTCAAATTGCGCCATTTGTCCGAGGTTTCCGCCGGTCGCATAATTTCCGCCACGATTTTTTCGCGCGGCGATATTTCTTTGTTGCCGACAGTTGTTACCGAATCGCGAGAAATCCCCAACTCTTGCAACAATTCTTTCAGCTCGAATTGCGGATGATTTTCTTCCACCTTTGCCCAGTCCGAATCGTCCAAATACTTATCCAACCCGTAAAGATAAACTTCGCCGTTCGGCAAGTCCATAACCGTTTTAACCAGCTCTTTCATAATCGGAAACGCCGCCGTTGTGCCGGCAACCACAATACGCTGTGTTGTCTGACTTTGCCGCCACAAATTCATTTCGCTTTCGAGTAAAGCGTTGCGCCGACAAACCGTATCGGCTTTATCGTTTTCCGCCAAAATCTTCGGCCAATATTCCATTATGATTTGCAGCAGCAACAATGTTTTTTTCCAATGTAGCGCATATTCTTCGCCCACCAAATTCTTAAAACTGCTTAAATCAATTTTCTGCTTATATTTCACATTGTAAGTCAAATCCATCAGCTGCGACAAGTTCTGCGCCAAGGCATACGCTTGCGCCAATGAGATTTTATCCAAGTCGAGTTCAGACTTTTTCATAATCAGCCGCGTCAGTTGCAAAATCTTATCGGTCGAATCGACGGCCGGCGGCAAATCCTTCAAAACGGATATGTCGTGCGTTAGGAACACTTCGTCTTCATCGACTTCGGCAATCGGGCGAATCTGCGGCAATATCGTCGGCTTCAAATCGTGCTGACGCACAAACGCGTCGATTAAACTTTGGCAAGCACGACGATTCGGCATTAAAAACAGCACATTTGCCAAGTCGTCCGGTCTGTCGGCAAATTCTTTTAAGTAGCGCTGAGCCAACACATCAACAAACGGTTCGTCGGCGCTGATGTTATATATTTTTTCTTTCGACATTTTTAATCCTTATAAAGAAGAAAGGTATTCCTTAAACTTTTGCATTGCTCGACCGCGATGCGAGATTTTGTTTTTATCGTCTTTACTCATTTGCGCAAAACTGACATCGTAGCCGTCCGGCACAAACAGCGGGTCATAACCGAATCCCTGCACACCTGCCATTTTAGCCGGTGCAATCGTGCCATCAACCCGTCCTTCAAACAGTTTATATTCGCCGTTCGGATACGCAAGTGACACCACGCACGAAAAGTGTGCCTTACGGCTTTTGTTTGTGCTTTTTTCCATTTCGGCAAGCAATTTATCCATACCTTTATCAAAATCGCGGTTCGGTGCGTAGCGGGCCGAATAGACCCCCGGTGCACCGTCGAGGGCATCGACGCATAAACCCGAATCGTCGGCAATACACGGAATCCCTATGGTTTTAGCGATGGTCTGCGACTTAATCAGCGAGTTTTCGGCAAAGGTCGTGCCGTTTTCTTCCACATCCGGCAAATCCATATCCAGCGCCGATTTGACATTGATACCGAGCGGCGCCAGCATTTGTTTGATTTCCGCGATTTTACCGGCATTATGACTGGCAAAAACAAGTTCTTTTATTTGCATTTTATTCTCCCAACACTTTTTTCTGTGCCTGTATAATTTGATGTATGCCCGATTTAGCCAAACGGAAAAGTTCATTAAACTCGGCTTCGTTAAAGGTTGCGCCCTCCGCCGTTGCCTGAATTTCGACAATCCGTCCGCTTTCGGTCAGCACAAAATTGGTATCGGCATCGGCGTGCGAATCCTCGGCATATTCCAAATCGAGCACCGGTTCGCCGTCGTAAATACCGCACGAAACGGCCGCCACATATTCTTTTATCGGGTTACGCGCAAGCTCGCCTTGCCTTACCAATTTTTGCATGGCTATATTATACGCCACAAATGCGCCAGAAATTGACGCAGTTCTTGTGCCGCCGTCGGCTTGCAACACATCGCAATCTATTTGCACACAAATTTCCGGCATTGCGCTGAGGTCAGTTATGGCTCGAAGCGAGCGTCCGATAAGACGTTGGATTTCGTGCGTGCGGCCGCCCACACCTTTGGTTTCGCGCGCCACACGGGTTTGCGTCGCACGCGGCAAAAGTGCATATTCGGCGGTTACCCAGCCGCGATTTTGCCCTTTGAGCCACGCCGGCACGTTTTTATCGACGCTAGCGGTGCATAAAACTTGGGTGTTGCCGCATTTAATCAGGCACGAGCCCTCGGCATAAAGATTAACATTCGGAATGATTTCCAGCGGACGCATCTGCTCCGCCGTTCTGCTGTTCGGGCGCATTTTCTCTCCCCTTTTTCTTTTCGATTTTGCGATAATATTTATTGATGGCGGCAATCACATGACGCACGGTATTTTCCACCCGTTCATCGCGCGTTTCCACCACAATATCGGCCTCGGAATAATACGGATATTCTTCCGTAATATATCTCTGCAATTTGTTTTTCACGGTTTCGTTGTCGCCGAGTAAAAACGGACGACGCGTGCGACCGGCGGTGCGATGATAAAGCGTGTTTATGTCGGCTTTGAGCCATATCGTCAGCGCATTTTCTTTGGCCAACGTGCGCGTTTGTTCAGCCACAAAAGAGCCGCCGCCCGAGGCCAAAACACACGGTGCGCCTTTGAGCAAACGCTTCATTACCCGCTCTTCACCGGCACGATACTCCTGTTCGCCGAAGCATTTCAGCACATCAACGAGCGAAAGTCCGGCCGCTTTTTCGATTTCTTGGTCGCCATCCACAAAAGGCAATGAAAGCCGCCGCGCCAACCGCTTGCCGACGCTGGTTTTGCCGCTTCCCATCAACCCGACCAACAATATTATTCTATCAACTTTAGGCATTTTCATTTTTTATTACCATTCTTAACTATTGACCTTACGATATAACCTTGTTAATATATAATCAATCTTTTTTCGCAGATTATAAAAGGAAAATCAGATGAGAAGCTATTATACGTCAAAGTCAAATAATTCAAGAATCGTTATTTATGCCGTTATTGCGGCAATTTTGGCCGGTATCGGCTTTGTGACATTTCAGGATATTACCGTTCCGACAGAGCATAATTCGCAAAAAATCGAAGTTAATTTGAAAAAGTAAAATAATGCTCGGGCGGCAAGTTGATTATTTTTTACAGATGATGGCGGCCGAAAAGGGTGCCGCGCAAAATTCTATTGTCGCCTACGAACGCGATTTGCAGCAATTTTTGGAATTCGGCAATTTCAATTCCGACACCGATTTAAGCAAGCAAAGTATCGAAAATTTTATGCAAGACTTGCGCTCTCGCGGATTTGCACCTAAGACAATCGCGCGCAAACTCTCAGCCATAAAGGAGTTTTGCAAATTTTTGTATTCGGAAAAAATCATCAAAGACAATCCGGCGCAAAATATTCTGTCACCGAAGCAGGAAAAGCCGTTGCCGAAGTTCTTGACGGCGGAAGAAGTGCGCGCATTGATTAAAGCGGCGGCATCAAGTGATGACATCCGAATCCAGCGAATTGCCGTGATGATTGAGCTGATGTATGCAACCGGAATGCGCGTATCCGAATTGGTATCTTTGCCGCTCAGCGCCCTCAATTTTAAAAAAAATCAAGTTACGATTTTCGGCAAAGGCAGCAAAGAACGGATTGTGCCGATGGCCGAACACGCCGCCGACACACTCAAAAAATACGAAACCCTGCGCAGCGATTTTATCAAAAAAAACAGCGAATCGACTTTTTTGTTTCCGTCGCTGACGGCAACAGACGGCCATTTGACGCGCGATGCGTTTTATAAAGATTTGAAAAATCTGGCCGTTCAATGCGGCATTTATCCGTCACGGATTTCGCCGCACGTTTTGCGTCACTCGTTTGCCACGCATCTGATTAACAACGACGCCGATTTGCGCTCGGTGCAGAAAATGCTTGGGCACGAAAGTATCAACACCACCGAGATTTATACGCATATTACTTCGCAAAAACTGATGAATGCCGTCTGCCTTAAACATCCGTTGGCGCATTATGGCAAAGAATCGGGGAAAAATGATGACAAAGCCGCTGAAAATCAATAAAGAGCATTCGTTGAACGATTTGACCAGCGTTGCCGAAACGGCCTTGCCTTTGGCCAAACAGATTTTGGGGCGGCGCGGCTTTATGCAACTCGAATTGCTGAGTTCGTGGACTTCGATAGTCGGCGAAAATATGGCACAATACAGCTTGCCGCAAAAATTGACCTTTCCCAAAGATTCGCACAGCGACGGTTGCCTGACGATTATGGTGCCGGCCGGTGCGTTTGCTACGGAAATTGCACAAAACGAACCGAAAATTATCGATAAAATCAATGTTTATTTCGGATATCCGGCCGTGCAGAAAATCAGAATTCTGCAAAACGGCACTTTGCAGGATTATCTGCTGAAGAAAAAACCGATTAATAAAATGAAAAAAACTGTTGTATCCGATGAAGAAGAATCTTATATTACCGAAATAACAAAAGATATTGAACAACCCGAATTGCGTAAAGTCGTTGCCGAATTAGGACGGGCGATTTTTTTGCAACGCAAAAAACAGGAGTAATGTTTTGGAAATTATAATCAGAAAAATCAGCAATATTTTATCTCTTATTCTCATTTATTGCGTTGCCGGCGCCTTTTATTTTAATTATAAAGGGTTTGAAATTGTGTTTCCGAACAACAATTCTCAAAAGTTTGAGATAATTTTTCACGAGCAAGTGGCTCAAGCCAACGAACACGGACCGATTACATTACAAGAAAATATGGTGCTGAATGTTTCCACCAAATATGCGCTCGGTTCGGCCGAAGCCCCGTTGACATTGTATGAATATTCATCTTTGACCTGCCCGCATTGTGCCGATTTTCATCTCGATGTGATGCCGCAACTGGTGCGCGATTATGTTGATACCGGCTTGCTCCGAGTGATTTTTGTGAACTTCCCGCTCGACCGAAATGCGATGAAAGCGGCGATGCTTTCCGAATGTATGACATACGAAAATTATTTCGGCTTTTTGAATCGGTTGTTTGATACGCAACGTTCGTGGTGGATGGATAATGAAAATGATCAATTGTTCCGTTTTGCCGCCGAATACGGTCTCGGCTACGGCGAAGCGACGTCATGTATTGCCGATGAAACAATGGCACACGAAATTATTGCGAACAGGCAAGAAGCGGTGACGCGTCTTAAAATGCAGGGCACACCGGCCTTTTTGTTCAGCGGTGCCGACGGAAACGAGATTTTTTACGGTATGGTCAAATATCAGGAGTTGAAGGAATATCTCGACAATCGGTTGGCTAAATTGAGGATGTAATCGGTTGAGGATAATATGGAGGAATTGCCGGACGACATAAAAAAACTAAATGAACGTATCAAAAACTTTCAGCAACAAACAAAAGCCGAAGTCACACCTAAAAAATCGCAAATGCGGGTTGCGCTTGAAGGAATGTTCCGCTTGGCAACGGAGTTTGTATCACCGGTGTTAATCGGTTTGTGTATCGGTTTTTTGGCAGATGATATGTTTGCGACCAAGCCGATTTTTATGTTGGTTTTTGCAATATTCGGATGTGCCGCCGGCGTGTTAAATCTCTACAAAGCGGCGCAACAGATGGACGAAGATTTCAATAAGGAGTAATTCAATGGAAAACCCGTTGGAACAATTTGCAATAAAAAAACTGATGCCGTTAGACATTAACGGTGTTGATGTTTCGTTCACCAATTCTTCGTTATGTATGCTGATTACGGTGGCGTTTATTTTGCTGACGCTCGGTTGGTGTTTGCGCAAAAGAAATATTGTTCCGAGTATGGGGCAGGCGTTTTCCGAATCGATTTATGATTTTATCCGCAGCATTATCGGCGAAACCATGGGCAACGACGGCGCAAAATACGTTTCGCTTATTTTCGCTTTGTTTTTATTTATTGCCTGCGGCAACATTTTAGGCCTGTTTCCGTATAGTTTTACCTTTACATCGCATATTGCGGCTGTTGGCACGCTATCGGTGTTCTTTTTGCTACTCAACATCGCCTTCGGGGTCAAACGGCGCGGTTTCGGCTATTTACGCACATTTTTTCCGGAAGGGTTGCCGTGGATTATGGCACCGCTGATTATTCCGGTGGAAACCTTGTCATTGCTCGCCAAGCCGTTCAGCTTAACCATTCGTCTGTCGGTCAATATGTCGGTCGGGCACATTATGCTTGAAGTTTTAGGCACATTTATTCTCGCGATGGGTATTTTCGGATTTATTCCGTTAGTTGCGGATATGTGCATAATTATGTTTGAAATATTTGTCGCTTTGTTGCAAGCTTACATTTACACGACGCTCAGTTGCGTATATTTGAGTCAGGCAATCAGCGGCGAAGAATAAGATTCTAACTAACTTATTACGAAGAAAGGAACAAAAAAATGGAAAACGAAATCTTACAAGATAAAGCTATGGCTTATATTGCAGCCGGTATGTGCGCTATCGGAATGAGCGCTGCCGCTTGGGGTTTGACAAAGTTGTGGACATCTATGATTGAAACCGTCGGCCGCAATCCGCAAGTAAAAAAAGATGTATCTCTGTTCGGCTTTATCGGTATGGGCTCTATCGAATCCATCGCTTTATATATCTTGGTTATCGCGATTTTGATGATTAGCTAGTTTTTCTCGAGCGGGAGATGTAAATATGCCGCAGTTAGATGTGTCTTCTTATATTTCGCAGATGTTTTGGCTTTTGCTAAGCTTTTGCGCGCTTTGGTTTTTGCTTTCGACATTTATTGTGCCGAAGCTGGCCGATGTGGTCGAACAACGCAAGCGCAAAATCGATGAATATGTGCAAAAGGCCGAAGCATTAAATGCGCAGGCACAAAAGTCGCTCGAAAAATATAACGAAACGATTTCGCTTGCCGAACAACAAGCCGAAGAAGACCGAAACAAAGGCAAAGAAGAACTGAAAGCATATTTGCAAAAAACCGAAGCCGATATGGCGGTAAATTTGAATAAGAAAATTGCCGATAACGAATTTATGCTTGCCACCGAAAAGAGTAATACACTGCAACAAATTGAAGTTATTGCGCAAGATTTGGCTTATCAGATTGTGCAAAAATTGGGCTTTACCAATATTCGCAAACAAGATATTGCCGCGCTAACCCCGAAGGACAAGATAAATGGCTGATGAAATCACTCCAGAAATTACCGAAACACCGTCGACACTTGTGCCAAGCGGGCACGATTTAATCGATGCCACGCAAAACGCGATTATGGACGCGGCGGAAAATGTGTCGGAAGCCATCGGCGTAGCCGGTAATGCCGTGACAGAATTGCCGGAATCGCCGTTTTATACCGAAGTGCATTTTTGGGTGGGTGTTGCGTTTGTTTTGGCGATTTTATGCATCATCAAGCCGATTGTGAAGTTTTCCAAAGCCGGCTTGCAACGACGTATCAATAAGGTTGTTGAAGATATCGACAATGCGGCTAAGTTGCGTGATGATGCGCAAGAGTTGCTCGCAAACTATGAGCGCAAGTTTGTTAATGCCCAAGATGAAGCACAGCAAATGCTGGCAAAAGCGCGCAGTAATATGCAAAACATAAAAAAGCGCGAAACCGAGCGGCTGAGAATCGAATTGAAGAACAAAGAGCGCGAAACCGAGCGCCGTATTGCCGCCGCTACCGAAAAAACAAAGGCGGAAATCAATACTTCGGCCAGCAAGGCATCGGTTGATTTGGCGTATCGGGCCATTAACCGCTATTTGCAGGTGACGGACAAAAGTAAGCTGATTGATGAGGCCATTGCCGAACTCGATAAATTTGTGGAAAAGGCATAAAACTTTATATATTGCAACAAAAAACCGCCGGAATAAGAACCGGCGGCTTTTTTATTATGATTATACGGCGGATTAAAGCTCGCCGGCGGCATAACGTTTTGCCATATCGGAAAGCTTAATCGCTTTGATTTGGTCGCCGTGACCGGCCGCACCGAATGCAATATAACGTTCTTCGCAAACTTTTTGCATTTCTTCAATTGCCGGTTTGAGATATTTGCGCGGGTCGAATTCCGACGGTTTTTCCGCAAAAATTTTGCGAATTGCACCGGTAATTGCCATACGCGAATCGGTATCGACATTGACTTTACGCACGCCCGATTTGATACCGCGCACGATTTCTTCCATCGGCACACCGTAAGTTTGCGGAATTTGGCCGCCGTAAGCGTTAATCAGGTCTTGCAATTCTTGCGGAACGGAAGAAGAACCGTGCATCACAAGGTGCGTATTCGGCAGTTTTGCGTGGATTTTTTCAATCACATCAATCGCCAAAATCTCACCGTCCGGCTTGCGTGTAAATTTGTATGCGCCGTGCGAAGTGCCGACAGCCACCGCCAATGCGTCCAAATGTGTCAAAGCCACAAATTCAGCCGCTTCGTCCGGGTCGGTCACGAGGCGTTTTTTATCGAGTTTGCCCTCGGCACCGATACCATCTTCTTTATCTGCCTTACCGGTTTCGAGCGAGCCGATAACACCCAATTCACCTTCAACAGAAGCGCCGACAGCGTGAGCGCGAGCAACAACTTCTTGCGTGACACGAACATTGTATTCAAAAGAAGCCGGTGTTTTGCCGTCTGCTTCCAAAGAACCATCCATCATGACCGAAGAAAAGCCGTTGACAATCGCCGATTGACAAATATCAACCGAAGTGCCGTGGTCTTGGTGAATACAAACCGGAATATTCGGAAACATTTCGATTGCGGCCGCAACCATGTGACGAATCATCGGGTCACCCGCATATTTGCGTGCGCCGGTCGATGTTTGCATAATCACCGGAGCATTAACTTTTTGCGCCGCCTGCATAACGGCAATAATTTGTTCCATATTGTTGATGTTGAACGCCGGAACACCATAATTATGTTCGGCGGCATGGTCAAGAATTTGACGCATAGAAACCAAAGGCATATTTTTCTCCCTAAAAATTAAAATTTAACTGGGTTGAATATATGCCATTTGACTTTTTTTGCAAGCGTTATTTTTTCACCTGATAACAATAACCGCCCTGAGCGCCCCGCGCCGCCGAAATTTCAAAGTTTTCTTCCGGTGTCGGTTTTGTTGCGCTGAATGCTCTGTTTTCGTTGGCGCAGCAATTCACATCTTTATAGCATTTTGTGACACCATCCGCCCCGATTTCAACCTCATAGCAGTTACCCTTTGAGCCGGTCGAATATCCGCTCGGGCAAACTTTACAGGTATAGCATTGTTCGCCGCATTCCGTCTTATCGCCGAGTTCATAACCGTATTTGCAATTTTGCGTTTCTTTGGTCTGGCCGTCTTTGCAAACATTCGATTTGATGATTTTCTTTTGGCATTGTTTCATCCCGCTGTAATTTTCGGTTTTATGGCATACAACACACTGCGTTTCGATAATATCCGGTTCGCAATTCAGCGATTCCGGCTCCGGACACCCTTTGCCTTTGTAGCAATATCCGCCCTGTGAGCCCTGCGCCGCCACAATATCATAACCTTGCTCTCGATACGGTCGGCTCATCGAGAATGCTCTGCTTTTATCGGCACAACACTCAACATTTTGATAGCACATTGTCTTATTGTCGGCACCGATTTCTTTGTAGTAGCATTGTGCGCCGGTGCGTGTTACAAATCCCGCCGGACACAAGTTGCAAATATAGCATTGTTCGCCGCATTCCGTTTTGTTGCCTAAGACATAGCCGTTGGCGCATTCGGAGACATTGTGTGTCTGACCGCTCGGACAACGGTTGGAAACTTTGGCAATCCGGCGACATTGTGTGGCACCGCTGTAATGCTCGGTGTCGTGGCATATTGTGCATTCCGTTTCGGACTTGGTATTGTCGCACGATGTTTCTTCCGGCTCCGGACAAGGTTTGGCTTTGTAGCAATAGCCGCCTTGCAAACCCTGTGCCTCTACAATATCGTAGCCCGTTACCGGCGACGGTTTTTCAAGCGCAAATGTTCTGTCGCCGCTTGCACAACACGGAGTTTCTTTATAGCATATCGTCTTATTGTCGGCACCCACCGCCATATCGTAGCATTGACCG
Organism: Alphaproteobacteria bacterium; assembly: GCA_017543835.1. Taxonomy (GTDB): domain Bacteria; phylum Pseudomonadota; class Alphaproteobacteria; order RF32; family CAG-239; genus RUG410. The sequence goes on along the minus strand of JAFYFJ010000020.1, from coordinate 20,333 downwards.
GTTTTTTCCGTTGAAAAGCCCGCCGGACACAAATTACACTCGTCGGTTTCGGCGCATCCGTTTTGGCATTGAACGGCTGTGCGCGAATAGCAAGTCAACCCGTAGCCCGGATTCGCCTGTTTACAGGAAATAAGCGTATTATCCGCACATCCGGCGGTGCAGGAATCCGTAAGTTTCACGCCGGTCGAATCCGAGAAATCGCTGCAGGTTTTATCGTTACAGGTCTGGCCGTCCGGCGCACAACTCTGCGCGCAATTTTCCACTTGTCTGTCGTAGCAGGTCAAGCCGTAATATTTAACCTCGGTGCAGGTTGTTTTGGCGCTTCCGGCGCAACCGGCGACGCAACGCTCGACATAGCCGCCGTCCGCGCATATTTTGATGTTGCAACTGGCATTATCCGGCGCACAACCCTGTTTGCAGTTTTGCGTCTTTTTCTCGTAGCAAGTCAGGCCGTAATATTCGACTTCTTTGCAGTCCGTATCGACATTGTTGCGGCAACCTTTTTTGCAACTCTCGACATAACCGCCGTCCGCACACGCTTTTATGTTGCAGGTCAAGCCATCGTCCGCACAGCCCTGCGTGCAGGTTTCTTCTTGCTTTTCGTAGCAGACTTTACCATAATAATCAACGCGTTTGCAGGTTGTCTTTATATTGCCGGCACACTTTTGCTGACAAGTGTCGAAATAACCGCCGTCTTCGCAATTTTTGCGATTGCAATCCAACCCGTCGAAGGTGCAACCCTGCGTGCATTTTTCCGTTTGCTTCTCAAAACAACTCAAACCGTAATAGCTCTGCGGCGTGCACTTTGTCATCACATTGCCGACACAACCCTCGCCGCACGAATCGGTATAGCCGCCGTCCGCGCAACTCTTGCGGTTACAAGCCGTGCCGTCCGGCGAACAGCCCTGCGCACAATGTTCCGTTTGTTTTTCATAACACAGCATACCGTAATAATCTACCGGCTTGCAGGTGGTATTGTAATTATCGGCACATCCGTCGGTGCAAGATTTCACATAGCCGCCGCTTTCACAGGTTCTGATGTTGCAACTGTTTCCGTCGCAACCGTGAGCGCACGGTTCTTCTATTCTTTCAAAACAACGCAGGCCGTATCCCGGGTCACGCGCTTCGCAAGTTATGCGAATGCTGTTGACGCAACCGGTTTCACAGTTGTCGACATAGCCAAAATCTTCGCATTTTTTGCTGGCGCAGTTTTTGCCGTCACATCCTTGCGGGCAGGTTTCCGTAATTTTTTCAAAGCATTGTAACGGAGTGCCTTGCGGCGTTTTGGCAACGCAAGTTGTTTTGATGCCGTCGGTGCAACCGTCGTGGCAGTCGTCTATCAACGCAAAAAAGGCGCAGGTCGGGTCTTTACAATTATAGCATTGGCTTCCGGCTTGAGTTCTGCCGCCGTGTGTATAGCCATACCAGCAATCTTCGATGTTTTTGGATTGTCCCGACGGGCAATTATCGTCCGGCTCTTTGCATTTGTAGCATTGTGTGCCGCATTCCGTTTTTTCGCCCTCGGTGTATCCGAACGCGCATTTTGCCGGATTTTTTGTTTCGTTTTGCGGGCATTTATCATCAAGCGGAAGCGAAATCCAGCAAGTGTTGTTGCCCGATTTTTGACCGGTATCGCGATAGGTATAGCACCCGCGTTTTTTCTCGGTGTTTGAACCCTCCGGACATCTGACCGCAACGCAAGCGCAATAGCTCTGCGCTTTGTCGTAAGAAGCATTAAAATCGTTCCACGCAAAGCCGTCCGGACAATTGGTATCGGCCGGTGTTTGCTTGTAACAATATTCGCCGTCGGCGGCCAAAACCGCGTCCGTATCATAGCATGCATCGTTTTTTTCCGGTCGAGTATATTCCGGCGGCATGGCACGCCATTTTGTATCGGCGCAGCATTGTGTGCCGTTTTTCAGCTTATACGGATTTGCGCACGGATAAAAGCAACCGACCGGCGGCACATCCATCGTGAAGCCATTGCATTTTTCTTCGGAAGATTGTGATTTTTTACCAAACGGAAACAATGCCGCCGAACAAACCAACGGGAAAGCAATTATGGCAAACAACGCACAAACAGCCGCTGTTTTCAGCCATTTCGGAGAGGATTTTGTTTTCTTTGCATGCATCATAATATTTCTCGATATCGTATTGTCAATTTGCTATATCATCGCAATTTTGTATTAAGATTTTATTACAATCTGCGAATTTATCAATAATTTATTTTTGCAAGCTCTGGATTTTGTAAAAATGATAATATGCGCCTTTATCTTTCAGCAACTTATCGTGAGTGCCTTCTTCTATGATTTTGCCTTTATCCATCACAATCAGGCGGTCCATTTCTTTGAGTGTGGAAAGCCGGTGCGCAATTGCAATCACCGTTTTGCCGCGCATCAGTTTTTTGAGCGATTTTTGAATATATTGTTCGCTTTCACTGTCAAGTGCCGAGGTGGCCTCGTCCAAAATCAGAATCGGCGCGTTTTTCAAGATTGCACGCGCAATTGCCACCCGTTGCCGCTCGCCGCCGGAAAGCATAACACCGCGCTCGCCGACTTTGCTGTCATATCCTTTCGGCAAATTGACGATAAACTCATCGGCATACGCCGCTTTGGCCGCCTGAATAACCTCTTCGTCGGTGGCATTTACATTGCCGTAGCGGATATTCTCCATAATCGTGCGGTTAAACAGGGTCGTATCTTGCGGAATAACGGCGATTTGCGCGCGCAAACTATTTTGCCGCACTTTAGCAATATCTTCACCACCGACCGTGATTTTGCCGCCGTTAACATCAAAATAGCGCACCAACAATTTAATCAGCGTCGATTTACCGCTGCCGGAATGTCCGACTAAGCCGATTTTTTCGCCCGATTTAACTTTAAGATTAAAGTTTTCAAACAGATTTTCTTTGCCGTTGTAATGATAAGTTATGTCGGCAAAATTGATAGAACTGCCGCGCATTTTGATATTGTGCGCGTCGGGTGCGTCAACCACTTGATACGGTTGAAAAACAAGCTCCAAACCGTCTTTGACCTGACCGTAATCTTGTGCAAATTCGCCGGCAAAAAAGCCGATGTTGTTGACTTCCATCATCAGACCATTCAACAATGATGTTGTCATAACCACATCCGCCAGTTGCAAACGCCCCAAATACCAGCAATAAAACACGCTGATACAAGACAACAGATAAACCGAATAAAAGACGATTTTGCCTTGCAAATCAAACCACGCGTCTTTAGTCCGTTCTTCCTGCTCGGTGCGGACAGCCGTGCGCAAAACGTGGTAAAACTTGCTTTTTTCATAAAAATAATTGGCAAAACTCTTAACCAAATCGGAATTGGTAACCGTATCGATAAATACGCCGTCGGTTTCGGCATTAAACCGCGCTCGTTTTTCGGCAAACGAACCGATTTTGCGCCGGATAAATATGATAACCACCATAAAAATCAGGTTCAAAACCGTAATACACCCGCCCATCAGCCAGTCGGCACGGCAGATTAAAAACAAACTGACGAGAATGCCGGTAATCGGGCGAATCAGACCAAACACAACAGCGCCGTAAATTTCGCGAATTCCGGAAACGATGTTTTTTGTTTTTGAGGCCACCTTGCCCGCCATTTCTTCGTTAAAAAATGTGACCGACTGATGATGCACCGCCGCAAAAATATCTTTATAAACCAAGCTGCAAAAATACGGCATAAACTTGCCGCCGACATAGCGCCACGCATAGTTTGTCACACCCTCAAACACCAAAAACAACCCCAAAAGGAAAATGTAAAAAATGATGGTATTTAAAACACTGTTATCCGTTGTATATTGCGGCAAAACGCCGATAATCTGCGCCATTGCATACACTTCACCGCGCTCGGAAATACTGCGTGCAATCAAAGAAAACAGGATAATCCCCGCCATTATTTTTGTTTTGCGTAAATATTTGAAGATAAAGGCAAAAACGTTCATCTATTTCAACATTTCCTTTTTACGTTTTTTAAGTTCGGCCAATTTTGAGCTGACAATGCCGGTATCGCGACCGGTTTGAGCCAAGCGGTCATACATTTTTTCGATTTCTTTTTCCAAATATGCCGTGTGAATCTCGTTTTGCAACACTTTCTGGTCAAAATCCGTGCCGTGCTCTTTGATAAAGTCCATACGCTCGGAGCAGGTTACGACATCCATATTGTAATATTCTTTTTGTTTGCTGTAATACGGCAGTTCATACACTAATCGGCGCGACATCACGAACACTTCTTTGCTGTTACTGTAATCGATTTTTTTCATTTTAAGCCAGCGAAAAGCAATTTCCAATTCTTCGGCATTGTTCACCACAATAAACGGCACCGGGTCGGCAAAACCCTCATTGGCGATAGACTTCAAAAATTCGAGCAAATGGTGGAAAAAGCCGTTGATGTTATATATGATGAACGGCTTTATCGAAAGCATTCCGTCCTGCATTGCCACGCAATCATATGCCAACTCGTCCAAAGTGCCGACACCGCCCGGTGCAAACACCACAAAATCGGCGGTCAAAAGTTTTTGCTTTCTTTCTTCTAAGGTATGCGCCACCACAACATCCATTTTTTTAATCAAGTCATCATCGCTCGGATAAAGTTCAAAATATTTTTCTGTGGTAATTCCCTGTATCGGCGCATCATCAATTTTCCCTTGTTTTGCATTCCAACCGTCCATCACACCGCGCGCTACCGCGCCCATAATGCCGCGGTTAGAAAGGCCGAAGTCGAGTTTAAAATCCATTTCAACTATTTTGCGCCCCAAATTATAGGCCTCTTCAATGTATTGCGAATCCTTACCGGAACGCGAACCGCCCGCCACAAAAACTCTTATGCCTGCTTTTTTATTTTCTTGCTTAAAGCTCTCAATCGCTTCGTCGCTTACATTTTCTGTTTTTGCCATATCTAAAGCTCCTCAATATCTCCGCGTCGTTGATTTTCATAAAATTGTGCAACAAACGAATCCAATGTATCACTTTTTATTGCTTCACGCAAGCCCTGCATCAAACGTTCGTAATAGCGAATATTGTGCCAGCTCAAAAGCATCACACCCAAAATTTCGTTGCATTTGTGCAAATGGTGTATGTATGCGCGTGAATAATGCGAACACAGCGGGCAATCGCAACCTTCTTCGAGCGGGCGCGGGTCTTCACGATGACGGGCATTACGGACATTGATGGCGCCGTATTTGGTAAACGCTTGTGCCGTTCGACCCGAGCGCGTCGGCATCACACAATCAAACATATCAACACCGCGCAACACCGCCCCGACAATATCGTCCGGTCGTCCGACGCCCATTAAATAACGCGGTTTGTCGTCCGGCAACATTTCCGGCGCATAATCAAGCACTTCAAACATTTTTTCCTGTCCTTCACCGATGGCTAAACCGCCGATGGCATAACCGTCGAATCCGATTTTTTTCAAGGCCTCGGCAGATTCGGCGCGCAAATCCTTGAACACATTACCTTGCTGAATGCCGAAAATGCCGTAACCGTCGCGGTCCACAAACGCTTCTTTACTGCGTTTGGCCCAGCGCATTGACATCCGCATCGACTTGGCGCAGTCCTCGTAAGTTGACGGGTATGGCGTGCATTCGTCAAAGCACATCGTGATGTTCGAATCGAGCTTGTGCTGAATTTTCACTGACTCTTCCGGCGACAAAAAATATTGTGTGCCGTCAACGTGCGAGCGAAAAGTCACACCCTCTTCCTTGATTTTGCGCAGACCGCTCAAACTCATCACCTGAAAACCGCCCGAATCGGTCAAAATCGGCTTATCCCAGTTCATAAATTTATGCAAGCCGCCCATTTTTTCAACCAAATCCGCCCCCGGACGCAACATCAGATGATAGGTGTTGCCGAGCAAAATCTCGGCGCCGGTTGCCGCAACGCTTTCCGGCATCATCGCCTTGACCGTGGCGCAGGTCCCGACCGGCATAAACGCCGGCGTATGCACTGTGCCGTGCTTTGTAATTAAACGTCCTAAGCGACTTTTACCGACTTTTTTATCAATTTCAAACTTTAATCCCATACTCATTTTCCTTTATAAACTTTACTGCCGAAAGGCACCGGATTTCCCATGCCGTCTTGCAGACACGACGCACGCACATATCCCATTTCACCATTATCGATAATGATTTGATACCATTGTTGATTTAATGTATAGCCGGAAACGCGAATCGTTTGTTTTTCTTTGGCTTCGGTCATCGGAGAATAGCGCTCGTCCGGCCCGTGATAAATCGTGCACGGCGTTGCAAAATGTTTTAAATCGCTCTTACTGTTTGCGCTACTACCGGTTTTGATGATTTTGCGAACAATCGTATCCGACGGCACGGCAACCCCGTTGATGATTCTTTCTTCGTAATAGCTGTCGACCTTCGGTTTTGGTAACAACACACCGCTACGCAACAACAGCCCCGCCGCCAAAATGCCGATACCGGCCAAGACACCCAGCGGAAAGAGCATTTGCCGTTTTTTGAGCGCCGGCGCGTCCCAATACGGAATGGTCACGGTTGCACTCGGCACAAAATTCAAACTTTCAACAAACTGCCGCAATTTTTCCTTCAGCGGTGCGCCGTCCGGCAACATACGGTCCGCCTGCATGGCATATATCCACGCCATTTCCGTCTTTTTTTCCTGCTCATAAGCAATCGCGTTATGCACCATCAATTTGAGATTATCGGCATCATCGGCATAAACGGTTTGCATATTGTTATATAAAGCGCATTTTGTGTTGTATATTCCGTTTTTGCCCCACCAGCCCTTCAGCCAGTTGGCAACCGAAGTCGAAAGCACCATTTTGAACGCTTCGCCGATATTGCAAATATCTTTTGTTTCGTTGACTTTGCCGCGCAAAACGTGTTGTTGCCTTAATACACGCAACGCCTTATCTTCTTGATTTTTCTGATTTTTATAGATTTTAAGCGAGCCGATAAGCGGAAAATCTTTTTCATCATACACCGCCGACAAGATATCATACACCAATCGGTCGTGCGGATTTTGTAACACCCCGTATGCCGTCGATATGCTTTGGAACATTTTTTGCGCTTCCGGCGAATCGTTGTGGTCGGGGTGCCAAAACTTTGCGCACTCGTAATAGCGGCGTTTAATCTCTGACAGCGGCGCGTCCGGAGCAACTTTCAGCACTTCGTAATATTTCAATGCATCATTTTCAGACATCTGCCTTATCCTTTTTCTGCAGTATTTTGCGTGCAATTTGCATCACATCTTCCGCCGCTTCCGAATTCGGATAGCGATTAAGCGTCAAAACGTGGTTACGAATAGCATCTCTGACGCGCGTATCGTGCCGCACAACACCCAAAAGCGACGGCGTTTTAATCAGATATTTTTCGCAAGCGCGGCGCAATGTGTTGTATGTTTGCATACCTTCCTCATAAGAATGTGCATAATTTACGACAATTTGCAAGTTTTTATACTTGTCGGTGCGCGCAAAGTTTTGCAAAAACATATAGGTCGAAACAATGTTGGACGGCGAATCGGTGCACACCAAAATCAATTCGCTTCCTTGCGGCAACAGATGGTTTGTGACTTTATCTTCGGCCGGCAAATCTATCAAAGTATAATCATAGTTCTCGCTCAAAATCAGCAAATCATCTTTGAGCAAATGCAAGCGACCGACCGGCGTATCTGCCAAAATATTACTGCCGGCATCGGCGCAAATCACATCAAACTTGCGACGGTTAATCGGCTCAATGGCTTGATTCAATGTGGCTTTTCCGCTCAAAACATCACTTAACGAAACTTCATTTTTCAAATCCAACTGCGTTTCAACATTTAAAATACCGTTATCCGCATCAAACAGCAAAACGCTCTGTTTTAAGGTATTCAACGCATGCGCCAAAGTCACCGACAGCCAAGTTTTTCCCATGCTGCCGATACCAGAGGTGACGGCAACAATATTCTGCGGCGTTTGCAAAAATAAGTTTTTATCTTTATTTATCATCTTGTGCTTTTTGTTTTTCTTTTGTATTATGTTACAGAATTATTGCTTTTATGCAATCGGTTAAAATCTTTTTAACACAATTTATTTACACTTTCAGCAGAGTAAATTCGGTGTTATTGCTTGATGGCGGGTTAGAAAAATGAAGAAGTTCGGTATATTGGTTTTGTTGCTTATGCTGTTTGCGCCACGTGCGGAAGCGGTTAATATGGTGCAAAAAGAAACATATTTCGATAATGCCATTCAAATGGCCGGTCTTCCGGACTTTCCGCCGTTTGCGTATTATGAAGATGGCAAATTGGTCGGCGCTTTGGTGCAACCGACCATCGATATTATGCAAAATCAAGGCATAACCATTGTGCGCGCCAAATATCAAGATGATTTTGAAAATCCGAAAGTTCTCATCACATACACACGCAGCGGCGATATCGAGCTTTTGGCCGGTTCGTATGCCAACACTTCGCTGTTCAGCGGCTTAGCCATGTTGTATCCGGCCGCCGTAACCAACCCGATACACATCATTACGCTTTATGATAAGGCCGAAGAAAACATTCACTCGGAAGAAGATTTGGCAAAACTGCGCGGTGTCGTTTCTACTTCGGAATATTACAACGACTTTATTTTGCAAAAAATCAAAAATCTTAATGTTGAATTTGTGGATTCGCCGTATGAGGCCTACGAAAAAGTTATTTTAGGCAAGGCGGACTATATGCTCGGCAGTTTGTATTATAACCGCATTATGATTAGCCGCTACGGTTTGGGAGCTTATCTCACATATTCGGCGCAGCCCGTCTTTAAAATGCCTATTTTCGTAGCTATGTCAAAGGTTGCACCGTATTTATCGCTCTATATCGAAGCGTTTAAGGAAGAATTTTCAAAACCAGAATATGCACACAAAGTCAAAGAGGAGATTGTGCGCATAATTAACGACGAAACGCGAAAGAATTCCGGTGTGATTCCGCCGTCATTCTCCGACCAAAACGAAGAGCCGCAAGATATTGAAGATATGCGTGATTTGGCACCGGAATTTGAAGATGAGCCGGAATTCGACGATAATATTACGGGAGCGCATATTGTCGAAGAAGAAGCGGAAAAGCCGCAACCAAAGAAAACAATTAATGAAATTTTGGACGGGATTTAGGAGAGAGCAATGGTTCTTTTGGTTCACAGCAATATTTTACCGCAATGCCGCAAAATCCGTATTTTGATGGCCGAAAAGAAAATGCTCTATGTGTTGAAGGAAGAGACACCGTGGGCGCTCTCAAAAGATATTCTGAAGATTAATCCGGCGGGCGAATTGCCGGTGTTCATCTTTGACGGCAACATTATTTCCGGCAACTATGCCATTACCGAATTTTTGGAAGAAACCTATACGCAGAATCGCCTGTTTGTCGGCAACAACAAACAACGTGCCGAGGCGCGCCGGCTCGTCGATTGGTTTGATAACAAGTTTCAACGCGAAGTTTATCAATACATTGTCGGCGAAAAGGTTTATAAACGTTTTGCTTTGCGCAAACCGCCGGAATCCAAGCGTATTCAGGCAGGTATCAACAACCTGCGTTTCCATCTCGAATACATCGACTGGATTGTCGAGCGCAACAACTATTTGGTCGGCGACGAATTTTCGCTGGCGGATATAAGTGCGGCGGCACAACTCTCGGTCATCGACTATTTGGGCGATGTGCCGTGGGAAGATTATAAAAACACAAAATTGTGGTATTCCAAAATTAAATCTCGTCCGAGTTTTAAGGAGATTTTGAACGACCGAATTAAAAACATCTATCCGTCAACCCATTATACAGATTTGGATTTTTAGCCATGAGATATTTGCTTTTTGTATTTTGTATTTTACTCAGCGGTTGTTTCGGCAACGGCGGTCAGGGTCAGGTAATTTATAACTGGGATAAGGAAAATACCGGCATCGCCAAGTTTTCGCGCGACCACTCCGAATGCCTCAAAAAATCGGAAGGTTGGTTCTACTGGCCGAACATTGCCAGCTGGTTCTATACGGAAGAATATCGTTATAATATCCACGTTGACTGGCATAAAGAAAAAGGAATCTGGGCAAGTTTCGTGCCGTATAAAGGCGCATCGCCGATATTGGTGAACTCCATTCGCGATACGGAGCGCGCCGACCCGCATGACTATCGTGTTTGTATGGAAGATAAGGGCTATGTTCATCGTTCGTATAATTTGCCGACGGTTACCAACATCTTTGTTTATAAACCGCAACAAACATACGATTATTCACCGTTTGAAGAGTGGAACTACGAAAGATATTAGATTCATTGTCGGCGCTCTATAACGGGGCGCCGATGGCTTTATAATAACTGATTTTCTTTTGATGAATTTGCGCGCGAATCGCGGTGTATGCTTGTTCGGCGGCAATCAGATTTTGCTCGGCCGTCAATAAATCCGAAAATTCGATGAGCCCGTTATCATATTTTGTTCGGGTCAAATCAACCACCGTGCGCATATCTTTGAGCGCCCGATATTGATTTTGTGCGCTTTCAACCGCCTCGCCATACGCCGATTGTGCGTTCCGAATTTCCGCCACCGCATTCAAAACCGCCTGCTTATAATTTTCGAGCGCTTCCGCTTTAATGTATTTTTGCAGGCGCACATTGTTTTGCAGGCGATTCCAGTCTAAAAGAGGTAATGTCACAAGCGGCGCATAATTATAGGTTTGGCTGCTCGAGCGAATAAGCTTGCTACCGCCGGTCGCCGCATAACCCCATAAGCCGCTGATACTGATGTTCGGATAAAGCTCGGCCACCGCCGCACCGACCAATGCATTTTCGGCGATTAAGTTTTGCTCGGCCGCCGCCACATCCGGCCGCAACCGCACCGTATCGGCCGGAAACTCGGTTAATTTCTGTGCCTTATCTTGCGGTGGTGCCGATAATTGTGCGGATTTTGCGGTTTGCACATTCAACTCCGACGGCAAAATACCGATAATCGTTGCCAGCGCGTTGCGATAATTTTCCACCGACGCACGATAAGTCGGAATTTGCGCACGCGTGTTTTCAAGCAAATATCGTGCCTCGCTGTATGCGCTTTCGTCGGTCAGACCGCTGTCGTATTTTGCCTTAACCGTTGTCAGAATATCTTGTTGCAGGCGCGCATTTTTCTCGGCCAAGCGCAGATTTTCGGCATTTTCGAGCAAATTAAAGTAGTGTGCGGCAATTTCCGCCGCCACCGCCAAGCGCACATTTTCGAGTGTTAATTTTGCCGCTTTTAAGGTTGCACGGTCGGCTTCGATTTGTCGCCGATTTTTGCCCCATAAATCAACTTCCCACGAAGCATCAAAGCCGGCGGTGTAATAGTGCGAATCGGCAGCAAGACCGATATTTTTGCTCTGCTTTTCATAATTGTATTTGCCTTGCGCATTAACCTGCGGCAACGCAGCAACTTTTGTAATCTGCAATTGCGCCCGCGCCTGTTTCAGCCGTAGCGCCGCAGTTTGAATATCGGTGCTGTTGCGTAGACCGCGCTCGACCAGCGCCGACAGTTGCAAATCGTTAAAATCGGCATACCATTTGCGCGGCAACGGTGTAGAAGCAGTAACAGTTGTCGCCTTAGCCAATGTCGCATCGGTATAAAACTGTGGCGCCACATAATCTTCGCCGACATTGCACGAAACGCACCAAACAAAACCAATGCCAAAATACAACACTTTACGCATTTTGTTTTGCCCTCCTCTGCTTGTAATTTTGCCAATGTTCTTTAAGTGTTTCAAACACCGCAAACAAAGGCGGCACAAACACAATTCCGACCAATGTTGCCGCAATCATTCCGTAAAAAACCGCCGACCCGATGGCAATTTGCGAACCGGCACCGGCACCTGTTGCGACAATCATCGGGAAAACGCCTAAAATAAAAGTAAATGCCGTCATCAACACCGCGCGATATCGTTCTTCGGCACCTTTTTTGGCGGCCTCGACAATGCTCATACCCTGCTCGCGATACATTTTGGTAAATTCAACAATCAAAATCGCATTTTTTGCCGCCAAACCAATCAGCATAACCAAGCCGAGTTGCGCATAAATACTGAGTGATTGCCCCATTACAAACAACCCGATAAGCGCGCCCAAAATCGCAAATACGGTTGAAAAAATTACCGAAAGTGCCAACAGCCAACTTTCGTAAAGCGCAACCAAAAACAAATAGCAAAAAATCGACGCCAAAGCGATAAGAATGACCGCCAGACCGCGTGTTTCAACCTCTTGCAAACTCAGTCCGGTCCACGCAATATCGTATTGCGGCGGCAGTTTTTTCTCCAAATTTTCGAGCGTATCAAGCGCCGTGCCGCTGCTGACGCCGTTTTGCGCCATCGCCGTTACCGAGGCCGATGTCGCCTGATTAAAACGATAGATGATTTTTGGCGAAAGTTCGGTTTTAACATTTGCAAAATTATCGATGCGAATCATCTTGCCGGTTTGCGCGCGCACATAGAGTTTGCCGATATCTTCCACGCTCTGACGATATGCGTAATCGGCTTGTAAAATAACTTTATTGACCTGTCCGCTAAGGGTAATATTGTTGATGTATCGAGAGCCGAGATTGTTTTGCAAAACCGCAAACAAATCAGCCACGCTGACTTTGTAATACTCCAATTTGCGCCGGTCAATATCGAGGTAAATATGCGGCGTATCGGCGGTAAAGGTTGAAAAAGCATAGCTGAAATCGGTGTTTTTATTGACAAGCGTCAGATAGTTATTAAGCTCACGCGCCAGCGCGGTCGGGGAAATATCATTATCGTTGGTTAAAAATTCGAGTGAAATACCGTTGCTGTTGCCCACCCCCGGAATTGACGGCGGCGCAAAAAAGTTTATTTGCGCGATTTTGTTGCCGGCAAAAGTCTTACTTAATTTGTCGCGAATCGCCTCAAGCGACTGATTTTTTCCCTTACGCTTATCCCACGAATCAAGCCCGACCACGCCGAGCGCAACATTTTCGCCACCACCGCCGAGCATACTGTATCCGGCAACCGAAATAAAATATTTAACGCCGGCAATTTGTTTGATTTTTTTATTCATCTCACTGATAATCTCATTGGTGCGATTAATGCTCGAAATATCAGAAAGCTGAACATTGGCAAAAATAATACCTTGGTCTTCTTCCGGCAAAAATGATGTCGGCGTAGCGCGAAATGCCAGCAAGATTGCCGCGATTACTCCCAAAATGATACCGACAGTCGTCTTTAATCTTTGCGCAAAAAAAGCAACGGCACGCACATAATAGGCGCGTGTCCAATCTAAAAAACGGTCAAATTGCTTAAAAAAGCCGTGCGGTTCGGCTTGAGTTTCACCAGCCAAGAAAATTGCGCACAGTGACGGACTCAAAGTCAGCGCATTGATAGAAGAAAAAACGACCGCCGTCGCTATTGTCACCGCAAATTGTTGATAGATTTTGCCGGTAATCCCCGCCATCAGCCCGACCGGCACAAAAATCGCCAGCAAAACCATGGTTGTTGCCACCACCGCGCCACCGATTTCCTGCATAGCCGTAACCGACGCGTCATGCGCGTTTTTATGCTCATATTGAATCAGATATTGCACGCGCTCAACCACAATAATCGCATCGTCCACCACCAAACCGATGGCCAAAATCATCGCAAACAACGTCAAAATATTGATGTTAAATCCAAGTGCATAAATCACGGCAAACGTCGCAATCAGCGAAACCGGAATCGTCAAAAGCGGAATCAACGTTGTTTTCAACTTTTGCAAAAATATATATGTCACCAACACCACCAACAAAAACGTCACAACCAGCGTATCAATAATGCTCTTGATGGAAGCACGCACATAATCGGTTGAATCGTAAGCGACTTCAAATACCATATCGTCGGGCATTTTTTGCGACAATTCGGAGATTTTTTGGCGGATATTGTTCATAATCTGCAACGAATTTGAGTTCGGCGTTTGATTGACGCCCATCACGAGCGCTGGCGAATTATTATATGCCGACTTCAGATTATAAGTATCGGCGCCGAGTTCAATATGCGCCACATCTTTTAAGTAAACAACCGCGCCGTTTTCCGCAGATGCCACCACAATATTTTCAAAATCCTCAACGGTTGAAAGTAAGCCCTTTGCGGTCAATGAGAGCACAATTTTATTGTTTTTATCGCTCGGTGCCGCGCCCACACTGCCGACCGAGGCCTGCACATTTTGCGTTTTGACCGCATTCATCACATCGGCACTTGTCAATCCGAGTGCATTTAATCGGTGCGAATCGAGCCAAATCCGCATACTGTATTGCGGCCCGAAAATATTGACATCACCAACTCCTTTAACGCGTGACAAAGCATTTTTCAAATTGGTATAAGCATAGTTGCTTAAAAACAAATCATTGTATGTGTGATTAGGCGAGCGCAACACCAACATACCGAGCATATTTGCGTTTTGCGTGCGCACATCTACGCCGTATTGCATCACTTCTTCCGGCAACTCCGAGGTTACCTGTTGCAAGCGATTTTGCACTTTAACTTGTGCAATATCGGCATCGGTGCCGACTTCAAACGTCACGGTCAGCTTATATGCGCCGTTGTCATCGGACGAAGACGACATATAAAGCATATTATCAACGCCGTTGATTTCGTTTTCTATCGGAATCGCCACCGTATCGGCCAAAACCTGCGCGTTGGCCCCGATATAGTTGGTCGAAACGACGATTTGCGGCGGCGTAATTTCCGGATATTGCGCCACCGGCAACACCGCAAGCGCCAACAGCCCAAGCAAAATCAGCACGACGGATACCACAATCGCAAAACGCGGACGATTTATGAAAAATGCCGAAAACATCTGCCGTTACTCCGCTGTTTCGGCAGTTTGCGGCAATTTTACCGTCACTTTTTGCCCCAAAAGGCGCGCGTCAATTTCTTCGACAGGCAAATATTCATCATCGCTGAAATCATTTTCCAACACATATTGATTATTGTATTCGCCCAAAACTTTGACCTTACGTTCTTGCAACACGCCGCCCGTAATCGCATAAACATAGTCGCCGTCGGGACGCATCATTGTATCTTCTTTGGGAAACAAAATCACATCATCAAACGTGCGTTCCAAAAACACCTCAACATAAGCATTAGGCAAAAGTTTGCCGTCGGGATTGGCAAATTCGGTATAAATCGCCACAGAATCGGTTGCCGCATCCACCGCATTGGCGGCATAATCAATTTCGCCTTCATGAGCATACATTTCGCCGTTTGCCAAGCGCAGCCGGATTTTCAAACTGCTGTTTTGCGGCGCGTGCAAATGCTTCAAATATTCCTTATCCGACACCGAAAACACCACGCGAATCGGGTCGTATTGCACCAGCTGCATCAAATTGCGGCTCGCGGGCGAGATGTATTCGCCGAGCGAAAGGTCGATATTGCCGAGCACGCCGTCAAAAGGCGCCTTCAAATAAGTATAATCCAAGTTTGTTTGCGCCACCGACTGCTCGGCACGGGCCTTTTCGAGCGCCCCTTTGGCCGATAAGTATGCGGCTTCGGCATTGTCCATTTCGGTTTTGGAAACGGCTTTTTCACCGGCTTTTTGCATCCGTTCATATTGCTTTTCAGCATTGAAATAATCGGCATTGGCCGCCGCCAAATCTGCGCTTGCCGCCTCTAATGCCGCAATATATTCATCTTGTTTGACAACCGCCAAAACATCGCCTTTTTTGACTTCTGCCCCGCCCTTTGCCGCGATTTCTTCAACATAGCCGCTGATATACGGCACAATGTCGGTCATATTGATGGCCTCAACCTGCCCGATATAGCCGTAATCGATGGTAACTTCGCGCCCCGTCGGCTTAACGGCGGCAACTTCAGGCAGACTTTCCGCGGTTGCCGTAAACGGCGAGTGCATCTGATGATAGGCGTGGTAACCGGCATTGAGCAACATAACCAGTACAAAAATTGCCATAACGCGTCCGATAACCTGTTTTTGATTTATTTGCATCTTTTTCCTCCGGATATTTTCAGCGTTAAAATAATCCGTGAAAACGGCTTTTCAAGCGGTCGCTATTGCATTTGTTCAATTGCTTTTGAAATTTTGCGAATCGAGTTTAATTCGATTTGTCGCACCCGTTCTTTTGAAATGTTATAAGTGCGGCTCAAATCATCGAGCGTTATCGTTTCTTCGCTCATCCGGCGCTTATACAAAATATCTTTTTCGCGCGGGTTTAAAACCGTGATTGCCTGATGAAACAGCTGTCGCCGTCGACTCATTGTTTCGCGATAAACGAGCTGTTCTTCCTGATTGGGCTTGCTGTCGTAAATAAAATCTATCCACTCGGCACCGCCGTCCCCGCTCTGCCCGTCAATCATCACATTAAGCGAGCCGTCGTGCGCTTTGAGCCGTGTATTCATATCCGTCACTTCTTGCACGCTCACGTCGAGCGAATCGGCAATTTCCTGCAGCACATCGCACGAAAGCTCGCGGTCATCGGTCAAATTCAGATTATTTTTGATTTTGCGCAAATTAAAAAACAGCTTTTTCTGCGCCGCCGTTGTTCCCAATTTTACGAGCGACCACGAATTCAAGATATATTTTTGCACCGCCGCCTTAATCCACCATAGCGCGTATGTCGAAAAACGAAAGCCCTTGTCCGGCTCGAATTTGTTGACGGCATAAATCAGACCGATGTTTCCCTCGGCAATCATTTCGCTCATCGGCAAGCCGTATCCTTTGTATTTTGCCACAACCTTGGTTACCAAACGCAAATGCGAAGTAATCAGCTTATAGGCAAGTTCTTTGTTTTGAGTTTGTTTATATTGCACCGCCAGTTCGTATTCTTCCTCTTGCGACAAAAGCGGGTAGCGGCGGATATTTTGCAAATAGCGCGACATATTGGCGTCGGGCGTAAAGTCCAGTTCGGTAAGAGCAGTTTCCATACTTTTCCCTCCTGTTGTTTGACTTTGGCAATAATAACCGTCGGCTCGCCACGCGGCAACCTATACTTTAGTTCTAATCATACAGACACAAAAAAACCTCCGCAAAGGAGGTCTTTTGGGCAATAAATATGCGTTGTTTTATGCCTGCGGTGTATCCGCCTCAAAAGTTTCATCTTCTTCGGCGTTGTATTCAATACCGAGTTTCGCCAACATATCGTCATTAATATCTTCACGTTGTGCCACAATCCAATCCGGCACATTCGGACACGGCGGAAGCTTAGATAATTTGAGCATTGTTTTATCCAAATAATAACGCGGCGAATCGGCAATAATCGGACGGTCGATATGACTTTGCATCAGCACTACCTGTTTGAGCATCGGCAAACTCAAGAGTTGCGTTGAGCTGATAACCGGAATACCTTGCAATTGATAGTTCACATTTTTAGCGAGCGGGTTAAAGTCTTTACCCAAGCTGCCTTCCGTTCGCGAGAACGAAGAAATACGCACCGTTTTGTTACCAATCATCTTCGAGAAACGTTGCGCCGTTACTTCGTTGTTTTGCGACAGAATAACTTTGCAAGCGGTTGTGGAAATCACGGTTTCAAGGTCGTCTTTACCGTATTTACCCGAGATTTGTCCCAAGTCTTGTCCGATTAAGAGATACGACACTTTCTGCCCACGACCAACCGCCGGTCCGTCAATAATCGCCTTCATCTTCGGCATTTGCGGAAACTCGTCGAGAATAAACAAAGCAGGGAACGGCCCCATTTTGCCGTCGGTGCGGTTGACGTGATTCGGCGGATTAGAAATCAGATAAGAGCTCATCAATTCAATAAAGGTTGAGCTGATAACGCCCAACGCACGCGCATCAACCTGGTTAACCGACAGATACACCGAAATCGGTTTCCACTCGCCCGTAACCGGGTCTTTCATACCGCGCAAATCTTTAAATTGCAAATCCGAAAAACTGGTGCGCGCCTTCACCGCTTGGTTTTTGAACACGTTAATACCGGCAAAAGCGGTCGACATAATAGAGCCGCGCTCTTTATCCGGCGTATTGCTGAGTGTGCTGAGTTCGGTCACGCAACGTTGCGCATAGCCGTAGGTGCGCGCTTCTTTAATGGCTTCTTCAAGCATATCATGCGTCGGGTCAGCCATCGCCGCCATCTGGTCGCCTTCGTCCAAACGGCGTTGAATTTCGTGGGCGGCGTTGATTTGCGCTTCGGTCATCCACTCCATAATCATAGCGATACACGCTTCACGTCCCATCCACCGCGACGGCAACAAGTTCCACGTGCCGATTGGCAGATAATTTTCCATTGTCAATGTGCCGTTTTTGAGGTTTTGTAAGGCACGCTGAACACCCGGGTCGCGCATATCCATATAATAGCCCTCGAGAACTTCCTTATCTTTCTCGTCAAGTTTGCCCTCATAAATACGGCCGATAAAATAGTCGTTGGCGCGGGCGCGGTCACATTTGGACACCATATATTGAATAAAGCCGGTTAATGCCGCACGACCGGTTTGCGACCAGTGCGGGTCAGCGCCGCCTTTCGGGTCTTCCACCAAAATATTGCACATAGAGTCAACATACATATCGCGGTCCGGTCCTTGCTCCGGAATACAGTTCGGCGACAACGGATTCCAACTCGGATAATAAATACCTTCGCTCGGATTATCTTCCGCACCCCAGTTAATGATAAACACCGGTCCGACTTTGGCACGCGCACCGGATGTGCTGTAACAAAGTTCCGGCTTCGGGTCGTTCACCACAATACTCAAGCGTTCGGAATTGAAAATCGTCGGAATCACCACGCCGGCGGTTTTACCGGTTCCCGGAGGTGCGCAGCATAATGTGGCGAGTGTTTCTTTTAATTTGAGGAACTTGCCGTCAAACTTGCCGACAACTTGGCAAAAACCATCAAAGCCCAGCAGCGGCATATGTTTAATGTCTCGTAAATCAGCGATTTTTGCCTGACCTTGATAATTGACTTGAAACTTATACGGGCAGAAAATCGCGCTGATAATCAAACCGAGCGGAATCGTGATAAACGGTAACGCCGGAATCCACAAACTGAGCGAAAAACCGCCGTGATGATTCCATAGTTGATGCGACCATTTTCCATACATATCAAAAAGGTGATCCGGATTGCTGACAATCAGGGCCAAAAATTTATTCACGACTGCCGTTGAAGATTTAGAAATACCGTGCCCAACCAAATATGATAAAGGCAACGAAAAAATAAACAGCAAAATCGTCAGGACAAGACAGATAATGAAAGTAATCATCATCCAACGGACAGCTTTGTCATATTCTTTATATTCTTCACCGCGGTCGTTTGCCATTTTTCCCTCTTATCTGAATTATTTCAAACTTTTAAGAACGCTTTTCAGTTTATCCAAGTCCTTCTTTGTCAGCTTGTCTTCAACTTCCGTCAATTGCTTGGATAACAGCTTAATTTCTTTCGGCGCACCGCGGTTAATGCGCGTAACGTTAATCCGCATATTGTTCCAAATTTCAAACATATCGTCGGCATTGATAATATTCGCCATTTGAATCACCACATAGAAGCTCAAGTTCTGTTCAAAGCCCTCGTCTTCGAGCTTGTCTTCAAGAGCCTTGCGCGCCGTATTCAACTTGCATACCGGCGAAACGCGGTGACTGTTTTCGGAAAACCACAACGGCTCTTCGCCGTTAAACATTTCCTCGTCGGCAAGCCAATCGCCCGTCTCTTTATCCACCAAACAGAAACAAATCTCGTTTTCGGAAACACCGACAAAATCAATTAAGGTATCGCCGACGCTGACATTGGTGAGAACATCGTAACCCTTTTGCGACAAAGTATCATAAACCGGACTGTGAATTGCGCCTGTTTCTTCCGAATCTTTCTCGGCGCGCTTGCTGCGGGTTGTCTTTTCGCTACGGCTTGATTCTTTAGTTTCGGCACTGCGGGCGCGGGTTGTCCGCTTTTCTTTTTCATCGGATTTCTTGGTGCTGCGGTTTGTTTTGCGAATCGGACGTTCATCTTCTTCTAAATCGCCCTCATCTTCGTCAAAATCATCATCGTCATCATCAAAGTCGTATTTAGCGGCGCGGCTCGGCTTATAATCTTCCTCATCGTCATCATCAAAGCTGGTTTTCTTTTTGGCTGTGGCGGTAGTGCGTTTCTTTTTGTTGATGTCCGCCTTTTCAAAAGAATCGATATCCAAATCGAAATCGTCGTCATCATCGTCAAACTTAAACAACGCGTGGTCGATGGTTGCGGCAACATCGGTTTTCTTCTTAACCGGTTCAACCGGTGCCGAGGCATAGGCCGGTGCCGCCGGCGCATAAGACGAGCCGGCGAGAGCGGCCGCCGTCGGCGAGGCCATCGGAGCCGAAATTGCCGTTGTGCCGTAATCGGATATCGGTATGCGCAAGGTCGAAATACCGGCCGGTCGAATTTGTTTATAAGATTTGCGTTTCACAATACCGT